>JAKEEH010000501.1 GCA_022616725.1 Limisphaerales bacterium | reverse complement strand
TCGGGATTAAACGCAAAGACCTTGAGATCGAGATCGCAGCGAACAAAGATGGTACCATCAGCGCCGACCACTGGAGGCGACGCGCCTTGCGAAAAGGGTCCGAGTCGAGCCTCCCATTTTTTGACGCCGTCCGGCGTGAATGCGAAAAGCCTGTCCGAGCCGGAAACGTAAACCGTGCCATCTTCTCCGATGGCGCCAAAGATGTTATAACCATCTATCGGATAATGCCACTTGCGCGTCCCATCGGGGGCAAGCGCATAAAAGCCATCGAAATACACGCCGAAATAAATTGTCCCATCCGCGCCTACAATGGGCGCGTACATGCTCTCGCGGACAGCGAATTTCCACTTGAGGCTGCCATCAGGTCGAAGGGCGTACAGGGTTTCCGGTAAGCCGGCGCCGACATAAATTGTGCCATCATGTGCGATTGCTGGCGGCGTGACGTCGTAAAACAAATACGTGTCCGGGAATGCGTATGACCACCCAAGTGTCCCATCCGGGTTGAACGCTCGGAACATTTTATTGCCGCTCACGTAAATGGTTCCATCGGCAGCGACAGCGGGCGTGCAGGGAACACTGCCCAGATCCGTTTCCCACTTCTTCACTCCCCCGGGCGTCAGCGCGTATAGCTTCGAGAGAGGATTGCCACCAGTCACGTAGATCGCGGCGTCTGGTCCCACTGCGGGACCCGCATTTACCTCGTCTACTGGAAATCGCCACAAGATTGTTCCCGGCGGCGAAATGTTCGTCGGTGCAAGCACAATAATACTGATCGGCTCCGAGAATGCATGCGCACCGGCGTTGTCCGTCGCTTTGGCTCGTATGGCATAGAGTCCGGGCGGAACATTAGACCAGGTGAGCAAGTACATGCCGCAAGGCGTGCGCAACGGCCCGTCTGCGATACCCAGATTGCGTTCGCCTTCGAAGAACTCGACCTTCGCGACGGAGGCATCCCCGCCGAATGCGTTGGCCCCAAGCACGATGTTGGTGCCCGCCGGTACCACAGCGCCATTCGCGGGCGTGATCATCGTTACGGTCGGGACTTTGTGAGAATCGTGGATGGTAACAGCAGCGCTGTTTGACATGCCTGCGTGGTACGTCGAATGCCGTGTGAGCGTGAGCACAACAGTCTCGTCGCCCTCGACCAGCTTGTCATCCGCCGGCGCGACCACGACTTCTGTCGCGCGAGCGCCGGCGTCAAATAAAGCCGTGCCACTCAGTCGCATGTAATCGACGCCATTGCTCGCCGTGCCCGAGAGAGAGTAATGAACGCTCAAAGCGTCACTGCTGCCGCCAGCGCGCGTGATGGTGAACCGGCCCGCATTAGTCGATGGCGGAAGCGAGGTCGGCGGCCGGCGAGTCGTACGCGGCGGAAGAGTGACGTTTGTGCTCGCGATGCCCTGATCCTCAGAGAGCAGACGGGGCCGGCCAGGAGTGTCGCGCACGTTTTCGCTGACGAACGGAATCGTGGCTTCCACAGAAACCACCGGCAAATTTGTGACCGGAGCCAACGGCGCTGCGCCAGTGTGGAGGATGTCGCGCTGAAACATCGGCCATGGAGTGTCGGCAAGTCCCCCGTTTGCCTTTATGGCATAAATGCGACCGGCCGCATTTCCGACGTAAATGATTCCCTCGCGAGTCAAGGTGGGCGCGGTGTAAAGCCCTGAAAAGACCGGAAGCTCAGACGACCAGAGCCCGGAACCGGTTGGGCTCACCGCAACCAGCTTCACTCCGATTGCAGCATAAATGTTCCCATGTGAATCGACGGCAGGCGAGGGCGTGGCGGCGCCGGTGCCGCCACGGGGAGCGGCAAAGGACGACTTCGGAGAACCGTCGGGATCGAATGCGTAGAGCTTCAGGTCGTAGTGCAGGCCAACGTAGAGAGTGTCGTCAGGACCAATGACGGGAGCTGAGGCCCCTTGCGACAACGTCGGGCCAATCTGCGTTTCCCATATCTTTGTTCCCTCCGGGGTGAAGGCAAAAAGTTTGCTCGGAAATATGGAACCCGCAACATAAACGGTGCCATCACTGCCAATAGCCGCAGAGGTGCTATAGCCGGACATCTGGTAATACCAGCGGTGAGTCCCATCCGGGTTAAGCGCATAGAAGCCATCGTAATCGGAGCCGAAGTAGATTGTGCCGTCCTTCCCAATTACTGGCGTGTTAACTTCTGCGGAAGCATTGAATCTCCATAACAGGCTTCCGCCCGGGCGGAGGGCGTACAGACCTCTGCCTGTGCCGACGTAAATGGTGCCATCGTGCGCGATCGCCGGCGCAGAGACGTTAGCTATGATTGGGAATGAGTACGACCAGCGGAGATTTCCGTTCGCATCGTAGGCTCTGAACGTCTTATAAGCGCCCACGTAAATAGTGCCGTCCGCAGCAATGGCGGGCGACCCACCGAGGTCCGGCCCGAGATCCCTCTCCCAGTTTTTAACTCCGTCGGGAGTCAGGGCGTAGAGTTTCGGATTCGGATTGCCTCCCACGACGTACACGGTGCCATCCTGGCCGACAGCCGGAGGCGTGAACATAGACCCAGCCACGAACTCCCACAATATCGTCCCCGGCGGCGAGTTGTTGGTGGCCTTAGCTGCCACGGGCACCGCGCGCAACGGCCCGATGCCGACTGCGAATAGACAAACGATCAACCAGTAGGAGAACTCCGAAAGGTCTTTCATATCCGCTTATGTGCTTCAATCTGCCGTCGGCGACTCACGATCTGCAATTTAGCAGGCGCAGTGCCAGCAAGGATTATGCAGGAAACTACGGGCTCCAAACAGCCCGTGTGAGTGGGCCTCGCGCGAACATGAGCGATTTTCACGCGCAATCATGCAGACCATCAGATTACAACTATACCCCATCGGTTCCAAGTCAGGCGATAAGTGACTTGTCAGGCGACCCTGTCTCTATTCCTTCAACTCCTCAGCTGTCCGGGGTGCTGCACGACTGGCTGTGGCCGCGCGCACGAAAGTCAACACGTCGGCAATCTGTTCGTCCGTAAGACCGCCGAGCGACGGCATCGGCACAACATTGGGCCGCCGAAGTCCTGACCCGCGACATTGACTGGGTCAGTCAAGCCTGTGCAGCACGACCAACGCCGCCCGGTTTTTCCGCTTGCGGAAGCCGTGATCCGCCCCGGTCTCGCCTCGTAGCGTCGCGAATTCGCCAATAGTTCTGCCAATCGCCTTGCGGCTCTTTCATTGGCTGACACCGGAGGGCGGCCATGTAGCGGCCAGCGACTTTTGGCAGCATGCCAGGACGCCGTAATCACCACAAACTAAGGACGTTGCCAAAGGGCTTTCGCCACCGCGAAATTCCTGGACCCTCCGGATGGTAAGACATGACGATTCGCTAACCTATGTCACTTGAAACCTTCAAGAAGCGAATGGCCGACAATGTTCCGGACAAGGTTTACGTTGGCGACCAGTGCCTCGACTGCGACCTTTGCCGGGAAGTCGCGCCCGAAAACTTCGCGCGCAACGACCAGGGCGGTTATTCGTACGTGAAGAAGCAGCCGGAGACGCCAGAGGAATGGGCGCGTTGCCGCGAAGCTATCGAGGGTTGCTGCACGGAAACATTTTCGATGACGGCGACCAATTTGACTGGGCCGACATTCCCGCCCCCACTCCTTACCATCTCACGACCGAAGGACAGGCCCAGCGAGAGGCGCTTACAGCAAAACGAGGAGCAACACAACTGCTGCCGCAAGGACAGGAAAGATGGTAACGATTGACTCTTGCAGCCTTCGATCTCCCTGGGAGCTGGATGATTTTTCCTGCAGGAGACGCTCGACGATCCGGTGGCCGAAGAACTCGTGCCAGTTGGCCGGGTCAATATTGGTCGTGACCACCGTGTGCTTGTTCTCGCGTGCGGACAGAATTTGGCAGGCCTGGGTCAGCGGCGATCTGAGACGGGTCGTGCTCGCCCGCTAGCTGACGCTGGCCACGAGTTCAAGTGCGTTCGCGCCGACCAGGGCTGGAAGATCGACAATTCGTATCAGTGGGTTGCGTGACATACCGGCCGCCGTCGCAGAGCCTTCCATTTGCCTGTCCTTCGCGTCACACCATGTACAGAGAGGGCAAAAGTACATCTAAAATCACTACCACCAACGGCCCAAACAAGCTACAAGGGACTTCATGTCGCGCAAGAGATCGAAACTTGAGGCAGAGCGGAACATCACGATAGCTCTCACGGACAGTGAACTCCGAACGCTCAAACGATTGGGGCAATTAGGACGTCAGGAATTCGTAAGTCACGTTCAGCAGCGTCCGCGGCAAATAGAAATTATGCCGCAGGCTGAACTTGAAACTATGGTCAAAGAGGCCGCGCCCTTGGAACCTCAACAACTCGGGCGCATGATAATCTTAGAATTGTTACAGCGGCGCGGCCGTCTGCCTTGGACCCGAGAAACTCCCAGCTTTATTTCGACAATTATCGCCGGAGCTGTATTCTACTCGGGAGATCCCAATTGCTCCAACAATACCTACGAAAAGAGAACCTCAATCACCATCCCGCTCAGCCGTGCAGAAAGGGCGGCGCTCAACAAAGTAGCCGCAGAGGTCGCGGCGTCCATTTCTGACCAGCAGTCTCGTCCCTCGATCGTAGCGAGACTGACAATCATGTCCATCGCGCAAAGGTGCGATGCGTTCTTCAGCAAACCCACCGCTGAATCGGCGGCGGGCGCACCAAGCGATCGGGATTTGGGTTCTCCGGCTTGACCACTACCGCCCATGCCTGACCGCCTCTTCCATGAAGCGATGCTGATTGGGCCCTGGGCCGATGTGTCCATGGCCGCGCAGAATCTCTACACCCGCCTGAAACTGGTCGCCTGCGATTATGGCCTCCACGAGGCCGATCCGAAATTGCTGAGGAATATCTGCTTCCCGAGAGGGCGCGCGACCTGGCCCGACAAAATCCAGACACTGCTGACCGAACTGGCCGAGGCCTCGCTGATCCGCCTCTACCAGGTCAACGGCAGGAGCTATTTTCAGCTCCTCCAGTGGGATGATCGGGTGCGCGGCAAGCCGAAGTTTCCGCTCCCGCCCGGCGTGACGATGGCCGATTTCAAACTTTCGCCAACGTTGCTCAAAAGAGAACTGGAAAAGTCGCAGAATCTCCACGGGAATGCCCACGCGATTGCGGAAAGTGAAACTTCGGTCGCGTGCGGCCCAATAAAATCAGGCGTTTCTCGGCAGTCGCTGTCATCAGGCGAAACGGGCTCGCCTATGCCTGAGCCTAAGCCCAAGCCCAAGCCAAAGCCCCTGCCCCCACACTCGTCCGCACCGGTGCCGCCGGGGGGAGGGCGGTGTCAGCCAGGAGTTTTGTAGAAGGAGACTTTATGGCCGACGTCAATCCTGTGATCGCAACGATTGCGCCGCTCGAGTGCCCGTGGTGCGGCAGCCGCTTTGAGGACAAGCTCCTTCGCTTCGACATGGCGTTTATGGGGCGCACGGTGAATCTGCCCGCGAACCCTTTGTGTCCGGCCTGCCGCCAGTTGGCTGCGCAAAAGCGGGCTGCGGAGGAGGTGGCTCGACAGCAGCAGCGCGAGGCCGAATGGGCGCGCCTTTGTCCCGCGAAGTACCGGCTGACGACCGAAGCGGATGGCGAAACCGACCTTGACCACCTGAGGCGGTTGGTCCCGATCCTGGATGAGCTGGTCGACTGGGCCAACACCGACCGCAAACGGGGATTGCTCCTGCGCGGGCCAACGGGAATGGGCAAATCGCGAGCGATGTTCCGTGTTGTGAGGCGCCTCTGGGAGCGGGGCATCTCGTGCCAGGTGTGGACGCCGGCCCGATTTGAGGCGGAGTGCCAGGCCGCGCGCGACAACCATCAACTGGGCCCGTGGATGGACCGCCAGATCAGTGCGCGGGGATGGTTCATTGATGATCTGATCAAGATGCGCTGGCTTCCGACTACCGAAGGCGTGTTCTTCGACATCGTCGAGGCGCGGACGCGGGATCAGCGGCCGATTCTCGTGACCACAAATGATCCCGGCGCGGTCCTGGAGAAACGCTTTTCCGAGAACGTCGGCCCGCCGTTAGTGCGCCGCCTGCGCGAACACTGCGACTGCTTCGTCTTTGAGCAGGGCAAATGAATTCAGACGCCAACGCGTCAGGAAAATGCTTCCGAGCGCCAGCGTTGGAACCTCAATTGACGTGTGACGGGGAGGCCGTGCCTTAAGCAAGCCAGTCTGTACTAAGTCGCAGCTCAATCGTAAGCTGTCACGTGCGGCTGATGATCGTAGTTCCAGATGCGTCTGGCGTCGGCATTATCGGCGAAAAGTTTGGTAAAGAGGATCGCCTCAACGTGCCCATCGCAAAACCCGATCACATGGCGCCCGTGGTGCCGCGCCCTCACAGCCATTTGCTCGCGCGCATAGCCGGGTAATTTTTCACGGAATTTGATCGGAATGTACTGCAGGTCGGTCGCGCCCAAAACAATCTTTGGCACTTCGTGCGCCATTAGATATGCGTCTCCAAGAGCGATCATTTCCGACGGCACCACCACGGCTGACTCCTGCAAGTACTTGGGATTTGCGTGTTCGTTTGGGGTTGGAGTTAAGGCGTAAGCGGTTCCGGCGCTGTACCCGTAGATGCTCCAGGGAAAGAAAATGTGAGCACTCCCCACCGCAAAGCTTCCGTACTGCTTGTACGATGGGCATCGAATAACCTGAAAAAGAGAATTACTGGTTTTTTCTGACAAATAGGGACTCAGGGCGTCCTGCCAGCTTTGTGAGTAACTGGGATCGGGGCCCGGACCGGTACCGAGAGGGTAATGACCGTAATCATCCACATACAGATTCAGCGCCAGGGTAATTTGGCGGACATTGCTTATGCACTGAATCGTTCGCGCCTGCTCTTTCGCCCGGCCCAGGACAGGCAGCAATAGGCTGGCCAGAATTGCGATGACCGCAATCACCACCAATAACTCAATCAAAGTGAACGCTCGCTTGAGCGGCGATCGTATTCTCGCCCGTATCACAACACCTGAGTCTCCAAAGCATGACTACCATCGACCGGACTGAAAGTCCAGCGTCTCGCCATTTTGACATTTTGACCGTCGGCACCGC
>JAKEEH010000500.1 GCA_022616725.1 Limisphaerales bacterium | reverse complement strand
TCTTCCACAATGCGGATCGTTTCGCGCACATCCAGCATCGACAGGTCCGCTTCCAGCGGTTCATGGAACAGGCTAAGCCCGACCCGTTCCAGGAATTCCCGCGCTTGCGCCAAGTCGGGACCATCGTTGAACGCCAGCGTGAATGCCTTTAACCGCGAGGGACTGTGCCCGAGCTTCTTGAGCACGTGATACGTCGCGAGAAAGACCGCGCCGCTGTCAATCCCGCCGGAAAAAGAAACGCCAATGGGTTCGCCGCCCGGAATATGTCGCAGCCAAAGCCCGACTTCGTCCAACAGCGCGCCAATATAGGCCCTTCCGATCCCATCGAGATCGGTCGAGAACTGGTTCCGCGGCGGATCAAAGAACCGCGTGTAAACTGGATCGGGATCGGGACAGCCCACGAGTTGAATTTCCACCACATAATGCGCCGGAACCATCCGCGTATAGCTTGGGTGGAATTGGTCCGCCAGACCCTCCGTCGCCAGCCAGTTGTGTATGGCATCGATCCGATCAGCCACAATCAGCGCCGGTCCCTCAGCCCTTTTGGCAAGGAAATAACGCATTGGCCGGTCCAGCGACCGAGCCAGCCGCACCATCTTGCCGTCCCGTGCGACGAGGGCGAACGATCCGGCGATCTCACGCACCGAATCTGGTGTGCCACGCAGCACACGCTCGCGCGCCTCAGCCATCGTCATATTGTAAATTTGATTTCCAGCGGGATCCGTGAGGTCCACCAATTGTTCGATATAATGATCCATGCTCTGATTATAATGAGTCGCTCTGTGCCACGGAAAGAAATTTAAGGCGCAATCCGCCCATTTTGTCCACGATTGAGGAGAAGGCAAGGCAAGCCATAAGCTGCCCATGTTCCCTCAATTATTTCTGCTTTACATTCGTTGAAGTTTAGATTCTCATCGATTTAAGCAACCCAGTACTGGCCAGAGGGCCTGTGCTTATGAAACCATGCCTAACATGCGGTCGCGGCGGACGAAGCGCTTCGCTTAAACTAATTACCACTATATTGAGCACTTTGCTGCTCGGGACTGCGCCTCTGCTTTTGGCGCAAGACGGCAGCCTTGACACAAGTTTCGCCTCTGGCTCGGGGGCGAACAGCGACATCATAGTATCCGTCATTCAGCCCGACCAAAAGGTTCTGATTGGCGGATATTTCACAAACTTCGACGGAACTCTCAGGAGAGGCATCGCACGCCTGGACACGAATGGTCTGCTGGACGCCAGCTTTAATCCAGTGTCTGTGGTAGGTGTTTCAAATAATGTTGGAGTTGAGGCGATCGTACCGCAGCCAGGCGGAAAAGTTCTAATCGGCGGCGGGTTCAGGCTTATTGGGACGACATGGTCTGCGATAGCGCGCTTAAACGCTGATGGGACACTCGATGCCACATTCAATCCAGGAACTGGGCCAAACCGCAGCGTCTTCGATATCGCCGTGCAGCCGGACGGGAGAATTCTTGTTGGAGGCCGTTCACAAACTTCAATAACAACTCAGAAAAAAGAGGAATCGTTCGACTCAATTCCGATGGTAGCCTGGACAACACTTTTAATGCGTCCGCGAACTTTACCAACTTTGGCGTGCTAACGATGGCGATACAGCCAGACAGCAAGATCCTAATTGGCGGTGATTTTACGGGTGTTAACGATGTGGCGCGCTCCGGAATTGCGCGGCTCAACAGCAACGGAACGCTCGACCGTTGCTTCGATCCAGGGACAGGATTCAATAATTATCCTTTAGCGATAGAGATTCAACCAGACGGGAAAATTCTGGTCGGTGGAAGATTTACAGCAATCGACGGAGTTCCTCGAAACCGAATCGCGCGGCTTAATTCCGACGGAAGTGTCGATATGACATTTAATCCAGGCGCGGGAGCGACGGACGAAAGAGTAAACTCACTCAGGCGGCAAAGCAGCGGCAAAATTCTCATAAGCGGTCGGTTTACGGATTTCAATGGTGTGCCGCGGAGCCGACTAGCCAGGCTTTACGGTGATGGTAGCCTTGACCCGACGTTCGATCCAGGGGTTGGCGCAAACGGCTTTGTTGTGTCGAGCATCACTTTGCAATCGGATGGCAACGCTGTAATCGGCGGAGATTTCACGACAATCGATGGCACACCCCGAGGCAGGATCGCCAGGTTGAACACGAACACGCCGAGGTCTCCAGTCGTTTTGATTAGCCCGCAGAGCCAGAGTGCTATTGTAGGAGATAATGTGGTATTTGGGGCCGTAATGGGAGACGGAAGCAATCCGCTCCAATATCAATGGCAACTCAACGGCTTTAACCTTCCTGGTCAGACGAATCTCACGTTGGGTTTATACGGAGTTACTCTGAACCAAACAGGAAAGTACAGGCTGCGCGTATCCAATGCTGTCGGCAGCACCATGAGTTCAGAAGCCGACTTGCTGGTCAACCCTTTCGTACCCGTGCGTGGCTTTGCCGACGTCGTGTTGGGTTATTTCGACAGCGGTGCTGGGCCAATGACCGGACCATACGGCGGAATGATTCCACAAAGGAATGATTGTCCAATTCCAGTCACTCTGAACGCTATTCTCGGCGACGATTCTAGTCCTGTGCAGACAGGACTCTCCCTTCCGAGAGATTCCTATGTGGTTGTGGGTTTTACTGACGATTCCATATTTGATGGTCTGGGGAATGATTTTACGCTCCACACTGCGGGTGGAACCAATGAGCAAGCAGAGGTTTCGGTTAGCAACGACGGCAGGAATTTCTTTGTAATCGGCACAGCGGACGAAGGGAAGAACGGGACGAATGCGCATTTGTGGTTTGATCTGGCGGATTTGCGGTCGCAAGGGTTTATTCCGCCGGCGGTGGCTATTAGAGTCAAGGGATTGGATCTCGGCGGCACTTGGCCGGGTTTTGATCTCTTCAGCGTCCAAATCAGTGCTGGAAGCATTGGGCCGACCGCGACAACTTCGAGCCCCGATCTCGTAGTCGAAAACGTTGCCTTCGCACCGGCGTCTGTACAAGTAGGGCAAAGTTTCGGAATCAGTTTCCGTATCAAGAATAGGGGACTTGGAAACGCCGGACCGACACAAGCCCGCTTGCGTCTGAGCGCTGACCAAACCCTAACCCTAAGCGATCAGCCTCTTTCGCCGCTGGATGTGGATATCGGCGCCATTCCGGGCGGCCAGAGTTTTCAGTTCGTGGGAAGCGCTACCGTTCCGCCCGGCACACCGGCGGGGTTGTATAATGTCGGTGTTTTCGCCGACCGCGACAACCGCGCCAATCAAATCGACATCAGTAACGACGCCGGCTTGTCCACAACCCGGCTCGTTGTGACTGCGCCGGGCGCCTTGGCACCGATCATCACACTTCAGCCGCAAAGTCAAACTGTAAGCAATGTGCAGGCGGTATCCTTTCGCGTGGTCGCAACTGGGGACGCACCCTTGAGTTATCAGTGGCGGCGAAATGGATATCCGATTTTAGGAGCGACAGGAGCGTCGCTGAATTTGGTAAATGTCGGAATGAGCCAAGCGGGTAATTACTCGGTGGAGGTAAGCAATTCAGGAGGAACCGAAACCAGCCACACAGCGATTTTAACCGTGATCGGTCCCGCTAATCCTGCACAGACGCAACCGCAACCAGGAACGTGCGAGTGTATCGAGCCGTTCGACAGGAATCTTCCCACGGTCGTGATCACGCATGGGTGGCAACTTGAGGTTTACACGGGTCGCCCTCCCGACTGGGTCACGAACATGAGCTTGGCCATTACGGAGCGGCTGCAGATCGAGGGTAGCCGTCGTGCAAATGTGCTAATGTTTTTTTGGCCAGGCGCGTATAACGACTTTCAAACTGCCAATAGTTACACAGAAACAACAGGTCATACCCTGGCACGCATGCTCATGACCAACTTCGGCTCGCAATACGGACAAAGCATTCACCTGATCGGTCACAGTCTAGGCACGATCGTGAACTGTTTCGCGGCAAGTTTACTCTCGGGTTACAACATCAGTAATGTGACCGTTTTGGAAGCGCCCATTAGCGTTCTTGGCGAATACGCCTCAGGCTGGAGCGAGTATTTCTTTCGAACGCACCTTCCAGTTGGGACTGTGACGTGGGTGGATAACTACATTGGAACCGATCAATCCTCATTCACGCCCGCCGTCGGAGCAAGGATTGCTGGCGCTGCCCCTGATGGCGGGTTGAAGAAGCCGCTTGACCACTCTGGTATTCATGAGTTTTACCACTCGACGATCACGAACCGGAATTCACAGGAAGGCTTCCACTTTTCCGCGTTGCTTGGGTCAGATGGCGGATTTACAAACAGACCGGCTCCGCAAATCTGGAATCCGCCGCCACCGGCACTACTCGTTATCGCATCTGAGATATCGCAGGCGGCCTCGGATGGTTTTCGGACTATTGAAGGTGCCGCGGAGCAAGTTATCGCGAACGTTCGTGGACAGTTTCGGAATGGAATCCGCCTGTTCAAAGGGTTAATCGGGGCGAGCAGCCTCGATGTCCTTCCCGGCTTAGCTTCGAGTTCTACGAATAGTGCAGTTGCTATTGACCTCACCGTCCCGGCCGGCGCCGATCAATTGACGTTCGACTACTTTTTTACGCAATTGGGGGCCGGCGATTGGGTGACGATTGACTTCAACGGTGCCCTGCTCTGGAGCTTCCGGGGTGACACGTTCGTAGGAACGAACTTTCAACAGGCCATTGTGCCGATCGGACAAATCGCAGGCAGGACGGGTGTTTTGACCGTTAAGCTGAATAGCGCTGGAAATGCCAGCGCCGAGATCATCGTGAGCACTTTTCAATTCCGAAGTATTCCGCAACCGACTCTGGCCGCTCCCAACCTTTCGCAAAATGGTGTGTTTAACTTCACTGTGAGAGGCCAGACGAACCAGAGTTATACGGTGCATTTTTCGACAAACCTGGTGGACTGGGAGGAACTGATCGGGTTTACGGCGACGAACCGGGACACACGCGTCGTGGATCCGGCGGCGATGAATACCGGCGGCCGCGTGTACCGGGCAAGGTCGCCCTGAGGCACCGTGACCCCGGCGAATTCGACGGCAAACGCCGAAAGCGCGTTCTCGCGGGGTCGCAAGTATTACACTGAGCGATTTTCCTGATTTGCATTCATGCGGATCGCAGCCTCTTTCCCGCTCGTTTCCTCAACGGTTCCTTCAAAAACCTTCAACTTCTTGAACTCGACCGACCGATTTCCCCAATGGTCGTGCGTCTGAGAGAGTCGCCCGGACGATCTAACGGACGGCCATCGAGAATTCCCATCTCCGTTCCGAACCTCGCTTCTTCATTCACATAAACTTCACTATTTGCATGTAAATAAATACTTGCATTTATCTATTCGTTGTTATATACTATTATCATGAGAATTGATATTATAACAATTGCTCCGGCACAGAACCGCAAGGTTCGGCCGGCTTGGCTCCCCCATTCTGCACTCTGCCATTGGGTGGGGGGGCCGCTCGCCGATTCAACGACTCAACGGGCTTACCCGATTTTGCACTCTGCCCTTGCAACCCTTCAACCCATCACTCTTCAACCCTTCAACTCACGAGAAAATGGGGCCCGGGGGGCAGAATTGAACAAAATTGAAAGAACCTGAAAAGAAATGACGGGGGTGCCCTGTAACGAGCAGCGTAAGTTCCTCGCTGGCCGTCGGTTAGGGCATAAAGAGCCATGAAAACTGATACAAAAGTGACACAAAAATGCTACATAGACGGGGGGGTGGATCATTCTGCCCGCTTCAACCCTTCAACCGAGTGCCGCTTCGACGGTTCAACGGTTCAACGAATCACGATTCAACGCCGCCAGAACCATTTCCGACCGGTTTTCGGGAATCCGAGGCCATTTTCCGCAGGAATTTGCAAACTTTCCTCCCGGCCGCTCGGTTTTTCCGACCCTCTCCCGCACTACCCCCTTCCAGCCCAATTACGCACGATTCGACGGTTCAACGATTCAATTCAACAGTTCAACGATTCCCGGTTCAACGACCGTTTTGCGCTCACAACTCTGCGCTTGTAAAAGCCACCGCGCCTCGCTACTTAAGCCTCATGCCTGAACCTATAACCTCCATGGCTATGTCAAAAATCTCTCGTCGTCGTTTCATCAAGTACTCCTCGCTCGCGACTGGCGCCGTCGCATTTGCCGGTCCGTACATCATGCGGGCGCAGGAGCAATCGCCCAACAACAAGCTCAACATCGCCGTCATTGGAGCTGGTGGCAAAGGCTCCGGTGATACCCAAGCCTGCGAAAGCGAGAACATCGTCGCGCTGTGTGACGTGGACCAGAAAACACTCGATAAACAGGGTCAAAAATATCCGAGCGCTAAGCCGTTCAAGGACTACCGCAAGATGCTTGAGGAAGTGAAGAACATCGACGCGGTGATTGTCGCGACTCCGGACCATATTCATGCCCCCGCCAGTGTCATGGCCATGAACATGGGCAAGCACGTTTACTGTCAGAAGCCTCTCACCCATTCGGTCCACGAAGCGAGGACAATGCGCGATACTGCGAAAAACAAAAAGGTCGCCACGCAAATGGGCAACCAGGGAAGCGCCGAAAGCGGGCTGCGTCGGGCTGTGGAGGTCATTCAAGCGGGGGTCATCGGCCCCGTGCGCGAACTCCATGTCTGGAGCAATCGTCCCATTTGGCCGCAGGGCCACGACCGGCCCGCGGGCGAAGATCCGGTCCCGCCCGAGCTGGATTGGGACCTCTGGCTCGGTCCGGCGCCCTTCCGGCCTTACAAAGGCAATCGCACCTATCATCCGTTCGCCTGGCGCGGCTGGCAGGATTTTGGGACCGGCGCCCTTGGCGATATGGCGTGTCACACGGTCAACATGCCCTTTCGCGCGCTCAAGCTCGGTTATCCGACCAGCGTTCAGGCCAGGTCCAGCGGCATCAACAAGGAGACTTACCCGAAAAACTCCGAGATCCGTTTCGAATTCCCCGCGCGCGATGGCATGCCGCCGCTCACCTTTACATGGTATGACGGTGGCTGGAAACCGAACGACGATATTCTCCGGGACGTAAACGCACATTATGCCCAGCTAAAGGATCGCGACGGCAATCCGCGCAAAGTTCCGGGCAGTGGCTGTCTGCTCGTCGGCGCCAAAGGCCAGCTCTTTTCACCCGACGACTACGGCTCTCAGTTTTTGCTGCAGCTCGACTCTTCAGGACTGAAACCCGCAAAATACAAGGTCGAAGAAAAAGACGAGGAACACGAAGCCATTCGCGAGATCCCCAAAACGATTCCGCGTTCGCCCGGGCATTACAAAGAATGGCTTGACGCATGCAAGGGCGGCGCGCCGGCCTATTCCAATTTTGACATCGCCGCCTATCTTACCGAAAT
>JAKEEH010000499.1 GCA_022616725.1 Limisphaerales bacterium | reverse complement strand
TTCGCCGGACAGCTCGGCGAAGTCGCCAATGTCTATGATTGCATGGACGAACTCGCCCAGTTCAAGGGCGCACCACCAGGGATCCGAGATCGTGAAGCGCAGTTGCTCGACATCGCGGATGTCGTTTTTACCGGTGGACGCAGCCTTTGGGAAACCAAGCGTCAGCGCAATCCCAACTGTCATTTCTACGGCTGCGGAGTGGACTTCGCTCACTTCAGCAAAGCGCGCGCGCGGCACACGGAAGTTCCTGCAGACGTCGCCGAGTTGCCCAGGCCGGTCCTGGGCTATTTCGGGGTAGTGGATGAGCGAATGGACTATGCGTTGATGCAGAGACTCGCCGAAGAGAATCTTGCGTGGTCCATCGTCATAATTGGTCCGGTTACGAAAGTGGACGAAAAGACGCTGCCGCGCGCGCGCAACCTCCATTGGCTGGGCGGACGGGATTACGCGATGTTGCCGGCTTACGGCAAGGCTTTTGACATCTGTCTGATGCCATTTGCGCTGAATGAAGCGACGCAATTCATCAATCCCACCAAGGCGCTCGAGTACATGGCGACGGGCCGCCCCATCGTCAGTTCGGCGGTGCCGGACGTAGTAAAGAATTTCGGCGATGTTGTGGCTGTCGCTGACGATCATGAGGGCTTCCTGGCGCTGTGCCGGCAAGCCGTGGAACGCGCCGACCCGGCAGCCATCGAGAGGGGACTCGAAATGGCTGCGGTGAATTCGTGGGAATCGATCCTTGAAATGATGGAAGGACACATTGCCGATGCACTGGCGCACAAATAGAGCTTTACAACCCCGGAGGGATTTTGATCGCGAGCTTTGACTATGTCATCGTAGGCGCGGGCTACGCCGGCAGTGTCATTGCCGAACGCCTCGCCCGCGGCCTGGGCAAGCAGGTCCTGATCGTGGACCGGCGGCCGCACATCGGCGGGAATGCCTACGATCATTATGATGACGCCGGCATCCTCGTGCACAAGTATGGGCCGCACATCTTCCACACCAGTTGCAAAGAAGTATTTGACTATTTGTCGCGTTTCACCGAGTGGCGGCAATATCAGCACAAGGTTCTTGCCAGTGTGGACGGCCAGCTCGTCCCCATTCCCATCAATCTGGACACGATCAACAAGCTCTACGGCCTGAATCTCACGTCGTTCCAGATGGAGGAGTTTTTGGCCAGCCGCGCGGAAACGCGCGATCCCGTTCGTACTTCGGAGGATGTCGTGCTCAACAAGATGGGTCGCGAGCTATATGAAAAGTTCTTCCGCGGTTACACTCGCAAACAGTGGGGCCTGGATCCTTCCGAGCTGGACGCTCAAGTGACGGCGCGCGTGCCCACGCGGACCAATCGCGACGATCGTTACTTTACGGACATGTACCAGGCCATGCCCAAATATGGCTTCACCCGGATGTTCGCTACGATGCTCGACCATCCAAATATCCACCTTCTCCTCAACACCGACTATCGCGAGATAAAGGACGTTATTCCGTGCAAGGAAATGATCTACACCGGTCCGGTGGACGAGTACTTCGACTACCGTTTCGGCAAACTTCCCTACCGGTGCCTGGACTTCAAGCACGAGACGCACAACATGCCGCAGTTTCAACCAGTGGCAGTAGTCAATTACCCGAACGATTACGCCTTCACGCGGATCACCGAATTCAAGCACCTGACCGGACAGGAACATCCGAAAACGAGCATTGTTTACGAGTTCCCCCAGGCCGAAGGCGATCCCTATTACCCCATTCCAAAACCGGAGAACGCCGAATTGTACAAGCAATACCAGGCTCTGGCGGCAGACACCGAAGGCGTTCGCTTTGCGGGGCGGCTCGCCACATATCGCTATTACAATATGGACCAGGTGGTCGCACAGGCGTTGACCGTTTTCTCCCACATAGCCGGGGTCAATCGCGCTGAAGCACTCGAACTGAAGAAGATGCCAAAGATTACGACGGTGACATTCCCAGCCGTGGCAAAGAAACCCGGGCGCATGGTGGGGGCGGCGCTTTCTGCTTCATGAGCCGATTTAGAACTGCCATGAAATGCGCCTCTTCTGACATTGCTGCATCACCCGGCCGGCGGCCTTCCAGGGTCGGCCTGTTTCGGACCTTTTTTATGGCGGGGTTTGAATGTTCGACATTCTATCGCCGGAACGGCGAGCGCCTCGACCTCGTTGCGGCGACCAAACACGACATCTTCTGTCGGCAGGACTACGAGCGCCTGATCCGCCTCAATATGCAGGTCGCGCGCGAAAGCATTCGCTGGCACCTCATCGAGCGCAGACCGGGTGAGTACAACTTTGCCAGCGCCATGCCCATGATCCAAAATGCCGAGGAGCTCGGCATTCAGATCCTTTGGGACCTTTGCCATTACGGATGGCCCGACGGCCTGCAAATCTTTTCCGCCGAATTCGTCAACCGGTTTGCGCTTTTTGCGGCCGCGTTCGCAAGGGTGGTTCGTGATGAAATGCAGGGCCCGCATCTTTTTGCCCCTATAAATGAGATTTCGTTCTTCTCCTGGGCTGGGGCTGAATCAGCCCAAATCAACCCCTATCTTCGAAAGCGCGGATTCGAATTGAAGTGCCAGTTGGTGCGTGCGGCAGTTGCCGCCATGCAAGCCATATGGGCGGAATTGCCCGATGCCCGATTCCTTCACGTCGATCCGGTCATCCACATCGTGCCAAACCCGAGGAAGCCCCATTTCAACGAACAGGCCGAAGCCTATCGGCGGTCTCAATTTCAAGCGTGGGACACGCTGGCGGGCCGCGTCTGTCCGGAACTCGGCGGCCATGAGAAGTATTTGGACATCGTCGGTGTCAACTATTACCCCCACAACCAATGGGAGTATCAGGGTAAGATGATCCCTCGCACCGATCCACGATACCGTCCCTTCCATGACATACTCCTGGAAGCCCATCGGCGCTTTAACCGGCCCATGCTTATCGCAGAAACCGGCGCCGAGAAGCGCGCGCGACCCGCCTGGTTGCGTTATGTGAGCGAGCAGGCGCGGATCGCTATGGCCCACGGTGTGCCGCTGCACGGAATTTGCTTATATCCCATCCTCAATCACCCCGGCTGGAGTGACAATCGGCATTGCCACAACGGTCTGTGGGACTACGCTGGTAAAGGCGGGCGCCGCGCCATCTGCAAGTCACTGGCAGCGGAGTTGAAACGGCAGCAACGACTCTTTGAGGAGGATGTGAACGATGTCCAACGAATTCGCTTACCCGCGGCCTGAATACCCGCGTCCGGAACGGCAGCGCGGCACTCTCGAGGGTTACGATTGGCTCAACCTCAACGGCCCATGGCAGTTCCGTTTCGACGCCACGCGCACTGAAATCGACGCCGGATGGCACATGCCCGATGACCTTGAATGGCGAGAGCAAATCATCGTTCCGTTTTGTTGGGAATCGCTCGCCGCGTGGGGCGAAGCCGACGCCGCCGGTAATGAGAACTACTACTCGACCCGCCCCTTTCTCGATCCATTGCAAGTGCGCCCTGAAAACCACCGCGCCGCTCCGCGCTACGAAGTCGGCTGGTATCGGCGCTGGATCACCATTCCAAATGACCCGCCCTGGCACGGAAAGCGCGTAATCTTGACCATTGGCGCTGCCGACTTTTTCACGGACGGCTGGTGTAATGGAAAACCTCTTGGCCATCACGAGGGGGGCTATACGCCTTTCGAGTTCGATCTCTCCGACACTCTCGCCGCTCAACCGGATGGCTCCCGCACCGGTCTCCTCGTTCTCCGAGTCGAGGATCCGATGGATAATCACGAGCAACCGGTCGGCAAACAATGGCGCTGGTACACGACCACCAGCGGTATCTGGCAAACCGCTTTTATCGAGCCGCGGCACGCAACTCACATTGAGAGCTTTCGCGTCTTTACGGATATTGATACCGCGACCGCCCGCTTCAGCGTCGATTGTTGTGACTGCGAAAACTGCCACGTGACTTTTGCGATCACTTTTCCCGATGGCCAAACAAAGACCGTCACCGCGTCAGTGAAGGACAAATTGGCCGAAGCGATGGTGCAGGTCGATCCGCTGCGATTGTGGAATCCCAATGATCCCCACCTTTACCCGCTCGTGCTTTCACTGAGCCGCAACGGGGACACTCTCGATTCCATCCGGTCTTATTTCGGCATGCGCAAGATCGACTTCGCGTCTCGCGGTGGCCAGGCGCCGGTGGCGCTCCGCCTTAACGGAGTGCCCCGCTACCTGCGGGGAGCATTGCATCAATCCTACTACCCTGATGGCGTTTACACTGCCGGCGATGCCGCGACGCTGAAAAACGACATCCTTTTTGCCAAGAAGGTTGGCTTTAACTTCCTCCGCGTTCACATCAAGATCGACGATCCGCTCCTCCTCCACTACGCGGACAAGTATGGCATGCTTATCATGGCCGATTTTCCCAATTTCGGTGAGGGCGGCGACACGCCACTGGGGCGCGAGCGCTTCGAACGCATGATGCGTGACGGCATTCGGCGCGACTTCAATCACCCCTCCATTTTCGCCTGGTGCATCTTCAACGAGACCTGGGGGTTCGGCGGTCAATCGGAGTTCAAGGACCTGATTTATCCGCTGAACCCAAAGCAACAGAAGGCTCAGCAAAAGGTGCTGCGCGCACTGTCCGGCCAGCAGGTCACCAGCGCCTCGCCTGGCGCCATTGCCGCCTCTACCGAAGCCTCAAACGCCGAGCCCCTCAGCCGCAAAAAGCTTGCGAATCTGCAGTCACACGCCTGGGTGCAGCAGATCTGGGAGCTGGCCAAGAAGCTCGATCCCACGCGCCTGGTCGAGGATATGAGCGTCTGCCATTGGGAACACCTCGAATACTTCGGCCACGGCGATACAGACATCAACTCCTGGCATTTCTATATCAACGATTATCACCAAGCCAAAGAACACATCGACAAAATCGTTAAATCAACCTTCGTTGGCTCCACCTTCAACTACGTGCCAGGCTATCAGCACAAGGGCGCACCGCTCATCAACAGCGAATACGGCGGTATCGGCGCTCTCGACGGCGATGTCGATGTGAGCTGGAGCTTCAAGTTCCTCACCAATGAATTACGGCGTCACCCGCAAATCTCAGCCTACATCTATACTGAGCTCCACGACGTCGAGTGGGAACACAACGGCTTTTTGAATTATGACCGTACCCCGAAGGATTTCGGCTACGACCCCACCATCATCAACGAAAGCGACGTCCTCCCGATCGACGCGCCGCCTGCCAGCCGTGTCAGCCCCGGAGAACACATTCGTCTGCGCGTTGATTCCTCCCATTACTCGTCCCGGCCGCACAAAAGTGTGACCCTGCAATGGCGGCTCGGTGCGATCGACACGCGGGGTCGCTGGCATCAAGACCTGGTGCGCGGAGCGGCGCCAATCCCTTTCCGCATCGAACAGTCGCCCCCGCGCATGATATCGAGCTCACCATGCCCGACTTCACCGCATTGACGACCCTCGCGGTCGAGGCCTGCGGCGCCGATGGAACCGTGATCGCTCAGAATTTCGTCCACTATTTCGTTTCCAGCGGCTATCCGCCCGCGCGCGAGGAATTGCCGCGTTTGCTTGTCATTCGGGGCACGCCCCCCGATTGGACCGCGTCCGAATGGAGCGGCGGCGCCATCGACCGGGAACGCGAGCGCGCCGAAGACGCTTGCTTCGGCCATGGCCATGGCTATTTCGAGTGGTTGCTCCCACTGGGCGACGCAGACCTGGTGAAGGCGCGCCGCTTGCGCGTGCTCTGCGAAGCTTCCTCGCGCCGTGTCGATTCTCCTCAAACCGATGACGATATTTTTCCGACCAACTTCGAAATGCTTGTCAATGGCGTCCGTGTTTACGAAGCAATGCTCCGCAACCACCCGCACGACGCTCGCGGAGTTCTCAGCTACCTCCGCGGGGGCAAAGGCGCTTACGGTTATCTCGCGCACGCGTTTGCCGAAGGCCCTTTGTTACGGCGAATTGTCGGCGGCCAGGCAGGCGATCGACTTCGGTTACGCTGTGCGGTCCCCAAAAAATCCAT
>JAKEEH010000498.1 GCA_022616725.1 Limisphaerales bacterium | reverse complement strand
GCCCAGTTCTGCGCCGCGAAACCCGGCGCCGCCCAATTCGATTCCTCGGTTGTTGAGGCAAGCCACGACGTGTCGGTAACGATCGAAATCCTCGACTTGTCCTTGAGCGCGAACTCCAGTTTGGCGATCACCCCCGCCGATCCGTTGTTGTTCCGCCCGCGCAATGCGAGAAGATTCTGGCCCGGCTTGATGTCCTTCGTCAGGTCCACGCTGACGGCATTCCTCCAGTTCCGGTTTTCCGCTACGTGATTGCCGTTAAGATACGCCGTCGCGCGATCATCGCCTGTGATCGTCAGTATTGCTTTGGCAAAGTCCTTGGGCGCCTCGAAAGTCTTCCGAAAATACCTCACCTGCTCCGCGCCAGACCCGGCTTTGCCATCGAGCCATATCCATTCCGGGGTTTGCGCGAGAATCGTCGTGCCAAAGGCCAGAAAGAGTGCCGCAAATTTAAGCTTCATATCCACTGCGTTACGGGATGTTGCAGCCGACGATAGAAAGCCCAACCGAACCGAAGCAAGGAGTTTCGACAACGACCCACCATACATACGGTGAGAAGCGCTTAATAACCACCGGCTACGGTGTAGCCGATCTTTCGTAAGTCGTCGGCCAGTTCCCGCTCCATTTGCGCCGCCGCCTCGAACGGCATTGGGTTGTACACTTCGTACAGTTCCGGCAGCAGCCGCATCCCGTAGCGCTGCACGATGCGCGCCGCCTTGATCCCGCGCTTGTGGTTTTCGAACCGTTCCTCCGGCTTCAGGCCAGTCATTCCGACATACACGCAAGGTTGGCTTTCATCTCGCAACGGGTTGCTTGCCTGCACCTTGCGCAGTTTCGCAACGCGCGGATCCAATAGTACGACATACACGTAGTGATGGAGTTCGGGTCGCCTTGATGCCAGCTTCAGCCGCCGGAATGTTCTTCGCCGCATATCAGCCGTCTCGCAGGATCCCGTCAAACCGGTCCGGATCGACGTTGCCCCCACTGATCACGCAACAAACACGCTGCCCCGCAAACTCTTCCCGCGCTTCCAACAGTGCCGCGACCGGCAATGCTCCTGTCGGTTCCACCCTCAATTCGGCGCAGCGGAACAGCACGCGCACGGCTTCGAGTATGTTTTCCTCGGAGACTTCAACGATCCCCGCCAGTCCTTCCCGCAGGACCGCCCAGTTATGTTTCCCGACGCTGACGGTTCGCACGCCATCGGCAACCGTTTGCGGCTCGGTGTCGTTTACGACGATGCGCCCTTCGCGCAGAGACCGCGCCGCATCATTGGCGATCAGCGGTTCGGCGGCAAACACCGGCGTTTCGCACCCGGACTCACGCAAACCCGTGATTATCCCGGAGGTCAAGCCGCCGCCGCCAATCGGCGCCAGGACGCGGTCAAACTGATCACTCAGCGCCGCCAGCTCTCGGCCCAGGGTCGCATTCCCTTCGATGACCAGCGGATCGTCGTACGCGCTTGAGACGTAGGCGTCCGGGTTCTGCGCCGCCAGCTCCTGGACTCGCGCCTGCCGGCTTTTCAGTCGCGTGTCCACAAACTCAACCGCCCCGCCATACCTTCGCACGCCGTCCACCTTGATCTTCGCCGAGGTGTCTGGCATTACGACCGTGCATCTCTTTCCAGCCATCGCGCAAGCCGCCGCCAACGCCTGCCCATAATTTCCCGACGACGCAGTGATGATATATTGCTGTGGTGTGTTGACTGCGACGTTGCGCGCCGCGCGAAACTTAAAGCTTCCCGTCACCTGCTCCGTCTCACTCGCCAGGACCACGTCTATCCCAACTCGCTCGCACAAGCTCGCAGCCCGGATCACTCTCACGGGCTGGATCGACGCGCTCACATCCTCAGATCTTGACGCCACGGCAAAAGCATAGAAAAAGCCGGACTGTTACAGAAACAACAAACAGCAAACAACAAACGCCAGGGAAACACCAAATCGATCATCGTCGCCTTGCTTGACAGCCAGCATCTAAACGCCACTGTAATAACGTGAAGCGAAGCCGACGCAGGTTTTTGCAATACGCCGGCGCTCTGACCGCCGCAACGGTCGCCGCCGGCGGTTGGTGGCTGGGAACATCGTCCCGGCGTCCGGCCCGCTGGGTGCGCCGGATTGTCGCCGATGCCCGGCGAAAGGTTGCGCCAGCGCCCGTCACCCCCGATCCAGCCAAATGGTCGGACAATCAGGTGACGATTTGCTGGATCGGCCACTCGACGGTGCTGATCAACTTTTACGGGATCAAAATTCTGACCGACCCGGTGTTTGGCAATTGTGTTGGTGTTTCTCTGGGCATTGGGACCGCCGGACCGAAACGATACATTGCCCCGGCGCTGCAAATCAAGAATTTGCCGCCGATTGACGTTGTCCTCTTGTCCCACGCCCACATGGATCACATGGATTTGCCGTCGCTGGGGCGGTTGGATGCCCGGCTGACCATTACAGCCGGTAACACTGCGGATATCCTCGGCTCATCCGAAAACGTCGCGGAGCTATCCTGGGGCGAGCACACACTGTATCGCGCCAAAGCGGGCGAGCTTCTTGTCGAGGCGTTCGAGGTCAAGCATTGGGGCCAGCGATGGCCGAGTGAAAAGGAGCGCGGGTATAACGGCTACGTGCTGCGGCGTGAAGGCAAGGCCATCCTTTTTGGCGGCGACACGGCGCAGACGAAGCTGTTTGCCGAATTGAGATCGAAAGGGCCTTTCGAAGCCGCCATTATGCCGATCGGCGCATATCAGCCATGGATTCGCAGCCACTGCACACCAGAGCAAGCGGTTGAAATGGCGAACGCCACCGGGGCTAAATACATCATCCCGGTCCATCACCAGACCTTCAAACTGAGCTATGAGCCGATGAACGAGCCGATTGAGAGGCTGGAGCAGGCGTTGGCCAAAGAACCCGAGCGAATCGCGTTGCGAAAAGTCGGCGAAAGCTTTACCTGCTAAAAACGACTCCTACGTTCTCCCGCGTGGGCCGATTATATAACTTCGGGCGCAATTCGTCTGTCTCGTCTGTCGCAGTTTGCATTGACAATGCTAATGCAGCCTGTTAACAACGAATAACGAATTCACACGGCCCAACTGGAACGCGAGTTTTCTCTTTGGCGTGCAAGGAGAACGCGTCTTCTACATCCAACATTCAAAGTGAAAGAGCTTATGAGTAACCTCTCCAAAAACTTCACGGCCTTCGCGAGCGCGCTTGTTTTGAGTTACGCAACCCTCGCTCAATCTGCCGATATTCACGTCCCTGGCTTTTTGAAATTCGAGG
The DNA here is from genome assembly GCA_022616725.1 of Limisphaerales bacterium. GTDB lineage: Bacteria > Verrucomicrobiota > Verrucomicrobiia > Limisphaerales > JAKEEH01 > JAKEEH01. The sequence goes on along the minus strand of JAKEEH010000498.1, from coordinate 15,797 downwards.
TTTACACCAACATTCCCGGAGTGGCAGTGAGTGATTTGACCTCCTCGCCGGATTATCCCAACTCGCCGGGGCGAGTCTTTTACATGCCATCTTTTGACACGCTCACCGTTTATCCAGTTGACACTCGTGACAACTTTGGCGGACGCCTGTCCGGGTTTATCACGCCGACGGAATCAGGGGACTACGAATTTTTCCTGCGCAGCGATGACGCGTCACAGTTGTTCCTGAGCCTCGATGACACGGTTGGCAACTTGCAACTGATCGCAGAGGAAACGACCTGTTGCGGCCCATTCGAAGAGCCCGGCGCGCCGGAAACGTCGTTCCCAACACCGCTGGTGGCAGGCCAGCGCTACGCCGTCCAGGTGCTTTACAAGGAAGGCATGGGCGGAGACTTATGCCAGGTCGCCTGGCGGAAGGTCGGCGACACCACGCCGGCCGCGCAGCTCACCCCCATCCCGATCGCGTTCTTGTCCACGCTGATTGCCCCGCTTGGAAGTATCACAATCACGCAGCAACCAGCTAATGTCACCGCCGGAGAGAACGAGACTATCACGTTAAGCGTGGGATTCAACGCGACGCACGCGCCGGCGGTTGTTCAGTGGCAAAGGAACGGGACGAACGTGGCAGGATTGACCGGAAGCACACTCAAGCTCGGCCCGTTGGCCATGACCGATGCCGGCAACTATCGCGCGGTAATCTCAATTCCCGGCGCCACGACGAACAGCGCTGAAGTCATGGTCACTGTGAACGCCGATGTAACCCCTCCCACAATTCGCAGCGTGGTCGGCAGCGCCTCGTTTGACATGCTGACGGTTGAGTTCTCCGAACCGATCTTTCCCGAAACCCTTGGGGAAGTGCTCAATTATACCATCGGTGGCCTCACGGTATCCAACGCGATGGTCCTCAATGCCACTTCGGCAAAACTCACCACGAGTCCCCAAACGCCGGGGGCAACTTATACGCTCATGGTAGAAAACATCGCCGACATGGCATTCAATCTGAGCACCGCCGGCACGAGCCGGACGTTTATGGCGTTGGATCGGGTTGCTGGCGGCCTTAAATTTGATGTCTGGTTCGGAATTACTGGAAACGAAGTCTCGTTGCTGTTGAACGATCCCAGGTATCCGAGCAGCCCCGACCTTAGCGCTTACGTGACCCAGTTCACCAGCCGACAGGTTTTTCCCGATGCAAACTCTATGAACAATTACGGCGGGCGGATGTGGGGATGGATTGTTCCGCCGGAAGATGCGCAGTATGAATTTTTCATTCGCAGCGATGACAACTCGCAGCTCTCGTTGAGCCTGGACGACAATCCGGCCAACGCCGTGGTGATCGCCACGGAATCGGCGTGCTGCGGCCCGTTCGAGGAGCCTGGAGCTCCCGAGACCTCAGCGCCTATGTCGCTCATGGCTGGAAACCGCTACTTCATCGAGGCGATCTGGAAGGAGGGAGGCGGCGGTGACTATTGCGACGTGGCCTGGCGGAAGGTGGGCGACCCAACCCCGGCGATAAACTTGACCTTCATTCCCGGAAGCATCGTCGAAACCTACGCTCCTCCCGGAACGTTTACTGTCCCGACCGTCAGTTTTGCCGGTCCCGCCAACGGAAGCACCTTTGAAGTGACCGATGCTGTCACACTCACTGCCAACGCCTCTGCGGGGCCTTCGAAGTCCATTGTTAGAGTCGAGTTCCTGGAGCAGGGAAAGGTCATTGGCACTGTCTCGAACAGTCCGTATGCACTGACGTTGTACGATCTGCGGGAGGATAATCATACCTTTATCGCGCGAGCGATGGACAGCGCGGGTCTTACCACTGAGTCAGCGCCGATCACGATCTCTGTGGGCGCGCAAGTCGCCACGATAACGCTCCTGGCGATTAATCCGGTAACAATGTGGCGGTACGATCGCTCGGGCCAGGATCTCGGCATTGAATGGCGCAGCACCAACTATGACGACACCTTGTGGCCCGAAGGCGCGACGCTGATCGCTGACGAAGGAACGACCACCGTCGAGCCGATTCGCACGCGCATCAGTCGCTTCAACGATCAGGGTGAGTACGTGAGAACGTTCTATTTCCGCACTCATTTTCCGTTCGGGCCAGTGTCGCCGAGCGTGAAGCTCAGGCTCAGGCATGTCGTTGATGACGGTGTTGTGTTTTACCTGAACGGCGAGGAGATTCATCGCTTCGGCATCGCGCCCGGCGTCCTCGTCGATTACCTCACCGACGCTGCGGGACATGAGAATGCCTACGAGGGGCCGTATGACATTGCCATTACCAACCTTTTCGAGGGCGACAACGTGCTCGCGGCGGAAGTACACCAGGCCGGCGGGAGCAGTTCGGATATGGTCTTTGGCGCCGAATTGGTCGCCACTGTGCCGGTGATTCGGCCGGTGCTCACCATAGCGCTCGAAGGCGCGACAATCCGCATCTCATGGACACCAGCGGGAGGCACGTTGGAGTCAGCACCCAGCATCACGGGGCAATGGTCGCCCGTGGCAAACGCCAGCAATCCCTACATGACCACGGCGGCAGGGGCACCCCGCTTTTATCGCGTGAACCGGTAGGAAGGCGCGCGGGCGTCACGGCACATACGGCGCAACGACGCGGTAAAACCGCGCTGCGCCGCCGGACGGGTCCATAACCCTTTCAAGGCGGTTGGTTGGCCGGGAAAGAATGTCCGCCAGGCGCTGCCATTCTTCGCCGTCTTCCAGCGCGTCCCTGAATTGCACCGTGTAGGTGCGATTGGACGAGGCGTGGAAGGCAATCGATGCGGCCCCGTATTTGCTGATTTGTTCAATTCTGAAATAACTATCGGGATCATTGGGATCGGTGCCCGCCACATATTCGTCGCGATTGATCATTCCGTCACCGTCGGTGTCGTCGTTGGCATCCGTCTGATCATCCTGCCTGAGTCCATTGACGTTCTCCCAAATATCCGGCATCCCGTCGCCATCCATATCTGCCAACACGACAAGGGCTGCGGTGGCACTAAGCGCTCCCGGGCTGGTGTTGGCGAGGTTCGTGATCACCACGGTATAATTTCCCGCGTTGCTTGTTTGAGCATTGTTTATCGTAAACGTCGGTAAAGTTACGTCGGCTTCGGGAATCTGAATCCCGTTGCGCCGCCAGCGATAACCGATAGGGTGTGAGCCGACCGCGGCTACCTTGAACACGACCCTGTCGCCTGCGACGACCGTCTGGCTGTACGGTTGCTGGGCAAAAGAGGGAAGCACCGCCAGCACCAGTGACGCAGATGCGTAGGACCAGCCGTTGTTGTCAGCTACCGCGACGGAGTAGATTCCGCCGTCATTCACAGTCACGTTCACAAGATTCAGTATCGGCCCGGTTGCGCCCGCGATGGCCATGCCGTTGCGGCGCCATTGGTAGGCCAGAACGCCGACGCCAGTCGCCGTTACGCGGAAAGTTGCGTTGGTCGTCGTTGCGAACGTCGGCAACCGGATGAACAGATTGGTCGGCGCTGCAGTTATCCTCGGCGGTGTGCTGACGGTCACGTGGGCAGTGTCGCTGGCGATGGCGCCGGCCGCGAAAAATACCCAGACATAATAATCGCCCGCATGCGCAGGCTGCACGTTCGACAAGACGAGCGTCGAATTGGTTTGACCCGGCAAATTGTTGTCATTCAACCGCCACTGAAAACCGACCGGGCCGGGTCCCGACACGCCGACATTGAGCAACAGGTTGGTTCCGCCGCGCACCGACTGGCTTTGCGGCTGCGCAGTGATGACCGGGCTTGGTCCGCTGACGAACGGAGCCCCGGGAGTGACAATGCCGGCTACCCAGTTTGTCGGCTCATTGCCATATGCGGCCGGCGTAATGCGCTGGAGGGAAATGCCAATCCCATCGGCCCCGGCAGGCCACGGCGGCACATCCCGGTAGTCAATCCGCTCCACGAGAATGTAAGGAACTTCCTCGGCGCTCTCGGCGGTCGCAGCGATGGGAGCATCCGGCTTCAGTAATTCGATGCCCTCGCCTGAGTTATCCAGCTTGCCTCCATACGGCCCTAGTAGAGGTATGCCCGCGAGGTTGCCATACGTGAAACGAAACTCCGCCAGCGCATACGGGTCCCGCTCGGGATCGAAGTTCACCACAAGCAGCGCACCGCCCGCGGGCAAGACCACCCCCGGCGGAAACTCGAACTCAACAGCCTTGTCGAGCCGCCACGTATTGCTCGTGTGCAGCGGGTGGTACAACGCCACCGGCTGGCCGCTGATGTTCCGCAGCTCGATGTATTCCAGATCTGTGACGTCGTAGTTGATCCCACTCGCGGCATAATCCGGCGGATGATACATGATCTCGCTGATAACCACAGGTCCGACGATTGGGCCGGCGTTGGCGCCGGTGAATGTGTTGGCGGTCTGGGCTACGAAATGTTCCTCGCCAATGCTGTTGAGCCGGCGGCCGAAACTGACGTTCGTTTCACCCGCTCCAAATGTGAACCCGTGAAAATATCCCGTCAGGTTCGTCGCCGCATCGCCGGAGAACAGATAGACCTCGTCTCCGGTCGCCCGCAGGGCAAAGTGATTCGGCCCGGGCGTGGGCGAATTAAAATCGCTCTCGGAAAACACGAGGAATCCGCCGGGCGGGATCGTAGTCCCATTTGGGATGCGGAACTTTTTCGGAGTGTTGAAGTCATCCGAAAGGAACCATCCCCCGACGTTCGCTGTCACACCCGAGGGATTGTGCAGTTCGATCGTATCCCTGAGCGGCAAGGCCGTATGATTCAGCACTTCATTCACCACCACCGGCACAAACGTCGGCGTCGGCCCATCGATTTGCCCGGGCGATCCGCTCACGCCCGTGCTGGCCCGCCAGCCATCCGCGGTCCCCGCGTTGGTCCCCTGTGGATTGACATTCACGAGCGAAAAGCCCAGTCCATCGGTCACTGGCAACCAATCATCCGAATAACGGAAGTTCATGATCGGCTCGCCTAATGCGCCGACCAGCGCCAGTGTTTCGCCGCCATTGTCCAACGTGCCTGTGAATTCACCCGCTATGGGAATGCCTGTGCCATAACGTGAGATGAAGGCCTCCCGATTACGCACAATGACAATACATTCGCCCGCCGCCAGCGACAGCGGCAGCAGCGTGAAGAACTGCGCCGACGCATTATCCACGTCGATATCCACGTCCAGGTCGCCGGAACGCCCTGCGATTTCCAGCCGCGACTCCGCCAGGGACAGTCCCGGGATATACACGCCGGAGTACACCGTGACCGGCGCCCCGCCCGCGCCCAACACGTCCGGCCGTATCGTCAACGACACTTCGCCGCCGTCCTCAATTTGCGAAACTTCCAGGCGCGCGCGGTGGAACACTCCGCTGTCCAGGTCCAACGAGGTGAGGAATCTACCGCTCGCGCTGTTGCTGTTCCAGTGCAGCGTCGCGTTGTTAATAAATGGGACGTGATGAAACGTCAGGTCCGCGGCGAACATCGCGGAAACGTTTGGTTGATCCGCGAAATCACTCAGTGAGGAACCCGTGCCGCTGGCGCCAAACCGGCTGGTGGGCAACAGCGCGATCGAGAGTCCACCTGGCGCCCCAACATTCAGATATTGTACGTTGATGTTGTCCACGTCGTGCGCCGCCGCTGCCCCTCCGGTCCGCGCTCCGAAGGCAACCCGGTTCAGATAAGCCGCGACGCCCGGAATCACGACATTGTCAAACACCGTTTCGACCGGGCCCGGTGTTCCCCCGATGTCCGGTGTAATCCGCACTGTCACCAGCGCGTTCCCGGCCACATGTCGAACGATCACCTCGGCGCGATGGAACTTGCCGTTTGACAAGTCGAAGGTGGGCGAGGCGATCGCGCCCCCGACCAGCGCGCCGTTGAAATGCACAGAAACGTGGTTGTTATCTGGCTCGCCGGGATTCTGGTAGATATCGAATCCCACGCCGATTGAGCTGTTGGCTCCGGCTTCTTCACTAATGCCAGTAAACGCTGCCGGCGCGCCGCTCGTTCCGTAAACGGTCGTGTTGAGAAGCACGAATCCAAACCCGTCCGCCTGGTTGGCGCCTTCCGCGGCAGGCGTCAGCCGGAAGTCGAAGTTTGCCACGATCGTGTTTGCCAGATCGACCGCGGTCCGGTTAAAGACAATCGAGTTCAGCTCGTTGTTCACCGCTCCGGTGAGGCGCACGAATCTGTTCGTCGAACCGGCGAGGTTCGTCACCACGGCGAGTTGGGGGCCCGCGTGATTGAGCAGCACATAACTCGTGCCCGCGCTGTCGAAGTTTTGCACTGTCGGTTGATCGGCCGGAATCCCTGTCGCCGACGTGGCCGCCCGAAAATCGAAGTCGGCCACGACCTTTGCGTAACTCCCGCTTGCGGTCCGATTAAACGCGATCCGGTTGCGATGCGTTCCCAGACCGCCCGCAATCAGGCGCATCACGTTATTCGCGGGGCCGTTCGCCACCACAGCGGCACCGGGAGCCGCTCCAAGCAGCGAAGCCGCATAAGGGGTCCCTGTGCCTTCAAACCCATTGGTCGTTGGTGTGCCGGCAGGAATTAGCGTGCCCGCAGGAAACGTAAAATTAATCCCGTTCGTGAATCGTATCCCGGACAGATTGAGTATGCTCGTGCCGGTGTTCTTCAGTTCGACGTACTCGAAGTCCTCGGCTGTATAAGGGCTCCCCTCCGGCGGCGCTTCGGGGTGATACATGATTTCAGTGATCGCCAGTGTCGGCGTTTGCACCACATACGTCGCAATCGCCGCCGCGCTCCAGTTCGTGCCGCTGCGCGCCCGCGCGAACACTCGCGCATTGTTATTAATCGCAATTGGCCCCGCATACGTCACCGCGTTGCTCGACAATGCGCCTCCCGGCAGTCGCGGATCGACCCCGCTCAACGTGTAAAAGATCGTACCCTGTGGCGCGCTGATCGAGACCGTCGTCCCCGCGCTGATTGGCCCGCCCGCCTGGCTCAGGACCGGTGTTGCCGGATAATTACTGTCGATCCACGCCAGCCGTCCGCGAACGAAATTCTTCATCCAGGTGATCGTCCCGGCGAACGTCGTGTTCGTGAAATACGAATTGGGATTCGGCCAGATGTACGTTCCCAGTCGCGGCCAGCGCCTGAAATCACGCGCCTGCGCCTCGTCCAAATACGCTGCCAACTCGTCGATTCGCGCTAAAAGGTTCGATTGCGCAAACACGTCCTTCCGCAGTTCCGCCCATCGGTCGATCGTCTTTTGCACGAAATCAGGGTCCTGCAACAGCCGCCGCAGCCAGGTGTGGTCATTCTCTGAAACCTGCGTCCAGTACCACCCGTTCGTGAACTCGCCCGAAAGGTAGTTCGCGTTTCCCCAGCTCAGGTTCCAGTCCCAGATGGGCGATGCGGTCAGTTTTCCGCCCCGATCTTTGTGCATGAAATTGCTTAGCCGGTACCCGTCGATATTCTTCGGCAGCTCCACGATCCAATGATGGTCCACGTACGAATCCACATCGACCCACGCCGAATACCCGTTCACTGGGTGCCGCCAGTTCTCTCCGTACAGCACGTTCTCCATTTGCTGAAACCAGTTCACAATGTAGCTGCGCTGGGCCGGTGTGATTTCCTGTCCCTTCGGATCTTCCACGCCCAGGCTGTTAACCCGCGTCGTGCTGAAACTCGAATCGTTTCCGTCCTGCCGGTCTTTTTTGACGATGTAACCGCCCGACACTGCCGGCTCAGTGTTGTCGCTCCGTTCCAGCCTGGCGATGTTCACCCGGTCCGCGTCGATCTTGATCTTTTCCAACAGTACATAAATGCCGCTGTAATCGTTCGAGCTGAGCTTGCCCACGCCCGCCTTGACGAACACCTCCACAAATCGACGCCGCACTGAATAGTACCCCATCTTCTCCCAGAGTTCGAAGGTGAGGAAATCGTTGAGAAACGTTTTGTCCGTGTACGGTGCATAGAGCGCCCAGTCGGAGCCAGCTGGCATCCCGTAAAGCGGCACTTTTCGGTCGTCATCCGTCTCGTCGCGAATCTCAACATTGTACGACTTCTTCGGAAATTGGGTCGAACTCGAGCCGCGAATCTCGATGGCGCAACGCCCCTCAAACTCACGATCGCTCGTCAAATGCGTGCGATTATATGGACCCTTCACAAAGGCGATATAAGCGGGTATCTTCACGCTGTCCTGGATCGTCCCTCCAAACGTGTTGATCACAACCAGCGGCAGGTTCGAGTTGAATTGCATTACATCCGCGCCGGCGACAGTGTAACTGGCCCCGGCTATGTCACTCGGCACATAACCGTCAGCGAAGACCCGCGCCCGGATACGCAAACTGTTCGTCACCACGACGGGCGTTGAATAAATTGGCGACGTCTGCGTCGGCAGACTCCCATCCAGCGTGTAACGAATTACTGCGCCCGCAATGGGTGACAACAACTGCACGCTCAGGTCATTCGTATATACCCCTCCGGGCGGATAAAACTCGACCGACTCCGCTACTCCGGCTGCGCCCGTCCCGTTTGCCGCCCCAGGCGTCGAGGGCGAGAAGTAAGCCTGCGTGCTTGTATCCACTGAGAGGTCGCGTCCCACCAATTCCGGTGCGAGCAGAAAATCCGTGTCGTTCGTGTTGACGTTCAACCCCTGGATCGCGAGGACATTGGTTTCTTGCAGCAGGTTCATGTGCCGCGACACATTGAACTCCACGAACTGCAATCCCGGCGACGGCGGCGTGTGAGTTGCCACCGACCGGGAATTGAACGTCGGACTCGCCGGCGCATTGCTCCGCGCGATCTCCACCCCGTTCAAATACGCCACGAACCCATCGTCGAACCGGATTCTCAGGCGCAGCTCGTCAAACGCCCGCACCTCGCTGATTGGAAACGGCACGCGCAGGTACACGGTCGGGTTCACGCCTCTCATTTGCGCCTCAATGTCCGTCGCGATCACCGAATCATACGTCGTGCCTGTGTCGAACCCGATCCCGGTCGTCGCCCCGAGCCATCCCGCGTCATTGAACGTTGTTGCCGTCCAACTATTGCTCAGGTTGACGGTCGGTACCAGGAACTTCCCGCTCGCGCCCGACCCGAGCAATATCGTCGTCGCCGCCGGCATCGGATAACCGTAAGAGATATTTGGGTGTTGCTCCGGAAAACGGGGGCTCACCTGGAATTCGATTGTTATCCCATCGGGTCGCACCAGCGCCAGGTACTCTCCATCCGCATCAAGGCTAAAACTGCTGTGCAACCGCGCGCCAGGAACCCTCCGGTCCTTGCCCGATGCGAACACGACGATATACGCGTTGCCCGCGATATTCGTCGCGGGAAACTGCCATTTCGTCAGGTTGTCGGGATTATCCGTCAAGTACCAGCCCGCGAGGTTCACCGTGTTGCTTCCGGAATTATACATCTCGATCCAGTCCGAGAACTCGCCGTCCTCGTCGGCCAGCGTATTCGTTCCCTGGTTGGACGCCATGAATTCAGTGATGAAAAGCCCGTCGGCTGCGCTGGCCGAAAAACCCAGCCCAAGCGCCGCAATCAACGCCAAAGTTGAAGATAAAAATCGTGAGAGAGGCACAATCCTAGCCATATGGTGGTGCGCTGGATAATACACCATTCGGCACCCTTCGCAAGCACACGTCTGTTGTGCTCTCGCGTCATTGGCGGAGAGTGGGTTTGGGTGCTTCCGTTTCTCGGGTTCGGATGTCGGGTTGGCCACAGGGATCACCGAAATCCTGTCGATCCAAAGTTCAGTTGCCTATGCAACACGAAGTTGTCCTGCGTCACGCGGATTGAACGTGGGCAGTTGACACCGGAGCACTTCCATTCGCCGCCACGCCTGTTGCCTTCACCGTCGCGCCGACGCTCCCAAGCGTCCTGGACTCATTGGCCGGTCTGGATATTGAGCTTTGAGAACGGGTTGTTGGCAAAACCGTCTGTTTGGCCCTGCCCGGGCGGCCCGTTGCTTGGCTGGGAGGGGCCCGCTCGCTTTTGCGCCTCTTCCGCTGCATGCGCTTCGTCCTGCTTCGGATTCTTCGCGCGCTTGTTGCGCGGCAGCGGGCTGAGCATGACGTTGATCCCTTTGCCAATCAGTTTCGGCGGCGCATCGGGATGGCCGTAGGGCGCGACCTCCTTGATGAATTTCTCGACCTGCCCGAATCCGAATTCCTTGTGGGCCAATTCGCGGCCGCGGAAGCGGAGGGTCACCTTGACCTTCATCTCCTCGCAGAGGAATTCGACGGCATGGGTCAACTTGACGCCAAAGTCATGCGGGTCGATCGACGGGCTGAGCTGTATCTCTTTAACTTTATTGGCGTGCTGGTGTTTCTTGGCTTCCTTGTCCCGCTTGGATTGCTCGTAGCGGAATTTGCCGTAATCGACCAGCCGGCAGACCGGCGGCGCAGCGTTGGGAGCGATCTCGACTAAGTCCACCCCATTGCTGCGAGCCATGTTGATGGCATCCGCGAGCGAGAAGACTCCCAATTGTTTGCCATCGACGCCAATTACCCGGACCTCGCGGGCACGGATTTTCCCATTAACCCTAACAAATGACGCCGGAGAAGAAGATCGGGGATAAGGTCGGCTCAAGCAACCCTCACCGGTTGAAGCTTGTTCATGCGAACTTTTGGATCAGACTTACAGGATTCATTCCTGGCATTAAACGCGATGGTAATTTAGAAAAGCCGCGCTCGATTGGCAAGTCAAATTGTTGTGACGCTACGCCTCTCCGCGCTCTCGGTTACGTGGGTCATTGCGAAACCAGCGGTCGATCACGAGGCACGTTATTCCAAGCAAAAGTGTCAGCGCGCCCGTGCCGCGGAAGATGCTCGGGACCGTCATATGCTCGATCAAGACGAAGCCGGAGACGAAGACGCCGACAATGCTGCCGATGGTGCTTGCCGCGATCATCCACCCGCTGACCTTTCCCACATGGGCGACCTTGCGCGTCGCCAGCCGAATCATGTATGGCGAGAGCGTTGCGAGGCCGAAGCACGGGAGCAGAAAAATCAACGAACTGCCGATGACCGGATCGAGCTTCTGCCAGAGGAGCGGAATGTTTTGCTCCAGCGGATGCCGCATGATAATCGCGTTGATCAAACGCCCGGCGAAAACCGGAATCAGATACGTCACGACGCCGGCGGGAATCAGCAGCACCGCCAAAAAGGAGAGGCGCTGAAAACGATCCGCCAATGCCCCGCCCACCGCGTACCCCAACGCCAGCGCGATCAGGATCACGCCGATCTGGCTGACCCACACATAAAACGAGCTGCCGAAATCCTTTGTCAGGTAGCGCGCTCCCACGATCTCCAGCACCATGACGGCAAAACCGCCCAGGAAAACCAGCATCGTTGCTGCCGTGGTGCGCACGCGAAGGCTAGCGTTTCACCGTAATAAGCCGGTCTTCTTTCGGGTCCACTTCGCGAGAATTGCTGGCCTTCCGGCAACCCGCAACCACTAAAGGCTGTCTGCCGCCTGGTGTTTGCTTGACGGCACAGGAGGACTTGGATGGACTTGCGGGATGAATTCCAGATTGAGACATGTTGGTGTCGTAGGCGCATTTGTCCTGGCATGGCCCGCGCTTGCGGACGTGAAGCTGCACGGGTTGTTTACGGACAACATGGTCTTGCAGCGCGGTGCCGTTGTGCCGGTGTGGGGTTGGGCGGACGAGGGCGAGAAGGTCACCGTTGAATTCAGAAACCAGAAGGTTTCCACGACCGCGAAAGACGGCAAATGGATGGTGAATCTGAAGCGGTTGAAGGTCGGCGGGCCCGCGGAATTGCGCGTGACAGGCAAGAACCGCATCGAATTGAAAAATGTGCTGGTGGGTGAGGTCTGGATCGCCAGCGGGCAGTCGAATATGGAATGGCCTATGCGCGCTTCCTACGAGCCCGAAAAGGAGATCGCCAAGACACGCAACCCTTTGCTGCGGCTTTGTACAGTGCCGAAGACAAAGGCCGACGCGCCGCGCGACAACGTTCCAGCGTCGTGGCAGGAGTGCAATCCGTCAACGACATCGAATTTTTCGGCGGTGGCATACTACTTCGCACGGGACCTTGCGAAGGCATTGGATGTCCCGGTAGGGGTCATTCACACGTCCTGGGGCGGGTCGCCCGTGGAAGTGTGGATGAGAAAGGACGTGCTCGCGGCCAACGCGCGTTACAAGACCGAGATTCTTGATGGCTATGACGCGCAGGCTGCGAAGTACAAAGAGGAGCTCGCGAAATGGGAGCAGGAGCAAGCCGATGCGAGGAAGGAAGGCAAGGAATTCAAGAAGCGACGACCCGGCGGTCCGTGGAAACCAACTGAACTGTACAATGGAATGATCGCGCCGCTGATCCCGTTCGCCATCGGGGGAGCCATCTGGTACCAGGGCGAAAGTAACGCCGGGCGCGCGCACCAGTACCGGAGCCTTTTCGCGGATATGATCCGCAACTGGCGGGAGGATTGGGGCCAAGGAGATTTTCCGTTCCTGCTGGTGCAACTCGCGCCGTTCATGGCCATCAAGGAGCAACCGGTCGAGAGCGCGTGGGCGGAGTTGCGCGAGGCGCAGGCGCTGGCAACGAAGACATTGCCGAAGGTTGGAATGGCAGTGATCACGGATGTCGGCGACGAAAGGGATATTCACCCGAAGAAAAAAGAGCCCGTCGGCGCGCGACTGGCCCTGGCAGCACGAAAGATTGCTTACGGGCAGGACGTCGATTACTCGGGGCCGACCTTCAAGAGCATGAAAGTGAAGGAGGGGAAAGCGATTCTAAGCTTCGATCACGTTGGCCCGGGGCTGGAAGCGCGCGGAGGTGAACTCAAGGGCTTCGCGATCGCGGGTCCGGATAAGAAATTTGTCTGGGCGACAGCGGAAATTCAGGGCGAAAAGGTGGTGGTCAGCAGTGCCGAGGTGCCGGAACCCATCGCGGTGCGCTATGGGTGGGCGGATTATCCGGTGGTGAATTTGTGGAACAAAGCTGGACTTCCGGCATCGCCCTTCCGCACGGATGAATTCCAGATGGTTACCCGGAAATGAAACAGTTTGCCCAAAGTCGCGGAAGCGCGGCGTTCTGCTCGGCTGTGGGCCTGCTCGGCTTGCTCCTGACGGGATGCGCCAGCATCGAACCGGTGGAGCAGGGCGCGCCGTCCCGGGCGGCCACTTCTGCGATTGTGAAATCGGAGTTCATCTACGAACAGGCGCCTTTCCCGTCCTGTCACGCTTCGACGATTGCGGAGACGAAGTCGGGTTTGATTGCAGCGTGGTTTGGCGGCACCGACGAGGGCGAGCCGGACGTCGGCATTTGGGTCTCGCGGCATGAAGGCGCAAAATGGATCAGTCCCGTGGAAGTGGCCAATGGCGCGCAAGCCGATGGCAACCGATACCCGACCTGGAATCCGGTGCTCTTTCAGCCCAGGGAAGGGCCGCTGCTGTTGTTCTACAAAGTGGGGCCGAGTCCTTCACGCTGGTGGGGCATGTTGATGACCTCGAGAGATGAAGGGAAAACGTGGTCGAAGCCGCAAAGGCTGCCCGAAGGGATCCTTGGACCCATTCGAGCCAAACCCCTGCAATTGGCGGATGGCACTTTGTTGTGCGGTTCAAGCACGGAGCACGCCGGGTGGGCGGTGCATTTTGAGCGCACGCCTGACCTCGGCCAGACGTGGACACGAACCAAGGCGCTAAATGACCCGTCAGAGTTTGACGCCATCCAACCGACGATTCTGGTCCACGGCCCAAAGCTGCAGGCACTCTGCCGAAGCAAACAGAAGCGCGTCACCGAGTTGTGGTCGATTGACGAGGGTCGCACGTGGAGCCCAATGCGCGCGACCACGCTGCCGAATCCAAGCGCTGGGATCGACGCGGTAACGCTCAAGGACGGGCGGCAGTTGCTGGTCTATAATCCGACCACGCGCGGTCGCACGCCCTTGAGCATCGCGGTTTCCACGGATGGCGAGAAATGGGAACCGTGGGCGACGCTCGAATCTGAGCCCGGTGAGTATTCTTACCCCGCGATGATTCAAACGCGCGACGGCAAAGTGCACGTCACCTACACGTGGAAACGCCAGCGCATCAAACACGCGGTGCTGGATGTCGGGCGGTGAGACCTATTCGCTTTCTTCCTGAAGCATCCCCTTTACTTCGGAGAGCAACAACGGCAAGTGCTGCTGAGCCGTCTGCCAAACAATTACATCATCGACCGAATCGTACCCGTGAATGATGCGATTGCGGAAGTCAATTATTCGCCGTAATGAAGTAATTCGAGCGGCGGTAACCGGAGCGAACCGCTCGAGCCGATGCAGCGCCTCTCCGATGATCTCAAACTCCCGCTCGACAGCGCGGCGAAACCAACGTTCGGCAATGTACTGTTCGAAAGTGCGAGTCGCACAGTGTTGCTGAATGCTCTGGCAAGCCTCAAGAACATCGAGGAGAAGCTTCTTCTCCTCAGCCCGCATAAAGTGGCTGGCGCGTCGATTCAATCACCTGCCGGAAATACGGGTTGCGAACGGATCGTTCCGTCACCAGATCCACTCGGCGACCGAAGAGCCGCTCCAGTTCGTGCGCCAGGGCAAAGTAGCTTTCTGTGTATTCGGCGGGCGAGCTTTCTTCGAGTGATACCACGAAATCCAAATCACTCGTCGCGGCATCAAAATCGCCGCTGACGGCCGAGCCAAACAGGTCGAGCCGACGGACGTTTAGCCGACGACAAACGTCGCGCACTGCCGCCAACTGCCTTTCAACCAGCGGGATCATGTTCACATCACTATACAACACTCGGCGGTTCGCGCTCACACTTTATACCCGAAGATCCCTTCGGGCAACCTGATCTGGCGCATCGATCAATACCACGCCAGATCCAGCTCCGTATCCGCATACTTCCAGGCTTTACGGAACTCGCGGGCAACGTCCTTGGCTTCGGCCTCTTTGCCTTGCGCCCGTAAGCTTTTCTCCAGCCCGAAAAGTTGCCAGCCGCAGTTCGGGAACTCCTTCAGATCGTCGCGGAACACCTTCTCGGCATCCGCCGCCTTGCCGGCCTTCAGCAGCGCCGCGCCGAGCGATAGATCGGCTGAGTAATACCAATAGGGCGGCTCCATATAAGACAATTGATGTTCGGCTTCGACGGCTTTGCGCATGTGCTCGAGCATCTTGTCGTCTTTTCCGCGGGCCCCGGCGATCTTCCCGGCAAGTACCTGTTCGCCGACGGCAAGAATCTTCGTGCCGGGGAAGTAGGGATTGTCCATGGCCTTCACCGCGTCGCTCGACTGCAGCTTCGTGAAAGCATCAAACTCGCGCTGCGCCTCGTCGGGGCGCTTTGTTGCGGCGAAGGCCAGCCCGCGGGCATAGTGCCACATGGCTCGGTCAAACGGATAATTCTCCGCCGGCGCGGGTTCCGTCAAAATCTCATTCCACTTGCCAAACCGCGCCCGGGCCAGCAATGGCAGGTAACGCTGGCGCGGCCCTTCGATGGCCCCGCACATCAAACCGATGGTGTAGCCTGACACCTTCTTCGCCGCTTCGATGCTGTCCTTGCTCCGGCCCTCCAAGTCCGTCGCATACCAGAGAAAATGCACGTTATGTGGGTAATAACCGCCCGGATATATCCCGACTGGCTTGGCGATCCTCATGTAATCTTCATCCACCTTCGAGGCCCGCTCATTGACCGTCGAGGCGTCGTGATACCGGCCCACGCGTACGTAAATATGCGACGCCATGTGGACCAGATGCCCCGCTTTGGGCGTCAGCTTGCCTATGCGTTCAGCGCTCGGGACCCCCTTGTGGGGATTCGGTCCGGCCTCCACCAGGTGTATGTAAAGATGATCCGCACCCGAATGCGCGGGCACGCGGGCCAGCACCGATTCGATGGCTGTCATC
>JAKEEH010000497.1 GCA_022616725.1 Limisphaerales bacterium | reverse complement strand
GCAGCAGACGAAGTGATGGCAGCAGCACAAATGACGCGTGCACTCCTCGTTTACTGCCCGTCACCTCGGTGAGCCCGCTGTGCCCGCAAAATTGAGACGTTCCCGATAGAAGGTTAAAATTTAAGCCGAGGGAGATTCATTTGATGGCAAATAGAACTTGCAGGGTTGGTCGGTCCTGCGCTCGATGATGGAAATATCGTTTTCGAGAACTGTACTGCTGGTATTACCGGCGCTTCTCGCCGGTTGCGTCATATTCCCGCATGGCGAGTTGGTCGCACCCCCTGCCCAAGGAAGGGTTTTCGACTCAAAGACTCTGGAGCCCTTGAGGCATGCACAGGTGGCTCGCCGAATTGTGAGACTGGACAGGAGTCGAGTGATATTCACGGATGGAGAAGGAGCCTTTGTATTTAAGAAGGACAAAGACTTGGCGTGGGTCCTGATGGTGGATTATGCCGCGAATGAGATTCAATACCGTATCGAGGCGTCCGGCTATCAACCCTTTGAAACCAATCTATATGGCGGCGGCAGCTTTTATCCCGGCAGCCTGTTGCACGACATTGGCGGGGTACTCTTGCATAGGGCCAGTCACGAAGTCGATCGCTCAGAGACAAACCCAATGAAATTGTCGCCTCGCTCCCGCCGCTGATATCTTGATTACGCCGGACGAGTTGATTAGCGGGAGAGCACAAGCGGATTGCAGAAGTCCGGGTGATGTTCATAATGCGCAGAAATCGAACGAAACCGGGCGCGGTATGAAAATGATTTGTCTCCTTGGCGTGGCAGGCGCGGCTGTGCTGTTCCTCACGTCAGACAGCGTGGCGGCACAAGGCGCGGAATGGAAGTCGCTGTTCAACGGCAAGGATCTGTCCGGTTGGGACACGTGGCTGGGCCCGAAATCCGGCGGTTATCACGACCCGAAAAAGTCGAAGGAGGCCGCGATTGGCCTGAACACTGATCCGCTGGGAGTGTTTACAGTTGTGGAGAAAGATGGCGCGCCGGCGATCCGCGTGTCGGGGCAGGTCTTTGGAGCGATTACGACGCACGAGGAATTTAGGAACATCCACATTCGCGTGGAATACAAATGGGGCGAGAAGAAGTGGCCGCCTCGCGAGAAGCCGAAGCATTATCGAGACAGCGGGATTCTTTATTGGTGCGTGGGCGAGCACGGCGCGGGGAGCTACGCGTGGATGCGTTCGGTGGAGTGCAACATCATGGAGAAAGGCGTCGGCCAATGGTGGAGTGTCGCGGGCAGTTACGTCGATATCGAAGGCAAAAAGGTTGTGCTGGAAAAGGAGCTGTCGGTGCCGTATCGAGGCGAAAGTCCCGGCGAACAATGCATCGTGTACATGCCGGGCGGACCGCAGTTCACGACCGGCGAAGGGATCACGTCATCGCTCGATCCGGAGAAGCCTGGCGAATGGAACGTGTGTGAAGTAATCGCCTGGGGCAACGTCAGCATTCACATTTCGAACGGCAAAGTGGTGCTGGCGCTGGTGAACCCGCGTTACAAGGAGGGCCAGCGTGAGATCGCGCTGACGCGGGGAAAAATTCAGCTTCAGTCGGAAGGGGCGGAGTTGTTTTACCGCAGAATTGAAGTGCGCCCGATCGACGAAATTCCTGCCGAACTGTTGTCGCATGTGCCGCGCAGCGCGCCGGATGAAAAGGGGTTCGTTTCGTTGCTCGGGAAGAACACGAATGACGGTTGGGCGCAATGCGGTCCGGGGCGTTTTGAGGTTGAGAACGGAATTGCCAGCGCGCAGGGTGGAATGGGGTTGTGGTGGCACACGAATCGCACCTATACAAATTTTGTCCTTCGGGGCGAGTTTGTGCAGGAGCAGCCGGCGGCGGATTCGGGGATTTTTTTCCGGTTCCCCAATCCGGGGAATGATCCGTGGGTCGCGGTGAAGCGCGGGCACGAAGTGGAGATCGGCGACGAGAAGGCCGCGAAACCGACGTGGTGGACCGGATCGATTTATCCGTTTCACGCGCCAGCGGTCGTGAACGTCAAACCCGCCGGGCAGTGGAACGAGTTCGAGATCGTGGCGATCGGGCATAACTACTCGGTCCGCCTGAACGGGCAGTTGGTAAATACGTGGACAGACAAAGATCAGCGATCCGCTTCGGGGTATGTCGGGTTGCAGAATTACAATGATGACAAGACCGTGCGGTTTCGGAACCTAAGAATAAAGGATTTGCCGTGAAGCCGGCATGGCGCATTGTGCGAAGGAAAGCGGCAGAGGACAGCCGCACTCCACGACCTGGCGGTTCTTTCAACAGCCGTTTCGATCTCCGCGGCAGCGTCTTGGAGTGCGGCTGTCCTCTGCCGCTTTGCGGGGTGTTGTTGCCTGCGGCGAATGCCGTCGGGCACAGTTGAGGTTTTTGTGAAGCCGATCCGTTTAGGCATTATTGGTTGCGGCAATGTGTTGAGCGCTTACCGAGCGAGCATCGATAAGTTGCGCCTGAGGGGCGAAGTGGAAGTCGTGCTTGTCTGCGGGCGGGAGACGCAGCGCGAAAGCGCGCGTGCGGAACTCGGTCCACATCGGTTCACCGCCAACGCGCATGAGGTGCTCCGCGCGTCCGACATCGATGTGGTCCTGATTCTCACGTCGATGAACCAGCACGCGGCGCTGGCGCGTGCGGCCCTCGAAGCGGGCAAGCACGTGCTGGTTGAGAAGCCTATGGCGACGACGCTTGAGGACGCGACCGCGTTAGTCGATCTCGCCAACCGCAGCCGGGCTCATCTGATGTGCGCGCCGTTTACGATATTGAGCCCGACTTTTCAAACGATGGCGCGACGGATTCGAAATGGCGATATCGGCAAGCCCTGCTCGGCGCGAGCGCGTTATGGCTGGGCCGGCCCGTGGTGGAGCGAGTGGTTCTATAAGCCGGGCGGTGGCTGCCTGTTCGACCTCGGCGTTTACTGTATCACGAGCCTGACGGGATTGTTGGGTCCGGTGCGGCGGGTGATGGCCATGACCGGCGTGGCGATCCCCGAACGAGAGATTCAGGGCAAGAAAATTCGTGTCGAAGCGGAGGACAACGCGCAGGTCTTGCTGGACTTTGACGAGAGCGCGTTTGCCGTTGTGACGAGCGGGTTCACGATGCAGCAATATCGAACGCCCGCGCTCGAGGTGTATGGAACGACGGGCACGATTCAGATGCTCGGCGATGATTGGGACCCGGATGGCTACGAGCTGTGGCAGAATTCCGCCGGCGCATGGCAGCTCTTCAAGGAAACAACTCCCGATTGGCACTGGACCGATGGGCTGCGTCATCTCATTGAGTGCATCCGAAGCAATTCGCGACCCTTGGTCACACCGGAGCACGCCCGACATGTACTGGAAATCATGTTGAAAGCGCAGCAATCCGGACGCGAAGGCCGGGCGCTCGCGGTCGAGAGCACCTTCGATCTGCTGGTGTTCGATTCGGCGGCCGGAAGCGAACCCGCACATCTGATGCATGATCGTTCTCGCGAACATAAAGCATCTGGTCACGGGAAGGAGACGTCTTGATGCCGCGCTGGCTTCTGTGGGCGCTGCTCGCGGTGCTCTGCTGGGGAGTTTGGGCGATTGTTTCCAAACTCATTGGCGGTGCCCTCTCTCCCGCGCAGAGCCAGGCGTTGTCCACGCTTGGGTCGTTGCCAGTGATCGCGGCGCTGTGCCTTTCAAAGAGACTGACCGCAAGCGGCAATCGCCGACGCGGGATCGTTCTCGCGCTCGTCGCGGGCGCATTAGTGTGCCTGGGTAACGTCGCCTATTACCACGCGCTGAATCTGGGCGGAAAAGCTTCGACGGTGGTTCCGCTTACGGCTCTCTATCCTTTGGTGACCATTCTGCTTGCGCTGCTGCTGTTGCGCGAACGCCTGGGTTCAATTCAAATTGTCGGGCTCTGCTTTTCGCTTCTTGCGATATGGCTGTTCAATGTGCCGGGCGTCGAGGGCTGGCTCACCGGCTGGCTGGCCTTTGCGCTCGTGCCGGTTGCAGTGTGGGGCGTCGCAGGATTGCTGCAAAAGCTCTCCACGAATGAAATTTCGGGGGAGCTCTCGACGCTGTGGTTTCTCGTCGCTTTCATCCCGGTCGGCGTTGTGATTCTATTGCTGCAGCCTCTCGAGGCGTCAGTGTCGGCGCGCGTGTGGCTGCTCGTGGGGTTGCTGGGCTTCCTTTTTGCGCTGGGCAACTTCGCCATCCTGAACGCCTTTGCCAGCGCGGGCAAAGCGTCGGTGGTCGCGCCGCTCGCCGGCCTGTATCCGGTGGTCAGCGTGCCGGCCGCGATACTGTTTCTGCACGAAAAAGTCACCGCCCGCGAATGGCTCGCAATTTTCGTCGCGATTGCATCGATAATCGCGCTGGCGATTGAACGGCCGGGCGCGTCGAATTTGGTGGAAACGCCAACCGCTCGCGGTTCACCGGTGGATTTGCACTTACGATGACTATCAAAGACCTGTTGCATGACGGCGTCGTCCTTGGCGACGGCGGTTACTTGATCGAACTCGAACGCCGCGGTTACGTGGACAGCGGCTCCGGTCGCGAAAAGGTCGGCACGGGGCGTGGCAGTGGCCAGTTTACTCCGGAAGTGGCTATCGAGAATCCGGATGCGCTCTGCGAACTGCACTACGAATTCCTCAACGCCGGTTCCCAGGTGTTGCAGGCGCTGACGTTTTTCGGCACGCGCGAGAAACTTACCCGGGCCGGCTACGGCGCCGACACCGAACGAATCAACGCCGCCGCCGTGAAAATCGCGAAGGACGTCGCGGGCGACGAGGCGTATGTGGCCGGAAGCGTCTCGCGCACCCAGCTTGTGGAACGCGAAGGCATGGGCGCGCTCGACAAGGCGCGAGACCATCTCGCCGAGCAGATTCGCCTGCTTAAAAGCGCCGGCGTGGACCTTTTGATTCTGGAAACTTTTTTTCACTTGGCGGAGATGAAGGTCGCCCTCGAATGCGCCGCTGAGAGTAATCTGCCGACCATCGCCACGATGAGCTTTCGGCCCCTGATCACGAAATGCTCCGATGGCCATACACCCGCCGAGTGCGCGCGGACGATGGCCGGGCTGGGCGCAATCGCCGTCGGCGCGAATTGCGAGCAGGAACCGAAGCGGATGCTTGAACTCCTCCGCCAGATGCGCGCTGCCGTGAGTGTGCCGTTGGCAGCGCAGCCCGCAGCGTTTCAGACTTCAGAAGAATGCCATTCTTTCACCCGACTGCCGGCGTTTCCTGACGACCTCGAAACAATCCAGGTATCGCGGCGCGCCTTCAAGGACTTTGGCAGGATCGCGCGCGCCGAGGGCATTCATTATGTCGGCGGCTGCTGCGGTTGCAACGCAGCCTATATTCGCGCGCTGGCGCAGGGACTTGCCGAAGCCAAATGACAAGTCACACCTGGAGTGCGTACGCTCCCCGCTCTTCATGAACCCCCTGCGCAAGAGACCGGCGACGCGTCGCCGCACTCCCAGGCGTGATTGTATCGCCATGGGCATTGATGTCGGCGGGACGAAGATCGCCGCCGGGCTGGTGAAATTTCCGAGCGGAGCGCTCCTGATCGAACAGACAATCCCGACCGGGCCTGAGCCGGAGGGCGATTCTGTGCTGGATCGTGTTGCCCAACTGGCGGAAAAACTGATACTGTACGAAACCAAAGGAAATATCCCATTTTGCGGCACAGGGGTAGGTCTGTGCGAGCTGGTCGATCCTGCTGGAAAGATATTGAGCCAAAATTGCCTCCCCTGGGACGAGAAACAAGTCCGAAAGCGATTGGCGCATCTGGGTCCGGTCACGCTGGAGGCCGACGTGCGAGCGGCCGCGTGCGCGGAGGCGTCACTTGGCGCGGGCCGTCGGTATCGTATCTTCCTTTACATCACGGTCGGGACTGGCATTGCATGCTCCCTTGTCGTTGATGGGATGCCGTTCCTCGGGGCTCACGGGACAACTGGCACGATGGCCAGCAGCCCCGTCAGCGTTCCGTGCGAGAGCTGCGGCCACATCGACCAGGCCAGCCTTGAAGAAATTGCCTCCGGTCCCGCGCTGGTAAACCGCTTCAATCAGCTTCGGCCCGGCGCAGCGGCTACGGCCCAGGACATTTTGGCAGCCGCTGAACGCGGCGACACCGATGCGGCTCGCGTGGTGCGGAACGCGACGGAAACGCTGGGATCAGCCATTGGGTCACTGGTGAACGTGCTCGATCCCCACGCCGTGATCATTGGCGGCGGGCTCGGCCTGAGCGGAGGCTCATATTGGAAAACTCTCGTCGCTTCGACCCGACGGCACATCTGGCATGTTGGCGGGCGCGACATTCCGCTGCTTCAGGCCGCGACCGGAATTCGCGCCGGCTTGATTGGCGCGGCAATCACCGCCTGGCAGAGCCGATTATCGAAGTATGAAAAAGAGCGACCTTCCATGTAGCGCCGGCGTCCTCGCCTGCGGGGTGCCAACGGCGTCTCACCGTCATAACGAGCGGGCCGCATCCGCGCGCGGCTGATCTCAAAGCTCCTCGAGCCGAATGTTCTTGAATTTGACCACCGAGCGTTCGTCGTGGTTTTGCAGGCCGATGTAGCCTTGCATCGACCGCGTTTGTTCGGTTTCAAGAACTTTTTCGCCGTTCATGAAGAATTCGATCTTCGGGCCCTTCGCCATGATTGTCACGGTGTTCCACTGCCCGGCGGCGCGGACGAGATTTTTCGTCGGCGCCACCAGGGCGTAGATCGCCGACGGTCCACCCTTGCTCGGCGGCCTTCCTGGTGCGTCGTGAATCTGCATCTCGTAACCGGTGAAGGCCGGATTCTTTTCGTGCGACGAACGGAAAAACACGCCGCTGTTGCTCTTCTCGCCGAGCGTGTATTGAAGTTCGAGCCGGAAATCTTTGTACTGTCTGACGGTGCTCAGCCATGAGCCGCTCTTTTCGGGGTTGGTGCTCCAGTTCCGGCCGTTGCGGCCAATCAGCACGCCGTTCTCGACCGCCCAGTCGCCGCCTTCGATTTTTGTCCAGCCATCCAGATCCTTGCCGTTAAAAATCAGCTTGACGCGTTTCTGTTCCTCGCGGATCGTTTTCAGCAGATCGCGCGTCTTGCGGATCGCGCTCGCTTCCTCCTCCTGCGAGCCGGCAGAAGATTCGATCCCGACGTAGCCCGAATAGCCGCCATCGCGCACAATACGCATCATCCGCCGAAAATCGGTTTCGACCACTTGGCCGTCAGGCGTAAACTTCATCGACTTCGCGCTCACGGCTTTGACGAATGGGATTATCGCCTCGACCGCGTCGTAACGGTTCACGTGGTCGGGAAAATTTCCGAAATCGGGCAGCGATCCGAAATTGGGCCGGTTGATCGCCTTGAACGTCTTGACGAGCCAATCCGAGTCCGACGAATGCCCGCCGTGGTTCTCAATGGCGATGTTGATATTCTGTTTCGCGGCGTAATCCGCCAACCGCGTGCCGCTCTCGACAATGCGTGGCCGCAATTCGTCGCCGCTCCCCGGACCGCGCGCGTTGATGCGCACGGTGCGGCAACCGAGGTAAGTCGCCGCGTCGATCCAGGCGAAGGTCTTCTCGACATTCTTATCGCGTGCAGCCTTGTCGGCCGTCCCAAGGTCGCCGGTGGTGTCGATCATGATCAATCCCATGGTCACGCCTTCGTCCTCGGCGCGCTTCTTCAATTCGGCCAGATAGGATTTGTCCGTGGCCTTGTCAGCGAAGAACTGATCCACAAACTCGATGCAATCGACATCAAACTCCTTTTTCGCCACGCCCGGAAAATCCAGGTTGGTCATCTTCTTCGCCCGCAGCGTCTTGTTCAACGACCATTCCGCGAGCGAAATCTTGAACGGCTCGTCACTGGTTTCTCCCGAGGCTGCCATAAGGTCAATTGGAAGCGCGGTTACGCCAAGGGCCGCCGCGCCCACTTTGATAAAAGTTCTGCGTTTCATGCGAGTCTTTGGATTCTTGTGATCGTGTGGTAAAGGGTTTCCAGCGCAAAGTCAACGACGGGTGTGCACGCCCGAATTGCACCGTTTGGAAGGCTGATTTGCAAAAACATGCGGTTTCATTGGGGTTTTTGAAGACACCCGCGAAAAGCGGTGCAGGAACGGTGCACTTTGGTTCCCGGCGAAGCGGGATCGGTGTTTCGGTGGCGCGGTGTTTCGGTGAGCCAGTGACGTTGAACCGGTTGCTGTTTGAGCGCTGCTTCGTTCGTCATATCGTTTCATTTTTCTGTTCGCCCAGGCCGGTTTTTTCGCCCGGCCCGTCGGAAATTTTCCCGACATGAACAGTGTAGGGCAGGATTTGCGGGAGGTTCGGGGCGTGTCGGTTCATGTCGGCTCTTGTCGTGGCAAGAGCCGACATTCGCAACTCGTTTTATTAGGACAAGAAGGCGATGCAGTTGTATGGCACCAACGACCTGACCAAAGCCAAAATCTACCACTGGATTGAATGAGACTTCCGGGATTTTGGAGAGCGAGAAGGAGCCATTGGAATATCGGGTCTGGTATAACTATCCCGGGCAAGCGGGGTAACCTGGAATGAAGGAGGATATCCTGAAATTAGTTGAAAATTGAGGAGTGGCTCTTGGCGTGGTACCAACCACGCGAAGCAAAAACCAAAAACAAGAGCCACACATGAAAGAAG
>JAKEEH010000496.1 GCA_022616725.1 Limisphaerales bacterium | reverse complement strand
GCGATGATGAACCCGCGACTATCGAGAGCGATCTGGAACGGCTGTCCCCATCCCGCTTGAGCCAAGTCCGCAATGACGCTCTGGTTGCCATTTTCGGGGTTGACGCCAATGAGCCGGCCCGAATCTGAGACAATGATCTGCTTGTTGGTGTCAATGACCACCCCGTACGGCAATTGAAGGTGGCCCCCTGAGCCAATTACAGAGGTTTTGCGGGTAACGGGATCGACCTTGAGCACGAAGCCGCCGTCTGGACCGTCTCCGGAGTCAACGTAGATAATGTCACCCGGTTTGAGTTTAGTCCCTCGGCTTTGGCCAGGCGGCGCGGCCACCGCAGCGAGAAGTGTTGTCGCGGTGATCAGTGCGATCAGTCGAGCAAGCGCTCTGCACAGCGAAATGCCGGTTGGTCTAACCGGCTCGTCATAACGAGCGTTATTTTTCATCAAGCAGAGAGCCCGCCGGGCGCGTCGGCCGCGCCATCTCCTGCCCCGAATAGAACTGCTCCCGGAAGGAGCAGTTGTCTGGGTTGTGTCTTGCCGGGGCGATTCCACACGCCCGATATCCCTCCTGTCCACAACCAAGCGCGCTGTGGAGCAGCAAGCGAGCTTCAAGCCGAAAAGATGGAAAAATGCGATCGAAAAGGCATCTGGGGTGATGTCCCCGATTTGAGGGAGGTTAACGCCCCATGGCGGATTTGAAATTTTTTAAGCGGATTCCTCGTGAACCCCCACGGACGGCCCCGTCTTGTCCGGGCGCTTTCACGTAAACGCAAAGTTCCACAAAACATATGAAGGGTGCATTGTATATACGGCCGATCGGGGCAGTGCTAGCGGGCGCGGCGCTGCTTTGGGCACTTCCGTCCGCGCCGACAAGCGAATCAACGTTCCATACGAACTGCCGATCCACATCGAAGCGGTTGTTAACGCGGAGAATTGCCACAATTCTCCGGGTCCGCAGGTGACGGTCAGCGGCGACGCCATCAGCGATGCGATTTTGATTGGCCGCTGCAATCAGATCTAAGCAGGACAAACGGTTCGCACAACCGTAGGGCTGCCGGAAACATCCCGGCAGCCTTTTCTTTCGGGGACATAAATAAGGAAGCGGCAGCGCAAATCACATCAGGCGCGCTTCACGGGCGCCCCCGGCGCGATTTGAGGCGGACAGCAAGCGCTGGGGGGGGCATCTCGCCCGGTAGTCCCGAGGACAAACTGCGAGTCCGCTGCTGGTCAGGCTTTCTTGACCCGGACGCTGCCGCCGCTGGTGCGAAGGACCACCGGTTTGCCGCCGCCGTTCACTGGACCTTTGAGGTGGGTGCGGCTGGGCTTGCCGTCGGTGCTAACGGCGAGATCGCTTTTGACACTGCCGCCGGAAGTGGAGGCGTCCAGATCGAAAGCGGCGTTTTCGGGCACGGTCAGGGTCACGCTGCCACCCGAGGTTTTTAGGGTGACTTCCTCGGGCGGAGCCGACGCAAACTGGGCCGAGACCGAACCGCCGGAGGTTGATGCTTCGACTTTGCCGGAGGCGTTCTGGACATCGATGCCGCCACCGCTGGTATTGACTTTGATCGGCCCGACGCAATCGGTGACACGAATACTGCCACCGGAGGTGTGGCCGTCGAGCGTTCCGTTGAGGCGCGCAAATTTGAGGGAGCCGCCGCTGGTGCGGGCGTTGACCTCGCCCTTGAGTTCATTGATGGAGATGGAGCCGCCGGAGGTCTTCACCTGGGCGTTAAATTGGGCGGGCACGCGGATGGTGTATTTGGCCTCGGTGCTCTGCGAACCGCGCCAGGAGAAGCGGCGGCTTTTATCGGCGCGGGAGCGGACGGTGATGGCGTCGCCGTCCTGGGCGAAGGTGACCGGGCGTTCGTCGAGGAAAGCTTCTTCATCCGCCTTGCTGCCGCGCTTGACCTTGCGAAAAACGTCGATCGCGACCTCGTTGCCCGTGCCGGGGCTGACGTTGATCGAGCCGAAATCGACGTCGACGATCAGCTTGCCGCCGGGTTGAACGGTGAAACGTTTGCTGATTTCTTCCTCCGTCTCGGCAAATGCCGCGAGACAGCCTGCCAGTAAGAACGCTGAGATTGTTTTCATGAGATCAGTTTTTGTGCATTCGAGTCATAACTGTGCAACGGCGCGCTTCAACGCCGCTCTTCTGATAGAACGCGCGAGTCGGTCAAAAAGTTGCAGAAAAAGTGGCCAGACTGCCTCATGCCAATGTGCCGAGGGGAATAGCCAGTTTGAACACGCGCTCCAATTGAGTCACACCTCTTCATCACCTTGACATTTGCCGCTATGACTCAAGACTGGGCGGCGTTATGTCATCCATTCCCAGCGAGTTCCGCGGCGTTACGGCCGTTGCCAAAGCGAACGTTTATTTTGATGGCAAGGTGGTCAGCCACACGCTGCTTTTGCCGGAGGGGGGACGGAAGACGCTGGGGCTAATCTATCCCGGCAAGTTCCACTTCGGCACGGACAAAGCGGAGCGCATGGAAATCGTCGCAGGGGAATGCACGGTGAAGATCGAGGGCCAGAGCGCCACCAATACGTACGGAACCGGAGCGACTTTTGAAGTGCCTGCGAAGTCCGGGTTTGACATCGAGGTCAAGCGCGACATTTGCGAGTACATCTGCACGTTTCTGGGGTGATATGAACGAAAAGCTCAAAATCCAAGGGCCAAACACCAGGGAAACTCGCCAAAAGACCGCATACCGAGCGCCAAACGCCAGAGGAATTCGAAACGCCAACCGGAAATGTGGCCGCGTTCGACTTTTTGAAGCGTGGGGTTTCTCTGCGGTTTGGATTTTGGTGTTGGGCGTTTCCGCGGTGTTTGGTTCGGATTGGCCGCAATGGCGGGGGCCGAGCCGCACCGGCTACGCGGGCGGCAGCGCGCCAGAACTGAAGTCGCTTCCCAAAGAGGTCAAGCCGATTTGGAAAATCGACGTTGGCGGCGGGTTCTCGGCGCCGGTGGTGGCCAATAGTGCGCTGATATTCCTTGACGAATCGGGAGGGAAAGAGTTTGCCCACAGGCTTGATCCGGCGACGGGCAAGGAAATCTGGCGGGTTGATTACGCGAAAATGGAGAAGGATGAGTGGGGCGCGGGACCGCGGGCGACGCCGATCATCGACGGCAATCGCGCGTATGTGCAGTCGTTGAATGGCGAGTTTCGCTGTCTCGATCTCGCGAATGGAAAAGCGATCTGGCAGACGAGTTTTGAGAAGGATTTTGGTGTTAAGTTCATCGGCAGCAAAGCCAATGAAGGGACCGCGTCCCGCCGCGGCAACAACGGCAGCGGCGTCATCGCCGCGGACAAGATTATTCTGCCAGTGGGGGCCACGGACGGGGCGAGTTTGGTCTGTTTCAATAAGCTGGACGGGAAGGTACTGTGGAAATCGGGCAACGATGAAGCGGCCTATTCGTCGTTCGTTACCGCAACTCTGGCCGGCATCCCGCAAGTCGTGGCGTTCACAGCCGATTCGCTGCTGGGCGCCGATCTCAATGACGGCAAAATCCTTTGGCGCGTTCCGCTAAAGACGAACGCCAAACGCCACGCTGCCACTCCGGTCATTGACGGCGACAACGTGATCGTCAATTCGCACACAATTGGTATGGTCGCGCTTCGAATCTCGAAGGACAGCGGCGGCGTGAAAGCGACCGAGGCGTGGGTCAATAAGGAATTGAAGATCAACCTGGCCACGCCGGTGCTCGTCGATGGCCACCTTTACTGCCAGGGGGCCAATAAGGACTACATTTGCGCCGAAGCGGCCACCGGCAAGCTCAAGTGGTTCCAGGCGGGCTTCGGCATGGGACGCCGCGATTATTCGTCAACGATCGTGATCGGGAAGAACCTCTTGGTTCTCACGGAGGACGGCACGTTGCTGCTGCTGGCGTCAAATCCGAACAAATACACCGAACTTGGACGCCAGCAGGTCTGCGGAAGCACCTGGGTGTTTCCGGCCTACGCTGATGGCAAGCTGTACGTGCGGGATACGCGGCAGCTCTTCTGCATCGATTTGGCGGCAAGATAGGAGATTGTTCGCATACGCCGAAAGGCGTATATGGTCTCCAGCCAAGGCAAGTTACTTTCCCTCTGTCCGTTAATGCGTGGAAAAAGAAAAGCACATGTATAAGATCCTGGTCATAGAAGACGAGTGCCAGATGCGCAAAAACATCTGCACGATCCTCCAAATGGAGGAATTTGAAGTGATCAGCGCCAAGGATGGCCGGGAAGGCGTGGAAAAGGCGCTGAGCGAGAAGCCGGACCTCATTCTTTGCGACCTGATGATGCCCGAATTGGACGGAGAAGGGGTTTTCGAAGCACTTAATAACTCCAGCGACGATAACGCGCCGTTCATTTTCCTGACCGCGCGGGGGAACACCGCATTCTTTCGCCGTGAATTGCCCGGCGGAGCGGATGGTTACCTGATGAAGCCGATCACGGCCGACGAGCTGCTCAAAGTGGTCACGAGTAAACTGCCGCCGGATTCGAACCGCCGAGACGCAGAGACGCAGAGACAGATGACGGCTGAGGCGGCAACCTCATACGAGTCACCGAAGACCGAATAGTTACTGTTTTACTGCCTGCTCACCTCGTAATAAACTGAGATTCTGCGTGCGCCACCGCGATTCAAGTCTATGGTTTCTGTTGTGCCTCGCAGCATGGTGTGATTTTGCTCCGTCGGCTGCGGCGCAAGCCGCCGATTCGCTTCCGACACTCACAACCGCGCAGCAGGTGCGCGAACTGTCAAATGCCGAGGCCGGGCGTGGCCAACCGGTTCGCCTTCGAGGAATCGTGACTTACCACGATCCGAAGTGGGAAACGCTGTTCGTCCAGGACGCCACCGCGGGGATCTACATTGGGGCGGGGGACCATTCGCGACCGCATTATCGGGCAGGCCAGCTTGTTGAAGTTGACGGCGTAACCGCCGCGGGCACCTTTGCGCCCATAGTCGCGGAACGGCGGATCGCGGTCGTCGGCGCGGCTCCCCTGCCCTCACCGAAGGCGATGACTTTCGAGCAATTGGCAACCGGGAAGGACGACAGCCAATGGATCGAGATGACGGGTCTGGTGCGCGGCATGAGCATCGAATGGCAACGGCTGATGATCGACATCTCGCACGGGGGCGCGCGGTTTTTGGCCCATTTTCCGGCACCGCCATCGCTTCGCCTTCCAACAAATCTAATGCACTGCGAAGTCCGGCTTCGCGGCGTGGCGGGCAGCGTGCTCAACCAGAAGAATCAGTTGATCGGGATGCGTATGTTCGTTCCGGACCTGGAGCAGGTCACTGTAATTGCACCCGCGCCCGCCGACCCGTTCAATCTCCCGCTGCTACCGCTGAGCAGTCTCCTCGGCTTTAATCCGCACTATTCGTCGAATCGCCGCATTCGGGTTGCGGGCACGGTGACCCTGGCATGGCCTTCGGGCACGATTTATGTCCAGGACGACACAGACGGCCTGCACGTCAAGTTAACCGCCATGAAGCCGAGGGACGACACCTCCGGTCAATACCTTGAGCCGCCTCCCCGCGTTCAGCTCCGCCCAGGCGACAAGATTGAAGCGACGGGTTACCCGGCCATGGGCGAATTTGCTCCGATGCTCCAAGACGCCGAGGTGCGCAAGATTTCTTCCGGCCGGGCGCTGACGCCACTGCGGCTTACGCCCGAGCAGGCGCTTGGGGGAACCAACGACGCGCAAGCCGTCGAACTCGACGCGCGTCTGCTGGAGATTTCGCCCCGGGTATCCAGCGGTCCTGAAGAGCGCGCGCTCGTCCTCAACTCCGGCGAACACATCTTTCAGGCGCACCTGGAAATTCCGCCGAATCGCGAGGTGGCGCTGCGACCCCAGAGCATGGTGCGCGTCAAGGGCGTTTGCTCCGTCGCTCTCGGTCCGCGGCACAAGCCGCGCAGTTTCCGGTTGCTGGTGCATGATCTGGCTGACATTTCGATCCTGAGAACGCCGCCCTGGTGGACCTCTGCGAACGTGCCCAAACTGCTCGCCATCTCGGGTGGCATTATCGTCGCCGGCCTTGGGTGGCTGACCGTGCTGCGGCGGCAGGTGCGAACCCAGGAGGAACGGATTCGCGCGCTAAATCGGGAGGCGGAGCTGCAACAGGAGCGCCGGCGGGCGGAGGCGGCCTTGCGCGAAAGCCAGCAACTGCTCTCTTCAATCACGCAAAACATCTCGGAGGGGATCTACCGGAGCACGCCCGAACGCGGGCTGGTGTATGTCAATGAGGCGTTCGTGCGGATGTTTGGTTACGATTCAGTTGACGAAATGCTCAAAGTGCCGAGCGCCCGGCTCTATGCCAACGCGGCCGACCGCGCGAAACTGATCCAGCTCATTGAAAACGATGGCCGCTTCGTTAACCAGGAAGTCGAGTTGGTGCGCAAGGATGGCTCGCGGTTCTGGGGTCTGCTCAGCAGCATCGGCATTTACGGCGATGTTTCCAAGAAACCCATTTACTTCGACGGCGCGATTTCAGACATCACGCGACGCAAGCGCATGGAGGAGGAACTCCAGTCACTCAACCGCGACCTCGAACGACGCATCGAAGAGCGCACCGCCGAATTGCGCACCAGCGAAGCGCGTTACCGCGTGATGCTTGAAAATGCCCCGGAGGCCATCACCGTCATCGACGCAGCCACTGGGCGGTTTCTTGATCCGAACCACAACACGCTCCGGCTCTTCGAGATGGAACGCGATCACTTGCTCGCGCTTGGGCCTGTCGAATTGAGTCCCCCGGCGCAAGCCGATGGCCGGCCCTCGCATGAGGCTTACGCGAAACAGCTCAAAGCCGCGCTTGACGGTGACACGCCGGTTTTTGAGTGGAACCACTTGCACTCTGACGGAACGCAATTTGCCTGCGAAGTGCGCCTCGCCCGGCTTCCCGATGCAACGCGGCAGCTTGTCCGCGCCAGCATCACCGATATCAGCGAACGGAAACGCGCGGAAATGGAACTACTCAAGTCGCTGGCGCTGGAAAAGGAACTGAACCAGCTCAAGAGCAGTTTCGTTTCGATGGTCTCGCACGAATTTCGTACTCCGCTTGGCATCATCATGTCATCGGCCGAGATCCTGCAGCGTTACCTGATGAAGCTGACGCTGGAACAGCGCCAGGAGCAACTCCAGGCGATTCATAAATCCGTGCGCCGCATGTCGAGCCTGATGGAAGAAGTGCTCCTGCTGAGCCGCGTCGAAGCCGGACATATGGAATACAAGCCCAAGGCGATTGACCTCGACGCGTTCTGCCGACGGTTAACGGAGGAAGTCCTCTCGGCCATGAGCCGCCAATGCCCCATTGAGTTCCAACCCCGCGACCTGCCGCCCGAAGCAATGGGTGACGAAGGGCTGCTGCGCCACATTTTGACGAACCTGCTGTCGAACGCCGTCAAATACTCCCCGCCCGGTGAACCCGTTCGCTTCACCGCAGAACGGCGCAACGGCCACGCGGTCTTCCAGGTCGAGGACCACGGGATCGGCATTCCGGCGGCTGACCGGGACCGCCTGTTCAAGTCATTCCATCGTGGCCAAAACACAGGCCATCTGCCCGGGACAGGGCTCGGGTTAACCATTGTGAAACGTTGTGTGGATCTGCATGGAGGGAAGATCCACGTTGACAGCTCTGAAGGCCGCGGAACGAGGTTCACGGTCCTGCTGCCGTTGTTTGAGGGTGGCGGGGACGCCAAAACCGTATAGACTGTACGTACTACTGTATAACACTGGCCTGCCATGAAACATATTTTAGTCATCGAAGACGAACCGCAGATGCGCAAAAATATCTGCACGATACTCGAACTCGAGGGCTTCCGCGTCAGCAGCGCCGAAAATGGCCGATTGGGCGTCGAGCAGGC
>JAKEEH010000495.1 GCA_022616725.1 Limisphaerales bacterium | reverse complement strand
GGTTCAGGCCGAGCCACGTTTGCGCCAGCGGCGATCCATTTTTTGATTAGAGCGATCTGGTCTGCAGTGAGTTTCTTTTCTCGGCGGGGCATTTCGCCGGTCTGGACCAGCGTAAAGAGCAGACTCTTGTCCGGCTTGCCGGGCACGAGCACGGGGCCGTTGTCGCCGCCCGCAAGCATGAGGCGGCGCAGGCGCAGATCGACACCCCCTTTGAGCTTTTCGCCTTCGCCGTGGCAATCGAAACAGTGCGCCTTGAGGATTGGCCGGATGTCTTTCTCGAAACTCGGCGAAGCTGCACGCGCGCAAACAACAGAGGCGAGAAGGCAGATGAACAAAACGCCGGTTGAGGACCCCCGAGATGGAGCCGACACTTTCAGAAAAACCGGCCTTAAGAGCCTCATGCGTTGCGCAAAATCTCCTTCACAACACGGCTGGGCTTTGTGTCAGTGATTCGTTCGTCCTGGCCGTTATGATGGTAAACCAGTTTCGTGTGGTCGAAGCCAAAGAGGTGCAGCAGCGTGGCGTGATGATCGTTCGGGCTGACCGGATCGACGACGGCCTTGTGTCCGAACTCGTCGGTCTCGCCGTAGGTGATGCCGCCCTTAAAGCCGCCACCCGCCACCCAGGTGCTGAACCCCTGCCCATTGTGGTCGCGCCCGGCTTTCTCGGCCGCACCGTGGTTTTCCGTCACGGGTAGTCGGCCGATCTCTCCACCCCAATGGACGATCGTGGTGTCGAGCAACCCGCGCGCCTTCAAGTCCTTCACGAGGGCAGCGGATGGTTGATCCGTTTTGCGGCAGCAATTGACCAGATTTTTCGTGATGCTCTCGTGAGTGTCCCAGATCTGCCCGTTGACGAAGAGCTGCACGAACCGCACACCGCGCTCAACGAGGCGCCGCGCGATGAGACAGCGCGTGCCGTACTCGCGAGTGACCGGCTCATCCAGACCGTAGAGCTTCTTGGTCGCCTCGCTCTCGCCGGCGAGATCGAGCGCTTCCTTCGCAGCCGTCTGCATCCGCGCCGCGAGTTCGTAACTGGCGATACGCGCTTCAAGGTCGCTTTCGCCCGGATGACGTGCCAGATGGTCGCGATTGAGGCGCGCGAGGAAGGCCAGGTTCTGTTCCTGCAACTCGCCTTTCAAGTGCGTGGGAGGTTCGAGGTTCAGGATGCGCGGCTCCGTGGCGCGAACAACCGTGCCCTGGAACAACGGCGGCATCCAGCCGTTAGACCAATTGCGGACGCCATCCACGGGGTGTCCGCCCGGATCGGTCAAAACCACGTAGGCGGGTAAACTCTGGGATTCGGAGCCGAGGCCGTAGGTAAGCCAGGAGCCGAGAGAAGGGCGGCCCGGCTGGGATTTGCCGGTGTTCATGAACCAGATCGACGGCTCGTGCCCATTGATATCCGTGTGCATGG
This sequence comes from Limisphaerales bacterium, assembly GCA_022616725.1. Taxonomy (GTDB): domain Bacteria; phylum Verrucomicrobiota; class Verrucomicrobiia; order Limisphaerales; family JAKEEH01; genus JAKEEH01. The sequence goes on along the minus strand of JAKEEH010000495.1, from coordinate 20,541 downwards.
AGCGGATCAGGGTCACGTCATCGACGATACTGGCGAAGTGGGGGAGCAGTTCGGAGACTTCGATGCCGCTCTGGCCGTGCTTCTGGAATTGCCAGGGGCTGCCGAACAGTTTCTTGCTGGCCCGGTCGATAAAGCTGAAGGTGATTTCGCCGGCGTAATCCTCTCCGCTGTGCTTCGTGAGCTCGGGTTTCGGGTCGAACAAATCAATGTGGCTTGGCCCGCCGTGCATGAACAGCGAGATCATGGCGCTCGCCTGCGGTTGCAGCGGCGGAACTTTCGGTTTGAGGTCGAAGGATTGCGCATGCCGAGGCATGGTGGGCGGGGTGGCAAGCAGGTTTTCCTGTCGCAGCAGCCATGCCAGAGCCACACTGCCAACCCCCATCGCGTTCCGCGCCAGAAAGCGGCGCCGGGAGCACAGTCCCATTCCAGGATGGGCGGGGACAGCAAATGATTTCACAGGCGTCTTCACAAATAATGGACGAATCGGCCGCGAAAGGGAATTCAAAACTGGCGTCGCTCAAGTTGGCGGTCATTTGAAAAACGCTCGACAGTCGCTCCATTTGCGGTGTCATTGAGGGTGATCATGAAGAATTGGCTTGTGGCTTTGCTGCTTTCTCTGGCCGGGCCTGAACTAGTCGCGGCCGCGGAAGAAAACGTCATCCCTCATCGACAGGATCAGCCACCGAACCAGCCGTACACAGCTCAGGAAGCTTTGAGCCGGTTCACTGTCCCCCATGGCTTCCGAGTCGAGTTGGTCGCCAGCGAGCCGGATATCGTGAATCCCGTCGCAATGACGTTCGATGATCGTGGTCGCATTTGGATTACCGAAAGCGTCGAATATCCGCGCAAGTCCGCCGGCCCCGGTCGCGACCGCGTGAAAATACTGGAAGATCTCGACGGCGATGGCCGCGCTGAAAGGGTCACGGTATTCGCGGATGGCTTGAACATTCCCACCGGTGTTGCGCTCGGTTATGGCGGTGTCTGGCTGCTCAATGCTCCCGACCTGCTGTTTCTGCGCGAAAAGGACGGTCAAGAACTGAGCCGGGAGGTCGTGCTCACTGGCTTCGGACGCACCGACACCCACGAGTTGCCCAACTCAATCACCTGGGGCCCCGATGGCTGGCTTTATGGGCTCAACGGCGTTTTCAATCACAGCAGCGTCGTTTCGAAAAACGGCAAGCGATACGATTTCACCTGCGCGATGTGGCGCGTTCATCCTCGCACGCGCGAATTCCAGATTTTCGCTGAGGGCACCAGCAATCCTTACGGCCTCGGCTGGGACCCCGAAGGCAGCGCGATCGTCGAAGCCTGTCATTGGGCCAACGACCATCTCTTTCATTTTGTCGAAACCGGTTACTACCAACGCCAGGCCGGCCCATATCCGCCTTTCACCATCAAGATCGGCTCCATCACGGATCACGGTCATCAAAAGACTGCCTATTGCGGACTTGCATTTCTCGACACCGACGCGTTTCCAGCCCAATACCGCGGGCGCGTCGCCGTGGGCAACATCCATGGGGGTTGCGTCAATGTTGATCGATTGGAACGCGATGGCGCGAGCTACCGCGCAAAGGCCGAACCGGATTTACTCACCGCGAACGATGCGTGGTTCATGCCGGTATCGCTCAAGATTGGACCGGATGGCTCGCTTTACGTTCTCGATTGGTACGACCGTTATCATTGCTCCCAGGACGCTGCGCGCGACCCGGGTGGCGTGGACCGTCTCAAAGGACGGCTCTACCGCGTGCGCTACGGCGATACGCCGCGCGCACCGAAGTTCGATCTGGAAGGCGAAACCGACGACCAACTCATAGCCAGACTTGGCAGCGGAAATATTTTCTTCCGCAAATCGGCTCAACGACTCCTGACCGAGAGACTGGGCGACATGACGGGCAACCTTCGCGACATGCTCGAGAAGCTCGTTGTGGATAAAGACACCTCGCGGAAAGGCCGTTTGCATGCGCTCTGGACGCTCATTGGGAGCGGCTCGCTTCCCCCGGCATTTCATCAAAGATTGCTCGCGCACGAGGACGCGACGTTTCGCGCCTGGGCCATTCGCGCGGCAGCAAACTTTCGCACGGTTGCGCCCGAAATTCGCGAGCGCGTCGTCATGCTCGCACGCGATCCTTCCCCGGACGTGCAACTGCAGGTCGCTATCGCTTCACCCAAGGTTGAGGGCTGCGACGCGCTTCCGGTGCTCGTTGATGTCCTGGCTAACTGCGGCCACGACAAACTCATCCCGTCCATCGTCTGGCCGAATCTCCATCCGCTGTTGGAGACCGGCGGTGCGCGTTTCGCAGAGTTGGCGCTGAAGGATCCTCCAATACAAACGCACCCACGCTCCGGAGCGCACGCCCAACCTCTTCCTCCCGCTCTCGTAACGCTGATACCGCACATCATCGACAGAATCCTCAGCGCCCATTCTCCCAATGCGCAAGCTGCCGCCCGCCTGCTCGATCGCACCTTGCGGCGAGCCCCCGAACGCGCCACGGAATGCCTCGCGGCGTTTTCAGCAAAAATCGACGGCTTCGATAAGACCCAACTTACCGATGTGAAGCTACACCTGCGGCCTGTGCTGGACGAGGTTTTGGATGACGACCCTCCAACAGCCTTTTTACTTAGCGCGCAGTTGCTGGCCGCCCGGCTGGGCGTCGCCTCCATCGACACGGCTAATGTGCGCCAGAAATTTCTTTCGGCCACCGAATCGGAAACCACACGGCTCCAGGCCCTTGACGCTTTGATTGCCTTTCGCGATCAGGAGCTGCCCGGTTCCCTGCCTGCAGTGTTTGCGTCCGCTTCGCCCGATTTGACTCGCCGCGTCCTTGCTGCCATTGGCCGCTTCGACCAACCCGCCCTCGCGGATGTCATCCTCGCGCAATACCCGAAGCTCGCGCCAGAACTTCAGCCTCTCGCGATCCATCTTCTGATGCAGCGCGAGCCGTGGGCGCGCAAACTCCTCAATGCCGTCCTCGATAACAAGCTCCCCAAGAGCGTCCTCGATGCCAATCATCTGCGAAAAATTCTCGAGAGTAACGATCGCGAAGCGCTCTGGGTCGTTGAAAAGGCTTTCGGAAAAATCCGTGAGGACCGAAATCCGGAACGCGAAAAGGTCGTCGCCGAAATGACGGACTTTCTGCGGAATAATAGTGGTGACCCGTTCGTCGGCGAGCGAGTCTTCCGGAATCTTTGCGCCCAATGCCACACCATCCATGGCCGGGGCGGCAATGTCGGTCCCGACCTCACTGGGAATGGCCGCGGCTCCTTCGATCAACTGGTGTCGAGCGTGTTCGACCCCAGTCTCGTCGTCGGTCCTGGGTACCAGACCGTCACCGTCGTCACCACGGATGGCCGCAACCTGACGGGTCTTGCCATCGAAGACAGCCCTCAACGCGTCGTCCTCCGCATGGCAGGCGAAGGGGAGGAAGCTGTGCCACGCAATCAGATTAAGTACACTCGTGTAAGCAAACTGTCGATGATGCCCGAAGGCATGGAAGTTCTGGACAAAAAGGACCTCGCCGACCTGTTCGCGTTTTTGTCGCTCGATAAGCCGCCTTCCGACCCAACTGCGCGATCTATCCCTGGCGCTCCGGCGGTCAACGCCCTCGCGCGCGAGCGCTTTGGCGCCCCGGCCAAAGACTGAGCGCGCCTATCAGTGCCTCAGGGGAGGGATTTCCGCCATTCCAGCAGCTTTTCTTTCAGCGACCTACAGTGTCGAGTCGCTGCGCCAAGAGGTTTGTCGTTTCAGCGGAGTCATGATGCGGCGCATCAGTGCACGCTTTTGCGGTCCAAAATAATTGCCAAGGACGCGTCCGGCGCTTTAGATTCTGTAATCCGGCGCCTGAAACGTCAGAGAAATGACCGATTATAAAGTCAAATTCGAGGTCTTCGAAGGGCCTCTCGATTTGCTCCTCTACCTGATCAAGAAGGAGGAAGTGGACATTTATGACGTAAACCTGACGCAATTGGCGACCCAGTTCATCGAATATATCGAGTTGATGCGGCTGCTCGACCTGGAGGTCGCTGGCGAGTTTTTGGTCATGGCTTCCACCTTGATGTACATCAAAAGCCGCGAACTGCTTCCGGTGGACCAGCAAGTGGCCGTCGAGGGGGAGGACGAAGGCGACGAGCCGCGCTGGGAATTGATCCGCCAACTGGTCGAGTACAAGAAATTCAAAGACGCGGCCGCGCAGTTGCAAACACTGGAGGCGCGGCAGGAGAATGTGTTTCCGCGACTGCCGGTGCGGCCGACATTTGAAGAGCAGACGCCGACCGCGACGCGACCGAACGTTTCGATCTTCGACCTCCTCAATGCCGTGAACGCGGTGCTGAAACGGATCAACGAGCGAGAGGACCTGAGGGATATCTTCGAGGACAAATGGACCGTCAGCGAGAAGATCGAGGAACTGCGGCGATTGCTGCTCGAACACGAAACCATTCGCTTTTCGGAACTGTTCGCGCGCGCGGAGAGCCGTTACGAGGTCGTGGTCATCTTCCTGGCTTTGCTTGAATTGATTCGCCTCAAGCAGTTCGTGTGTTCACAGGCGGAACAGTTTGGCGAAATCGAGATTTCGCGCGCAACTGCGCCGATGCCGATTACCGTGCCGGAGGTCGGGTCGGAGGAAGCCAATTCACTCTCAACCTGATGGAACTGAAGTTCATATTGGAAGCGATTTTATTCTCGGCGCAACAACCGCTGAATCCAAAGGAATTGCGTGACCTGCTCGTCCGCGCCGCCGAGCAGCCGGACGAGCCTGCGGCGCGTCCATTCAAGAAGACTTCCGTGGACACGATCGTGACAGCGCTGGAAGAATTGGAGCGCGAACATCGCGACGCCGCGCGCAGTTACCGCCTGGTCTGCGTGGCCGGCGCCTGGCAATTCGTCAGCGAGCCGGAGTACGCGCCCTGGATCAAAGCGCTGATCGGACACCGGAATCGGCCGTCGCGCCTCTCGCAACCGGCGCTCGAGACCCTCGCCATTATCGCTTACCGCCAGCCTTTGACCCGCACGGAAATCGAGCAGGTCCGCGGCGTGGCCGTGGACGGCGTTATGCAAACGCTTTTGGAGCGGGGACTCGTTGAGCAGGTCGGGCGCGCGGAAGTGCCGGGCCGCCCGATCACGTATGGAACGACCGGGCTCTTTCTGGAGTACTTTGGCTTGAAGAGTCTGGACGATCTTCCCGCGGCGGATGAGCTGCGCCGCGTGCCGGTGCAGAAACCGGAAGGCTTATTGACGGTTGATCCGGGCCTGGCAACCGCCGCGCCTGAGCAGTTGAAGACGCCCTCCGAACCGCCGTCGCCGCCAGCGCCCGGCATCACTGACGCTTCAACTCTTCAACCCTTTGACCCTTCAACGACTTCGCTTTGAACATCTCCGATCACCGCAAAGCGATTGACAAACTGGACGAGCAGATCGTTCGCCTTCTCAACCAGCGAACGCAGCATGTGCTCGAAATCGGCGCCATGAAGCTCAAATCCGGCGAGGAGATTTATGCGCCGCACCGCGAGCTGGCGGTGTTGCAGCGCATCTGCAAGCTGAATAGCGGCCCGATCACCGATGACTCGCTGCGCGCCATTTATCGTGAAGTGATGTCGAGCGCTCTGTCGCTGGAAAAATCCTTGACGGTGGCGTTCCTCGGCCCCCCGGCAACCTTCACGCATCAGGCCGCGATTCGACGCTTCGGCTCGAGCCTCAATTATTCGCCGCAGAAAACCATCGCCGACGTATTTGCCGAGGTGAGCCGGCGGCGCGCCGATTACGGAGTTGTGCCGGTCGAAAATTCGACGGAGGGCGTGGTCACGCATACGCTGGACATGTTCGTTGACAGCGATCTGAAGATCGTAGCGCAAATCGTCATGCCGATCCAGCAATGTCTCGTTGGCAATTGCCGTCGCAACCAGATCAAGACTCTTTTTTCCCATCCCCAGGCGCTGGCGCAATGCCGAGCCTGGCTGCAAAACAACCTCCCGCATGTAGAGGTGATCGAGGCATCCTCGACCACCCGCGCGGCCGAGTTGGCCGCGCAAAATAAATACGCCGCAGCGATTGCCAGTTCGCTCGCGGCGGAGCGCTGCAAGCTCCGCGTGCTGGAACCGGACATTCAGGACAACAGCGAAAATGTCACGCGCTTCCTCGTGCTGGGACGTCAGATCAGCCCGCCGAGTGGACATGACCGCACCAGCCTGATGCTGAGCATCGCCCATGAAGTCGGCGCGCTCCATCGCACCCTCGCCGCATTTCTGCGCTATCGATTGAACATGACGAAAATCGAGTCGCGCCCCAACCGCCGCAAAAAATGGGAATACTACTTCTTCGTCGATTGTGACGGCCACATGAATGATCGGCGCGTGGCAAAGGCAATCGAAATGTTAAGAGAGCATTGCAAGCTCGTGAAAGTTCTCGGCTCCTATCCCAATAGCGAGTGACGGGCGGCGTGTGCGTTTCGGGCGTGCTTCGATCCGTCTTACGACGAACTCTTTCGATTATGTCCCTGCCGCTTCGTCAACAGAGACGACGTGGAGCGGATTGATGGTATGCGAGATGCCCTCCCGATCGATCACCACGATTGCCTTTGGGTGCAAAGCAATGAAATCCCGATGAAGCACTGGCAATTCTTTTCCGTTTGACAACTGAATCGTGAAGGGCTGAAACCCGTTTTGGAGCCGCTGCTTGATTTCATCAACGATCACGGTGCAACCCTACTGCCGTCGCTGAATAAAGCAAACGCGAATCAATTCTGCCCATCAATCACTGCTGATTGGCGTCAGCGTCGTTGGGGGCAGGGGCGGAAAGACAATGCCGCGATTTGTGCTGATCATTCGATTCGCCTCCAGTGAAATTGTCGTCGTCCCTGGCGGTGCCCTTACCGGCAGCGGAGGATAGGTCACCGGCGGCAGTGCCGGTTGCGGCGATGGGGACCTCGCGCCGGCCCGTGGACCAAGCCCGCCCCGAACGCGCCGCTCCGGCACAAACGTGATCCCATGCGGGCAACGAAACAACCGATCCAGCCAGTCTCTCCGCAAGCCAGGGTGTCGGAAAATCCGCATGATAGCCCGGTATTCCGGGGAATTTCTCGCCAACCGCCGGCAAGGTCCGTCACAGGTATGAGGCGTCCAGCCGACTGTCGTGTTCACATATCCGGAGATGGTGGCGCTCCAAATGGCTGTCGTAACATTGGTCCCAGCTTCCTCGGCACGACCCGGATCTCCGAGGAGGTATAGGCCAACGCCCACAGATGCGAGGAGCCTCAGGGCTTTCATCGAATCTTGGCAGGATCTGAAACCGTGGCCAAAAGTCAAGCAGATTCTAATGCCATCAGCCCGCCGAAAAACAGCCGGAAAACCGATGGAATCGCGCCTCCAGAGCCGCCTGAAAATACCGCTAAAATGGCGTGGTGTTTTGCCGATAATCAGTTACTATACGTCAAAGCGCTGCTCTTGTTGTGATTCCATTTAGGCGACGCGTCGTTTTCGCTGGTCTATCGGGGATTCGCGCACTTCTCTGCCTTGGATGGCTTTGTGCCGCGACTGCCTGGGGCGCGTCTGTGCTTGTGCCGCTGGATGCGACGTGGCGCTTTCTGGACAATGGGACCGACCAAGGGACGACATGGACTTCGCTAAACTTTGTGGATAACACCTGGTCCGCTGGCCAGGCCGAACTTGGGTACGGTGACGGGGACGAAGTCACGATCGTCAACTATGGCCCGAATCGTAACAACAAACATATCACGACCTATTTTCGCCATTCCTTCCTCGTAACCAATGTTGCCATCATCGAATCGCTCTCGCTGAAACTGATCCGGGACGATGGCGCTGTCGTGTATCTGAACGGCGCCGAAGTCCTCCGAAACAACCTGCCCTCGGGTCCGATCAATTATTCAACGCTTGCCACAACGGATATAAGTGGAACAGGGGAAGTTACCTTCGTTACGACTAATCTTCCGCCGCATCTGCTGCGCGCCGGAAACAACGTCGTCGCGGTGGAGATCCACCAGGTCAATAAAACCAGTGATGACATCAGCTTCGCGCTGGAGTTGGCCGCAGCTTTCCGCAACAACCCGCCGAGTGTCGCGCTGATCGCCCCAACAAATGGCGCGACGTTTTTGGCCCCGACGAACGTAACGCTTGCGGCCGAAGCCACCGATCCAGAGGGAGCGTTAAGCCGAGTTGAGTTTTTTGAGAATACGAATCGCCTCGCCGAAATCACCTCGCCTCCGTTTGAATTTACCTGGCCCGCTATCGGGCCGGGGATTTACTCGTTATATGCAATCGCCGTGGATGCACAGGGTGCGCGCGCGACGTCCAGCGTTGCCACGATCACGGTGCGATCGAACCTTCCCCCTTCGGTGACGTTGCTGAATCCCACCAATGGGGCTGTTTTCATCTCCCCGGCGACAATCATCTTCAATGCGAACGCGGTCGATCCCGATGGCGCCGTAGCCCGCCTGGAATTCTATCAAGGTGACATGCTGATCGGCGAGGACGCCAGCGAGCCTTATTCGTTCGCGGTGTCCAACGTGGTCGCGGGCAATTACCAGTTCAGGGTAATTGCGGTGGATGACCTCGGCGCAAGGTCGAGTTCGGAAGTTGTTGACATTATCGTGCGAGACAACGTCCCGCCTTCAGTGGAATTCATCACGCCGGCGAGTAACGCGGTCTTCATTGCGCTTGGCGATATTCCAATTCAGTTAGGTGCGACCGATTCCGACGGGGCGATCATTTCGATGGAGCTGTTCTTCGGAACAGACCTGCTGGCGACGGCTGCCACAAACTCATTGACCTACGCTTTCAGCAATGCCTCGCCCGGCGAATACACCTTCGTCGCCCGCGCGACCGATGACCACGGCGCCAGCGCATCCAACATGGTCTCGATTACAGTGCGCTCTAATTTACCACCGACCGTCGATATAGCGACACCGACGAACGGCCAGGCGTTCGCGGTGCCAGCTCTTGTTGCGGTGCTCGCTACGGCTTCGGACGACGAAGGCGAGATCCGGCGCATCGAACTTTGGGAAGGGACAAACAAGCTTGCGGAATCAAGTTCGTCACCGCTGAGTTTTGATTGGCCGCAGGAAACAGCGGGCGCATACGAACTATTCGCAATTGCCACCGACAGGCGCGGTCAATCAAGCACGTCCTCCGTTGTCACCATTAGCCTGCGCATTCCGGGGATTATACGCGGACCATACCTCCAACTTGGGACTCCCACGGCAATGACCGTGCGCTGGCGCACGGACTTGCCGACCAACAGCGTCGTACGCTACGGGACAAACGCATCGAGTCTGGACTTTGTCCTCAGCGAACCTGCCGCGCGCATTGATCATGAAATGCGAATCACCGGGCTGACGCCGCGGACCGAGTATTTTTACTCCGTTGGGTCAACGACGCACACGTTGGCCGAGGGCCCCGAGTATTCGTTTCTCACCTCGCCCGACAGCTCGCAGCCTGCGCGCATCTGGATTTTAGGCGATTCCGGAAGAGGTAATGACTGGGCCGCGCAGGTCCGCGACGCCTACTACGCATTTAACGGCACAAACCGGACCGATCTTTGGCTGATGCTCGGCGACAACGCCTATTATTCCGGCCTTGACCACGAGCATCAGATCGCCTTGTTTGATATGTATCCGCAAACGCTGCGGCAACTCCCGCTCTGGCCTACCATTGGTAATCATGAGGCCTACTCTGCGGATACCAACGGCCATTTCGCTTACCTCGATATTTTCTCCCTGCCGACGGCCGGCGAAGCGGGTGGCGTGCCCTCCGGCAGCGAACGCTACTATTCCTTTGACTTTGGGAATATCCACTTCGTTTGCCTCGATTCCATGACCGTGGATCGAACCACGAACGGCGCTATGCATGCCTGGCTGCGTGAGGACCTGGCCGCTAACACGAATCATTGGCTGATCGCCTTCTGGCATCACCCGCCTTACTCGAAAGGAGTGCATGACTCAGATTACGAGATCGAACTGTTTGAGATGCGCGAGAACATCGTTCCGCTGTTGGAAAGCTACGGCGTTGATCTCGTCCTGGCGGGCCACAGCCACTCCTACGAACGGTCGTTTTTGATGAACGGCCATTATGGCACATCTGACACGTTAGTTCCGTCGATGATTAAGGACGCCGGCGACGGCCGTCCCACCGGCACGGGCGCTTACCACAAAGACGCGCTCGCGCCGTTTAACGAACAAGGCGCGGTTTACGTAGTCGCGGGAAGCTCGGCCTGGATCGATTGGGGCGAAATGAATCATCCCGCCATGTTCATTTCACTGGTGGAACTGGGCTCCCTGGTGCTGGATGTCCACGGGCATGTGCTGGACCTGAAGTTCCTTCGGGAGAATGGCGCGATCCGTGATTCATTCACTTTGATTAAGGGCGCGCCCACGAACGTGTTGCAGGTCACCGGCCTGAAGATCTCGGATGGCATGCTCACCCTCACCTGGAATTCTGTCCTTGGCGAATCGTATTATGTCGAGCGCGCCACCAGGCTGTTTGCGCAGCCATGGGATGTGGTCAGCGAGGCTATTCCCGCTGTGAGCCGTTCTACGTCCTGGTCTCAGCCGGTCGAGCGGAACGCCGGCGCCTACTTCTACCGCGTCGTCCAATTCAAACAGTAATGGCGTCGGATTGTTGCGGCTTAAGTTGGGGATTCCGGCTTTGCCGCCGCCCTGTTTATTGATTCTATTGCACGCCATGAAACTCGGAATCATCAACAGCGCGTTTCAGCAGGTCGGCATCGATACCGCCGCCGGTCTGGAACACATCGCGCGGATTGGGTTCGACTGCGTCGATATTTTCACCGAAGCGGCCACGATCGCGAAGGAAGAAGTCAGTTTGATCGCAAAGACCGCCCACCGGCTAAACCTTCCGATTGTGTCGTTACCGGTGGTGGCGGTCGGATTGATCGATTTCAACGAGCCGGTGCGGGATTTTCACATCCAGCGTTGCAAAAAATTCATTGATTTGGCGGCGACGTGGGGAGCTAAAAACATCCTCCTCGTCCTGGGCGAATACATTTGGCAGCGCGAAGTGATTCCCCCTGCCGCGCAATGGCAATGGGGCGTCGAGACCTGCCGGCAACTTGGCGATTACTGTGGAAACAAGGGCATTGACATCGCGTTGGAGCTCGAGCCGTTTCGCTTGAGTCTCTTGAACAGCGTCGATGCGATGGTCCAGTTCATCGACGAATGCAACCATCCCCGCGTCCGCGCCAACATCGACATCAGCCACCTCGTCCTGTCCGATACCAGCCCCGCGGACCTTGCGAAATTGCGCGGCAAAGCCATCCACGTCCATTTAAGCGACTGCGACGGGAAAGTCCACGGCGACCTGCCCCCCGGGCGTGGGGTCGTCAAGTTTGCGCCCTACCTGCAAGCGATCAGCGAGCTGTCGATCGATGGCGTTGTTTCAATTGAGCTCGAATACTCGCCCGACCCGGCTCGAATCGTTGAATGGGTCGAAGAGGCCTATCGCGAAACGGCAAAACTCATGGCTCTGGCAGGATTGCGCCCCTGAACTTTGGTGCGTAAGGAGGTAGCGGCCACCATAAACTCCATTTTTTGGCAAGCGCCGCACGATTGCTCTGGCGGGGGTTTTGCGTATTCTGCGCGCGTGACAGTTTACGATCATCCGACCTTCCACATGGCCTGCAAGCAGTTCGACGTGGTGGCCGATTATTTGCAAATCCCGGGAAATGAGCGAGCCCGGCTGATGTATCCGAAGCGCTCGCTGACCGTGGCCCTCCCGATCCATTGCGACGACGGATCTACCAGGGTTTTCACCGGGTACCGGGTGCAGCATCACCTCACGCTGGGACCGACCAAAGGCGGGCTGCGGTATCATCCCGATGTGACGCTGGGCGAAGTAGCGGCGCTGGCGATGTGGATGAGCTGGAAGTGCGCCTTGACCGGTCTGCCTTATGGCGGGGCCAAGGGTGGAATCGAGTGTGACCCGCGCAAGCTCTCGACCGCCGAGCTGGAGCGGCTGACGCGGCGGTTTACGCAGGAGATGATTCCCTTCATCGGCCCGCAGGTCGATGTGATGGCGCCTGACCTCGGCACCAACGAGCAGGTGATGGCTTGGATGATGGACACTTACTCGGTGTATATGGGGCATTCGGTGCCAAGCATCGTCACAGGCAAGCCGGTCGGGATCGGCGGATCGGTCGGACGGCGCGAAGCGACCGGGCGCGGCGTTGGTTATCTGGTCAATCGCGCCATGGACACCTTGCGCATGGAAGCGGACGGCGCGACTGCAGTGGTGCAGGGTTATGGCAACGTTGGGTCGATCGCCGCCTTGTCCCTGGCCAAGTACGGCGTCCGGGTAATCGCGGTCAGCGACGCCTACGGCGGCATTTACAATCGCAAAGGCATCAACCTCTGGAAGCTTGATGAGCACCTCGCAAAAAGCAAAACCGTGACTGGCTTCGCGGAAGCGGACGCGATTACCAACGAGCAATTGCTGATCACCCCATGCGATATCCTTGTTCCCGCTGCGCTGGAGCGGCAGATCACCGAAGCCAATGTCGGCAAGATTCAATGTCGCATTCTCGCCGAAGCTGCCAATGGCCCGACCACTCCGGAAGCCGATCTCATTTTGGATAAACGCCCGGAAATGTTCATCATTCCCGACGTGCTCTGCAACGCCGGCGGGGTCATCGTTTCCTACTTCGAGTGGGTGCAGGACTTGCAGAGTTTCTTTTGGACCGAGACTGAAGTGGTGGACAAGTTGTTCCGCACGCTCGAAAGCGCGTACATCCAGGTGTTAAACATGAGCCGTAAACGCAATATCTCTATGCGCATGGCGGCGCTGAGTGTCGGCATCAAACGCGTGCAGGAGGCCAAGCGCACGCGCGGGTTGTTTCCGTAAGCGGAAGCTGCGTTACTCTCGAAGCTGGCATCGCACTCTGGAAGCTGATTCACTAAACGCATGAGTTCTCTTTCGGTCGCTTTGCTGATCGTCCTTGCCGCCGCGAATCTGGCGCTCCTGATTGTGCTGTTCTTCCGGCGGCCGCGCATCAATGAGACGGCTCTGCGTGCGCAATTTGATTTGGTGATTGGCGAAGCGCGCCGTCTCGAACAGTCGCTGCGCGATGAATTCGGCCGGTTGCGGGAGGAAAGCGGCCGCGGGGCCACTTCCCTGCGCACCGAGGTCGAGACACGAATAAATTCCGGCATGGAAACACTGCTGCAGCGTCAAGCCGAGGCGCGACAATCCACGGAGGGCAAGCTGGAGACATTCCGCGGCACGCTGGAAAGCAAGCTGCGCGAATTTGGCGAGCACGCCGATGCGCGATCATCGCGGCGTCGTCAGGAGCAGAATGAAAGTTTAAGCCGGGTAGCGGAGGCATTGAACAATCAGTTCGAAAAGCTGCGTGCGGCGCTGGATGCCAAGCTCGGTGACTTACAGGCGAAGAACGAACAAAAACTGGAGGAGATGCGCCGCACCGTGGACGAGAAGCTGGAGGGAACCCTGGAACGCCGGCTTGGCGAATCATTCAAGCTCGTAAGCGAACGGCTCGACCTGGTCCACAAGGGCCTGGGAGAAATGCAAGCCATGGCCAGCAACGTCGGCGACTTGAAGCGGGTGCTGACGAATGTCAAAGTGCGCGGAACCTGGGGCGAAGTGCAATTGGGTATGCTGCTCGAACAGGTGCTGACTCCCGATCAATACGATTCGAATGCGAGGCCCAACCCGGATTCTGATGAACGAGTCGAGTTTGCCCTTCGGTTACCGGGATCAAAGGATTCCCCGGTTCTGCTGCCGATTGACGCCAAGTTTCCCCTGGAGGATTACCAGCGGCTTTGCGAAGCCAGCGAGCGCGCCGATATCGAGGGCGTCACCACTGCAGGCAAAGCGCTCGAAATCCGCCTGCGAGCGCAGGCGAAGGACATTCGGGACAAATATATTGCTCCCCCGCACACGACAGATTTCGCAATCCTGTTCCTTGCCTCTGAGGGGCTGTACGCCGAGGCCATTCGTCGTCCGGGTCTCGCCGACGGATTGCAGCGGGACTACCGCGTCGTGGTGGCCGGCCCGACCACCCTGACTGCAATCCTGAACAGCTTGCAAATGGGGTTCCGGACGCTGGCGCTGCAGGAACGCTCGAGCGAAGTCTGGAAGGTGCTTGGGGCGGTCAAAACGGAATTTGGCCGCTTCGGAGAAGTCATCGCGAAAGTAAAGAAAAAGCTTGACGAGGCAAGCAGCCATATCGAGCAGACCGAAGTCCGAACGCGCGCGATTGGCCGTAAACTCAGAGAAGTGGAAGGATTGCCCGCCGACCAGGCGGCGCAATTGTTGCCGGATGTCAGCGCGGAAGTCGATGAAACCAACGGAGAGACGGAGGCGCCGGAGAAGGTGGATTTAGGCGAACTGGCCGAGACTCAGCGGCGCTTGGGCCTCTAAAGATCGAACGACTTAGTAAACCACCAACGACCGCACCGGAAAGCGGCTCAGCCGCTGGCGGCCGTTGAGGAAACTCAGTTCGATGACGAAACTGATCTCGAGAATTTTTGCGCCGACTTTTTCGACAAGCAATGCCGAAGCCTCGGCCGTGCCTCCGGTCGCGAGCAGGTCGTCGATGAGCAGCACGCGGCTGCCGCGTCTTAGGGCATCGATGTGAATCGCGATGGTGTTCGTGCCGTACTCGAGTTCGTAGCTCTGTTCGTGGGTGGAGTAGGGGAGCTTGCCCTTTTTGCGCACGGGGATGAAGCCGGCCTGCAGCTTCAGGGCGGCGGCCGCCGCAAAAATGAACCCGCGCGCGTCGATGCCTACGACGGCATCAACCATGCCCGCCTGGAAGTTCGCCGTGAGCAGATCAATGCAGGATGAGAAGAGCCTGGCGTCCGCCAGGACGGGAGTTATGTCCTTGAACTGAATCCCAGCCTTGGGGAAATCGGGGATGTTGCGGATGGCTCGCTCAATATTGGCGATTGTGGTATGAGAGTCGTGCACGCCCTATTATTTCTGAATGGCTTCGAGCTTTTCAATCATTTTACGAAGCTTGTTCAGGGCGATATTTTGGATCTGGCGCACGCGCTCGCGGGTCACTCCGAACTTCTGCCCGACTTCCTCCAGCGTCTTTTCACTGCCGCCGTCCAGGCCAAAGCGATAGCGCAGGATAGTGGCCTCGCGCGAGTCCAGCGTCTTCACCATCTCCTGCAACATCTTGGTGACGGTCTTTTCCTCGAGATGCTCGTACGGCGTGTCCGCGTTTTCGTCCTGGACCACCTCGGAAAAGTTATTCGAATCATCGTCGCCGATAGGCGCGTCAAGCGAAGCCGGCCGGATCGCCGCGGTGCGCATTTGCGCGACACGGGCGGCGGTGATCCCCAGCTCTTCGGCCAACTCTTCGTCCGTCGGCTCCCGGCCAAACTCCTCCTGCAACCTCATGGCCACACGCCGCATCTTGGAAATCTTGTCCACCAGATGAACCGGCAGCCGAATGGTCTTGGACTGGTTGGCCAGCGCTCGCTTGATCGATTGCTTGATCCACCACGAGCCATACGTCGAAAGCTTGCCGCCCTTTGCGGGGTCGAAGCGCTCAACGGCTTTCATCAGGCCGATGTTACCTTCGCTGATCAGGTCCAGCAACGGCAGGCCAAACCCCTCATAGTCGTGGGCGATTTTGACAACCAGGCGCAGGTTCGCTTTGATCATCAGTTCGCGTGCCTTTTTGTCACCTCGCTTTATTCTGGCCGCGAGCTCGATCTCCTGCTCGGGAGTCAACAACTTGACTTGACCGATTTCACGGAGATACAGCTTAATCGCCGTGTCGCCGTCGTAGCTGCTGCGCTGACGTTCAGCCGGTGGATCGCCTTCAGAAGGCCGCGCCTTTTTGAGCAATTCGGTATCGGACGGCATTTCAGGCGCCGGGGCCGCCGATTTTTTCGCCGCCTTTTCCGGCTTCGCTTTGGCCGGCGGGCGAAGCAGCACCACCTTATGGGTATTCCTCACCCGCGCACCCCTGCGGGGCTTCGGAGCTTTCTTCTGCCGCTTGAGTTGCTGCACGGCCATACCAAAAATTTCTTAGTTTCGCTACCTTCCGCAAGTAAATAAGCTCACGGTCTTTCGGTTGGTGCCTTACCCCGACCCACAGCCATTGTATGGCACAAACACTGCCGCCTGATGTAGGCAAATTCCCTACTTCTCAGGCAATATCAGCAGGTTTTCGGGTCGGACGTGCACCACCAACTGAGTGCCGGCCTGTCGGATATCTGTCGGGTTCCGCTCGAACGCCTTTACCACCCTTCCAGACGCAACTTTCAGGCCGTACTGCTCTACGTCGCCCAGATAACTGACATCGGCAATCGTCGTTTGGATCGAATTCTCTCCTGCGACCCCAAATTCCACCGCTTCAGGCCTAAAACCGAGCATAATCCTCTGTCCTGGCGAAAAACTGCCAGTGCCGTTCGCGCCCACAAAAGTCCCGATTTCAGTGTTGAACACCACTCCCCCCCCCGAGTTTCGCGACACTTCGGCGCTAAACCAGTTGGTCTCGCCCATGAAATCTGCGACAAAACGGCTCGCCGGTTCCCGATAGAGCCGACGCGGGTCCCCGACCTGTTCAATACGCCCATCCTGCATCACGGCAATGCGGTCGGCCAGCGAAAGCGCCTCCTTTTGATCATGAGTGACATAGATTGTCGTAATTCTGGTTTCAGCGTGAATCCGCCGAATCTCCTCGCGCATCTCCAGCCGTAACTTCGCATCGAGATTGGACAATGGCTCGTCCAGCAGGAGGACATCCGGCCGAATCACGAGCGCACGCGCCAACGCGACCCGTTGTTGCTGGCCTCCGGAGAGTTGGTTCGGCGTCCGTCCGCTATAGGCAGACATCCGGACAATCTCCAGGGCTTCGCCCACCCGGCGTTTCTTTTCTTCGGACGGCACCGATCGAACATCCAGGCCATATGCAACATTCTCGGCCACCGTCATGTGCGGCCAGAGGGCATAATTCTGGAAGACCATGCCCGTGTTGCGCCGATGCGGCGGCACGCCAAACATCGGCTTATCATCAAAAAACAGTTGACCTGAATCCGGCGCGTGAAAACCGGCGATCAACCGCAGCAGCGTAGTCTTGCCACACCCGGAAGGGCCAAGCAGAAAGAACAACTCGTGCGGCTCGATACCGAGACTCACGTCCCGCAAGGCGGCGGCAGCGCCAAAGTTCTTGCTGATACTTTGAATTCCAACCCGCATTAATCTAGTGACGAGTGACTAGTGACGAGTGAGAAAGTGAGAAAGTGAGACAGTGTGAAAGTGAGACTGTGAAAGTGAGCCGGTGAGAAAGTGAGCGGTGCACACTTTCACCCTTTCCCACTTTCCCACTTTCACTCATTACAACCCGCGACGATGGAATCTGAACAGGAGGGAACAGAGAGAACGGAGATTGAGATGTTTTCTCTGTTTCCTCTGTTTGCTCCTGTTGAATCTGCATTACAACCCGCGACGATGGAGCGGTCGAAACGCGTTATCAAACACGAAATCTGCCACGCGCCGGCCCTGGGCGATGCCTTCAGTTTTGTCGAACGACCAGTGAATGCCCAAATAGATGCGGCTTTGGCCATTCTCTTCTTCGGCCTGCGAGAGGCTGGAAAACCGTCGCGGAATGAGGGGACGCGCGTTGCCTTCGTTGTCTTTGGTCAGGCCGTTGAACTCGTCAGAGACAAAGGTGAAGGAAATATTGTCGGTACCGTAAAACCGGCGGAGTGTCTGGAAGAGCGCGCCGCCAAAACCGGCGTGACCCGAGGGATAGGCTGGGAAAGGCGGCGTAAAGTTCGGCCCGAGCAGGTTGCTCGCCGGCGCCCCGAGGGGCGAGAAGGACAAGTCGCCAATGGTGGCGTCGTTGCCATCGCCAGAGCCAGTCGGTCCCGTGCCGGGGTCGGCTTCGCGAATGGCTGTGATCGGCCGCCAGAAATCGTAATAGTACTTGGATTCCCATACAGCGATACCGGCATCAGCCATGGCAACGTTGATTAACGCGAGCAACCGGGCCAGCTCCAGCGGGCTGGAGCCCATCTGATCGGCAATCTTGAGCGTAATTTGATTGTAGAGCCGCGGTGGCGCACACAGGCTTGGGGTGCCGTCGTAGGCCCAGTAAGTGCCGATGTAGGTCTGCTCTGGCGTCCGCTCCGTCGGCGTGATTATGCCGTCACCGCCGAGGCGTTTGGCTTCGCTAAAAGCAGCGGCGTATTCCGGGCTGCCCATGGCCGGGGGCGGGGGCGCGCGGAATTGATTCGGCGCCTTCAGCACGAAGGGATGACAAGCGCCCCAATAGGCGCCAAGGGCCAAAGGAATCAGGCTGATGGGGTCTTGGCGCCAATGGCCGGCGAGCTCGCTGGTCTCGTGGTCGATTCCGACGCGCGGTTCCGTGTGCGCCGATCCGTCGTCGGCTTTCCTGGCCAGGACAGCCTCGGCGACGCGTTTGCCCAGGCTGATGCCCTTGGCTTTGGCAACGCCATTCCGCACCGCCGCCAGATCCTCCGCCAGCCATTGGTCGAAACTCGGCGCCTGGGAAGAGAAGAGGGCGGCGAGTGTGTCGTGCGCGGCCTGGCTGATGGCGGCGTGAAGAGAAATTGGCCCGGGTCGCGCCCGCACGCCGGTAAAGCTTTCATATTCGCCGACGACGGCGTTGATAGTGTCGAACATGGCGATGTGCACGATGGCCATCGCCCGGCTGGCGCGGCCTGGCCCAATCTGTTGGCCGAAAATGCGGTTCTCTCCAGGAGCGACCGGCGTATGGTCCAGGCCGCTGGCGTCAATGGCGATTTGATTCCAGCGCCGGACCACATCCAATCCAGCGCGTGGGCCGTGCCGGGGGCTGTCGAACAATTCGGGATTGGGGCTGAAAAGCGGGCCGTAAGCTTCATGCTGCCCATCGGAAGCGACCCCGGGGAACGACGACACAAATAACGTCAAAAGGTAAGCCGGAAGAATCTTCATCTGTCTCCTTCAGTGCGCAATCAGGGCCATTGTTTAATGGGAACTATTGTTCTGACTCTGCCGGATTCGGCGCAAAAGTCAAGCCGTTTGCGGAGCCAAGTTGGACGCGGTTCGGAACCTAACGGACCGTTTTCCCGACCCTACGCGTCCAGCCCGATCGTTTAACGGCGAACCAACTGCTGCACGGCCTCGACGAGCCCGAGAAGCACCGACGCGATCAGCAAGAGTATGGCAACCCGTCGGTCGCGGTCTTTTGCCGGTTTGAGCGGTTTCTGCACCGCTGGTTCCTGCATCCGATCCTCTGCGACCAGCCGAAGTGGCTTCCTTTCTAGTAATTCAGTTTGGGTAGTCTGCATGCCTCTAATTACGCTGGCGGGAGGGCGACCGCTATTGGGGAAAACACGCGTTGAGTCATCCGTGCTTCGACTACACATCTGGCGTCCTGAAGTCAGAAGTCAGAATTCTGAATTCAGAATTCTGCATTCTGCATTTATGGATAGATCCGCCCGCCCGTTTTCGGGTTGCTTTCCCCCGCAGACTTGTAAAAGCTAATTCCCGAGATCATGCAAAATCAACCGCAAGCCTGTTTTCATCCCAGCGTGGAAGGGGCACAACATGGCGCCAAAAGCCTGGGCGAATTCCTCAATTACGCCAAAGAGGCCGGGGCGGAGGGCGCGCAACCGTCGAACTACATGCTACAGGCCGACAAAGGCTTTAAGGGCGCCCGGGAAATCAAGCAGACCTTTGAGCAGGCGGGGATGAGACTGGATGGCGTTTCGGCGCACTGTCCGTTTTGGGTCCACACGACAGCTTGGACCGGCAGTCCAACGATTCGACCATTCATCCCGAGCGACGTCGCGAAATCGTCCCCGGATAACATCGAGAAATGGTCCGAAAACTACGTGCTTCAGTTGCTCGACCTTTGCGCCGAACTCGGCGTGAAAGTCGTGCCGATGTTCTGGGGCGTGGCTTACGGGTGGGAACTGGCCACCGGCTATCCATGGGGTTTCTGGAAAGGCGGCGACTACGATCTGATCAAGGAAGGGAGCGAACGATTTGTGCAGAAGACGGCGAAAATCCGAAAGCACGCCGGGGCGCTCGGGATTTATCTGGCCCACGAAATTCATCCAGGCACGGCGGCCATGTGCGCGGATGATTTCAACCTGTTGGTCAAAGTATGTGACGGGGACAAGTGCCTGGCGGTAAATGCCGATCCATCGCATTGCTGGGAAGGGGAGGATTGGGAGACGCGCTTTTTGAAAGTGGCCGAGCGCGTTTACGCGTGTCACGTCAAGAATTTTGTGATTCGGCCGCGCGTGCCGTTGCGCAAGATGGAGCCAGGCTGGCAGGGGCGCGCGATGCAGTTTGTCGATATCCCGAGCGGCGATCTCAACATGACGCGCTACATCGAGACGCTGATCCACGTCGGTTACCCGAAGCGCTATTGCCAGGTAATGGGCACGAAGTCAGCGCCGTTGATCGTAGAGGCTGAAAGCGCCTATCGCGACCTCGACGCCACCAGCGCCAACGGGATCCAATTCGTGCGGGACAATCTCTGTTTTCCGATCGCGGCCGGGTCATTTGAAGAGGGCATGGGCGCGTAAG
>JAKEEH010000494.1 GCA_022616725.1 Limisphaerales bacterium | reverse complement strand
GAATAGCTCCGCCTCCAGGTCGCTAATCATCCTGGCATGCGCGTCTGTAATTTCACCTTGCTCGGCACGGCGCAGGAGGTCGGCAACGTAGGCGGCGTGCGTCTGTTCAGCGGAAGCGGCCGGCCGTTTTGTCCGCACCAGCGCCTGCTGCACATGACCGACGCTGATGGCGAACGGCTGGGCTAGAAGCAGGGCCTGCCGAACGATGTTCTCAAGTTCGCGCACATTGCCCGGCCAGGGCTGGCTTCGCAGCACCCCGATCGCCTCCGGTTGGACAGCCGGCGATTCTATGTTCAAATCCTTGGCGTAGCGCTGGATGAAATATTTGACCAGGTCTGGAATATCTTCGCGACGTTCGGCCAGCGCGGGCAGCGTAATCGTCACGACGCTAAGCCGGAAATAAAGGTCTTCCCGAAACTCCCTTTCCTTGATCGCCGTTTCGAGATCGCGGTGTGTCGCCGCCAGGACCCGAACATCCACCGGGATCAACTCATCGCCGCCAACGCGGCTGAAACATTTCTCCTGGAGCACACGCAACAATCGCGATTGGGTGTTCGGACTCAGATCGCCAACCTCATCCAGAAAGATCGTGCCCTCGCTGGCTTGCTCAAAACGTCCGATTCGGCGCGCGTAGGCCCCGGTAAAAGCCCCGCGCTCATGGCCAAAGAGTTCGCTTTCCAGGAGTGTTTCGGGAATGGCGGCGCAGTTCACCGCAATGAAGGGCTTGTCGGCGCGATTGCTGTGCTGATAAATCGCGCGCGCGATCAGTTCCTTGCCGCTCCCGGTTGCGCCTCGGATAAGCACCGTGACCGGAGTGGCGGCGACGCGGCCCACCTCCTTATAAATGTTCTGCATCACGCGACTTGAGCCGATGATCGCCAGGTGCGCCGAATTCGCTTCGCCCAACTCGACAGGTTCTGACATCAGCCGCGCCTGGCCCACCGCGGACGCAACCAGCGCCAACAGTTCGTCGGCTTCGCAGGGCTTGACGAGATACTCACAGGCGCCAAGTTTTGTCGCCTGGATGGCGGTTTCGGTGGTGCCGTGGGCGGTCATCAAAATGATTGGCAGCTTCGGTTTGGCGACGTGAAGCCGACGCACCAGTTCCAGTCCATCGAGTCCCGGCAGCTTTAGATCGGTGATGACCACGTCGTAACCACCCGCAATCGCCCGCTGCAGGCCTTCATCGCCGCGCCCGGAAACGTTGACGCGGTAACCCTCGGCACAAAGCACCTTCTGCAGCGAAGCAGCGAGGCTGGCGTCGTCTTCAATGATCAGGATTTGCGCTTCCATTGTTCGAGGTCCGCGGCAGAACGATGCTGAAGGTCGTGCCGCGATCGCGATCTGACTGATACTGGATGTAGCCGCCGTGCATCTCCACGATGCGCGCGGCGATCGAAAGGCCCAGCCCGGTCCCGGCTTCTTTTGTGGAAAAAAAGGGGTCAAAAATGCGCGCCTCCGTGTCTCCTGGGATTCCCTTGCCGGTATCACTGACTTCCAGGATCACGACCGGCGCAGAACGCCGGTTGATTTTGGAAATGCCATGGCGGGCGCGGAGTGTGATCGACCCGTCCCGGCCGATGCTTTCCGCCGCGTTTTGCACCAGATTGATCAACACCTGCTCTATTTGCTGGCGATCTGCTTTCAGCCAAATGCCATCTGCCTCTTCGATCCGGAGCTGAATGTTGTTTCGCTCCGTCTGAGGTCCGAGTAATCCCTGAACATCCTGCATTACTCGTTGGGCGGGGACCTCGATCCGTTGCGGTTCGGTGGGACGGGCGAACTGGAGGAAATCCTTCACCAATCGCTCCAGGCGATTGATTTCTTTGTTGATCACTTCGATGTCTTCATTGTCCACCTGCGCAGCGGCTGACAAACTCTTTCTAAGGCTGAACAGCCTGAACTTGATCGCCGTGAGGGGATTTCGAATTTCATGGGCAACTCCCGTCGCCAGGGTGCCAAGGGAAGCCAGCCTCTCCTGCTGCTGGATGGCTCCCTGGGTCTCGCTGAGCCGGGTGCGCAGCGGCGAAACCATCAGGAGATAAATGGCGCCGGAGATCGCACCGATCACAACAATCAACAACGGCCCGGAAAGCGCGACGGAACGCTGCACCGCCGCCGTGTTCGCAGCTAATGCGGTCACGGTCGCGTCAAAGCTGCGCCGTTGCGCATCAGCCAGTTTGTCACTGATTTGGAGAAGCTCGGCCGACGCACGATCGATTTCTTCCTGCACCTGCGCAGCAGAGCCGCGGCGCACTCCTACTAAACCTTTTTCAAGAAGGCGGGTGGCTTCCGCCAGGTAACTGTCAAAAAGGGTTTGAGCTCGTTCGGTAAGCGAGCGCTCCTCGGCCGTGCGGAGAAACGGCCTCACCCGGCCGATCACTTCCTTCAGGTCGCGCGCGCGCTTTTGAAACGCCTCGCGTTCCAAGGCGTTATTGGACAGCTCAAAGCGAAGCAGGTTGGCGTTCATCAACATAACCTCGGTCCGCAATTCATTGCCGAGTTGAAAGGTTTCAGGACGAAAGTCTTCGAGTTGACTTTCCACGCTTCCAAGCCGACGCCAGGCGTTGATCTCAAGCGAAGCAACGATCAAGACTCCCGCGAGACTGCCTGCCACCAGCACTGGAAGCCGCCACCGCTTTAGCGTGATACGATCCAGACCACCGGTGGTCTGATTTGTTTCAGCCGTCATCAAGTTGAATTTCGCATTCTATATTAAAAGCGCCGAGTTTCAGCGCATTTTCCGGAACGGTGCGCCCGTGGCATGACAGCCGCTAAAAGGCATCCTGTTAATAGCTAATTTCATGCACAGCAGTGACATGAGTCTATTTAGATACGCACACGCGGGGCCAAACGCCAACTATGGAAGCTAAACTCTCCCAGCCATTGCCACGCATTCGCACGCCACTGAGTGCCATCTGGCGCGAGGCGCGTATCCGGGTGTTGCCGCCAGCGGTGTTTGTGTTGGTCGTGGGCGCCTCATATGTTTTGTGGCAGTGGGTCGGCTTCGGCAGCACGGTCGCCGGGGTGGGCGAAGGCTTCCGGTCGATGGTCGCCAGTCCGCAGCCCAGCCTCATTCGCGCTGTTTATGTCGAGCCGTTTCAGTGGGTCGAAGTGGGCGATCCTCTGGCTGTGCTGGTGCCAATTGATCCACGAGCCAGGCTCGATCTGCTGCAATCCGAGTTGCAAATTGCGCGGCTGCGGCTCGAGCCCTCGCTGCCCGAACGCAACGCCTTGAATTATGAACGCGTGCGGGTCGAGTGGCTGCGCCTCAAACAGGAGGTAGCTATCGCAGAGGTTAACCTCGCCCGCGCGGAAAGCTTCCTTCGCCGCAATGAGGCATTGGTCAAAGACAAACTCGTCTCTGAGGATGCCTATGAGCTCAGTCTCAGCGAACGCGACTTGTACCAGGCGGAGATCAAGGTAAAGGCTGAAGCGATCGCGGATATAGAAGGGCGCCTCCAGCAACTGCGCGCGCTCGGCGAGCCGGAATCTCCAGGCACGAATCAGCACATGCTTGCCATGATCGCACAATTGGAAGCCAGGATGTCCGCGGTGGAAACGAACTGGGCGCCGGTGACGCTGGTCGCCCCGATCAGCGGCATGGTCAGTGTCGTTTACCGGCGGCCGAACGAATATGTCGTCGAAGGCGAGCCATTGATCATCATCAACTCATCGCGCTCTGAGCGCATCGTCGCGTATTTGCGCCAGCCCTATCCTATTGAACCAGAGATGGGAGCCACCGCGGAGATTTTGACCCGCACTCGAAAACGTCAACGCTTCGCATCCCGCATTTCTGAAGTCGGCGCGCAAGTGGAAGTGATCACCAACTCCCTCGCGTTCATTCGCCAGGGCGCCATCGTGGATGAAGGTCTGCCGGTGGCGTTTACAGTGCCTCCCAATGTCCATATCCGGCCCGGGGAAGTTGTGGACGTAATACTAAAGCCCATCCGGATTGGTAAGGGAGATGCCAGCCTGGCGGATACGGCGGCGATACCAAAAAGACAATTCTGATGACGGTCGTCGCTCCCATGCTGTTTCTGTGCGCCGCTTTTAGCGCCGGGCGCGACCTTCCATCAGGCGCGCAAACCGCGCATTTCATCGGCTGCTGCGATGCATCCGCCACAGTTGCCGTCACGGATGATTTGTTCGTCATGGCCAATGATGAGGATAACATCCTGCGCGTTTACTCATGGAAGCGCCTCGGTGCCCCGGTGGCGACCAGCGACTTGACGGCATTTCTTAACCCGGGCCGCAAGTCGCCGGAGGTGGATATTGAGGCGGCGGCCCGAATCGGAGATCGCATTTACTGGATTTCTTCTCACGGGCGCAATGCCAAAGGCAAAGAGCGCTTGAGCCGACATCGCTTCTTTGCCACGACCATGGCCGCGACAAACGGAGCCGTGCGACTGAAGCCAGCCGGTAATTTCTACGCGGGGTTGCTGAAGGACCTTGACGCTGACCCGCGATTCAAGCCTTTCAGCCTGGCAAGAGCCGCGCAATGGGCGCCGAAGATCGAGGGCGCATTGAATATCGAAGGGTTGGCCGCTACGCCCCAGGGCCATCTGCTGATTGGCTTTCGCAATCCGATACCTCGTGGCCAGGCGCTCGTTGTCCGGCTGCTGAATCCAGGAGAGGTTATTTTTGGCAGAGCGCCCCGGTTTGGCGACCCGATCCTGCTCGATTTGGGCGGCCTGGGCGTCCGCAGCATCGAATTTTGCCATCATCGCGGATACGTGATCGTCGGCGGCGCAAGCGACGGCAGGCCCGGGTCGCGCCTTTTCGAATGGTCTGGCAATGGCGCGCCCACTCCGCTGCTTCAGCGTGGCTGGAGCTTTCTCAACCCTGAAGCCGTCGCGGTCTTCGGCGCGGCCGGGTCAGAGCAACTCCTCCTCTTGAGCGACGACGGCACGCTGCAAATCCGAGGCCAGGACTGCAAAAAACTTAAAGATCCAGATCTGAAACGCTTCCGCGCCATCTCCGTCCCGCTCGCTTATCTGGAGCAAGATCCAGTTCCGGGCACGGCACTGCTGGAGTGATGAGGCAAAGGAAGGCAATGCTGGTTTCGACGTGGGCGGCGGTGGTTGGAGCTGCCGCGCTTTGCTGGAACGGGACAATTCAGGCGGAAACCAATCGTCCCATCCTCCGCAATTTGTCCTTGAGCGAAGCGATTCGGACGGCGCTGGCAAACAATCGCTTGCTCCAGATCGAACGGATCAATCCCGTAGTGACGCGGATGACGCTGAGCAGTTCGTATGGATATTATGATCCTATCCTGACTTCTCAGATTGACCGCGAATCCTCGACCGATTCCGGCGGCTTTGACCCAGCGGACTTCAGCGCCGATGCTGTCTTTTCAGCCGATTCGGAAGTGGCGCGCAACACACTGATCGGCTTTCTCCCCACGGGGTTGAGCTACACGTTCGCTGGCGACTACGCTCACAGTTCCGGTACGCGCAATTTCCTGAATTTCGATTCCTATAAGCTGATGGCCAACGTCTTCCTACGCCAGCCGTTGTTGAAAAATGCATGGATCGACCTGGGCCGCTTCACCATCCGCATCAACAAGAGCAATCTTAAAATCAGCGAGCACGGGGTGCGGTTTGTCGCGATGGACGTAGTCAATCAGGTTCGGCAGTCCTACTTTGACCTTGCGCTGGCCTGGGAGAATGTTCGCATCCAGCAGGACTTGCTGAACGCCAGGGAGACATTCCTGAGCGGTGTCCGGCGGCAGATCGAAGTTGGCACCTACACCGTCCTGGAAGAAAAACTCGCGCAATCTCAGCATGCCACGGTCACTCGGACCCTGATCGCCGCGAGCAACCTGGTATCGCTGGCGGGCAACAATCTCAAAACGCTGCTCGGATGGACAGCCACGAACTGGACCGAAGAGTTCTTATCGCCCACCGACAGCACCTTGCTGGTGGCGCAAAACCTGGACCTCGTTTCGAGCTGGCAGCGCGGCCTCACTCGCCGTCCAGACCTGGCGCAACTCGTCCAGGGGGTCGAGAGCGCCAACATCAATGTCAGATTTCGCCGCAATCAACTCTTCCCCTCGCTCGATATCATCGGTGGCTATGGCCGACGCGGCGCCAGCGCGTTGCAGACGTTCCCGCCGGACCCCGCGACCGCTTCCTTCTCCGATGCGTTCGATCAACTCACGCGTGGCGACGCGCCGAGTGACTTCGTTGGAGTCGTCTTGAGCTTTCCGCTGAGTCGCACCGCAGAACGGGCCAATTACCGCGCCAGCAAGGCGGTCAAAGATCAGGCGCAGCTTCGGGTGAAGGAGAAGGAAGAATTGGTGATGCGCGAAGTTTCCGACGCAATCCAAAGCGCCCGTTTTAGCTATGACCGGGTGCAAGCCGCGCGCCTAGCGTCACGTTATGCCGAGGAAGCCCTGCAGGTGGAAGAGCAGAAACTCGCTGGCGGAAAGAGTTCCATTTTCATTGTCCTGCAACTTCAAACCGACCTCGCAACAGCGCGGTTAGCCGAAGCCCAGGCAAAGGCCGACTACAACAAGGCTGTTTCACTGTTGCGTTTTGCCGAAGGAACGATTCTCGACGAAAACAGGATCGATCTCGACCTTCGATAGCCGGAGTGACTAAATTAGTTAGCCACATAAAAGCGGATAAGCCGTTGGGTTCGCCTCTCCCGCCGGGGGAGAGGGCACGGGCTCTTATTTCGATCCCGCCCCCCAACCGCGAATGAAGCCGACGCACTGCGCCACATCCGGCACGGAGTGGTCCCAGTTGTTCTCGTATTCGATTGAGATGTTTCCGTCGAAGCCCTGCCCCTTGAGTTCATCGAGGACGCCTTTGATGTCCGACACGCCGGTGCCGAACACCTGGTCCGGCAAGCCTTTGCCGATCTCGGCGCGATCCTTCAAATGCGCGCTGATCACGCGCCCCTTAAGAATCCGAATGCAATCGACTGGTTTTAGGCCCGAAGTCGCCCAATGCCCGGTGTCGGCGCACGCCCCAATCCGTGGGTCGCGGTCTTTCACGAGCGAGAGCACGTAATTAGGATCCCAGAGCTTGTATTCCGGCCGATTCGGGTTTTTGCCGTGCTCGTGGATGCCCACCTTGATGTCGAATTCCTTGATCAGTTTCTCGATCACATCGAGGTTCTTGATGTCCTCGGTCGTGATGCCGTAGAGATTCAGCTTCTTCGCAAATTCAAAAATCTTGCGCCACTCCGCTTCGTCGCTGCCGCCGACGACGCCATAATTCACCGCCAGGATCTTGTGTTTCGCCAGCTTGGCTTTGACCTTGTCGGTCACTTCATCGGGCGAATTGTGGCTCCACCGAACCGTAGGCTCCTCGGAACTGAGCTTTTGGCCCGGAAAAAACTCAATTACCTTCCCGCCAGCCTGGTCGGTTTTTTCGATCGCTTCGAAGACCGAGAAGCGATTGAAGGTGTAAGCCTGGCAACCCACCGCGAAGCCGGCGATCTTATGCTCATCGGGGATCTTCTGTCCGGCAAACGAAGCCGCGGTAACTGACATGACGCAATATGCGATAGTAACGTAAGTTTTCATAGTCTGTATGCCCGCATTAGCACCCCGCGGCGCGCTCTGTCAAAGCCAAAGTGCCGACGGTCGAATTCGCTGATTGGCCCTCGCAATTAAGGCACGATTACCCTGAGCGCCTGCTGCCGCACCGAAAATTCTGCAGGCAAGCAGCCCACATTTTCGCCTTCAACATGGAATGGAACCTGTGGCTCCGCGCTCGAGAGCGTTAACCTCTCCGCTTTGAGGTGCTGGACCGCGCCGGTTTCGTAAAGGCGATTCGTGAACAATCCCCACGTGCCGCGCAGAATTCGCTCGATGTCCAGTTTCGGGAACACCGACACTTCCAGCACGCCATCGCGCAAATCCGCCAGCGGGAACAGCCGGTAATTACCGCCGTAAAGCTGGCCATTTCCGATGATCACCAGTTCGCCAGTGAGCGTGCGAGCGCCGTCGCTAACCGCGATTTGAGGCAACGGCTTTGTCAAGGCCTGCAAACCCGACCAGACATATGCCAGCGCGCCGATCCGTTTTTTGTATTCCCAGTTTACCAGTTCGACGGCTTTGGAATCCCATCCCGCCCCCGCGATCGTCGCAAAAAACCGGCGCTCGGTCGCGCCGCGTTGCGTGAATTCCACTTGCGGCAGATCAATGACTGCCTCGCGCGCTTGCTTGATCGCGGCCCACGCGCGTTGAAAATCCGGAGGCATCCGCAGCTCGCGCGCAAACACGTTCACCGTACCCAGGGGCATCACCGCCAGCCGCGTTCGCGCGAAACCATCCGGCGCGTCGCCTATGCCATTGAGCACTTCATTTACAGTGCCATCGCCGCCGGCGGCGACAATAACGTCGCAGCCGTCCTGCACCGCTTCCGCGCTTAGGGCCCGGCCCGAGCCCGCCGCAAAAGTAGGCTTCAAAACACATTCAGCGGACAGTGCCGCCAGATGGTCGCGAAACCGAGCTGCCTTCTCCCCGCGCGCCGACGGATTAAAAATTACGCACGTTTTCATGCCCGTGAACACCGGCCGGTCCGCGGCCCGCTCACTTTGTTCGCCGTCGCGCCAGCACGGCGCCGCCGACGATCCCGGCCTCATCCCCCAGCTTGGAGGCGATGATCTCGATGCCTTTCGCCGTCCCGGGCAACGCGCGCTTTAGCGCCGTTTGCCGGATGATTTCCATCATCTCATCCTCGAGGGCCTCTATAACTCCCCCGCCCAGAACGACGACTTCGGGGTTCAAGATGTTGATCAGATTGGCCACGGCAACACCGATATGTTCCGCAGCGTCTTCCACGACTCGCGCGACGAATTTGTCGCCACGACGGATCGCCTTGCGCAAATCACCGCTCCGCAGGTCGTCCAGTTTTGGGCCCAGCATTTCCGTCAGGACCGTCTTTTGACCACCTTCGACCGCCGCTTTGATTTGCCTGAAAATCGCCGCGCGGCCAGCCAGGGCTTCAAAGCACCCTGTGTTGCCGCAGCCGCACTTGGGTCCGCCGTCGGAAATCACCATGTGGCCGATTTCCCCGGCGCTCTTATTGAACCCGGAGTAAAGCTCCCCGTTCAAGATGAGTCCGCCGCCGATGCCAGTCCCGACAAACACGCCGACGACATGCTGTGGTTTGCTGCCTAATTCCCGCTCGTAAACGCCCAGAATGCAGATGTTGCAGTCATTCTCGATGAACACCGGCAAGCCGATCTGCTTTTCCAGCGCCTTCTTGAGCTGCACGTCCTTCCACTCAAGGTTTGGCGCGAAGATCACCCGCCCCGTTTCGGGGTCAACGGCCCCAGGCGCGCCCGCGCCCACCCCTCGGACCTGGTCGAGCTTGAGATCGCATTCATCCACTGCATCCCGCACGCACCGCGCAATCCGTTCAATGACCTCATCAGGCCCTCGCTGGGCCTTGGTGCTTACGCGCGCCGTGCCGACACACTCCATGGCCGAGTTGAAAACCCCGGCATAAATTTTCGTCCCGCCCACATCAGCGCCCACTACGTAATTGCCATCACCGGCCATAGACGCATGAGCCGCTCACTGGTCCGCAGCTTTGTTGTCGTACTCCATGGAGTCATTCCGGCGGGGCGAAGGCCCGCCATTATTCCCGAGCAACACTTGTTCGATCTGGCTCCGCAATTCCGCGTTGATTTCGTCCACCGATTTGTTGCCATCCAACATCGTGAACCCGTAAATCGTTTGCAGATGCTTGAATTGCTCGAGCATCTTTCCCTGGTAAATCAAAAAACTGTCGAACATGTCTCCCGCCAGGCCGATATCCATGCCACTTTCCCAATAGTCCAGCGCGGCGTTCTTGGCCAGGTTGCGCTGCACAAGCTCCTGCGGCGACACATTCAGGTAAAACACTGCGTCCGGAACAGGCGCGATTCCGTAAAGGTTCTTCAGCCAGTTCTCGTCCATGCCACGGACCAGATCCCGCGCCATGAGCGTGTAAATGTAACGATCGGCCAGAACCATGAAGCCGGCGCGCAATGCCGGCAAAATAATGTTCTCCAACTGATCGGCAAAATCCGTCGCGTAAAACAGGCTCAGCGTCCGGTGGCTGAGAATGTTGCCCTCCTGCGCTTTTTCCAACTCTTCACTTACCAGCGTGGAACGCTTCAGCCCGACCTGTACGGTCGCGTGGCCGCTGGCTTCCAGCCAGTCCACCAGCCGCGCGATCTGGGTTGAGCGGCCCGACCCGTCGGCGCCTTCCACGACAATCAGTTTGCCCGAGAGCTTTTGCAGCTCCACGCCGGGGATGCCGTGCCCATAAAAGCGGCGCGGCCTTCGTTTCGGCACAAGGACGCGATGGCTCACAGCACGCTTTGATCTTCGACGAGGTTCTCTTTCCATCTTGGCTTTTGGGCTGGCGGCCTTTGCGGACGAGTGTAGTTCTCCTCGCGCTTAAAGAGGCTCAGATCGACGCTGTTGGCGATCAAATCGCGCACCGCGTTCTGCTGCACCTCGACCGGTTGATTGGCATCGATGACCAGGAAATTGAATTCGCTCGTCATGGCGAGGTACTGCTCCAGGATCCGGCCCTGGAAAATCCTGAAGCTTTCGTAGGGATCGCTCGATAGCCGCAAGTCCATCCCCGCCTCGAAATATTTCAATTGCGGCCTGCCATCCAGGATCCGCTGCAGCGAGACCTCCAGATTGGACCGGAAGAAGAACGTAAAATCCGGCAGCGCCGCGAAGCTGTAAATCGCGCGCACCCACTCCGGTGGGCACCCGCGTACGACATCCCGCGCGTACGCCGTGAATATGTAGCGGTCGCACAACACCAGGTAGCCGGCGCGCAGCAACGGCAGCAGGTGCCGCTCGTACCGGTCGGCGAAATCTGTCGCATGGATGAGGCTGAACGTCGTCGGCGACAGCAGTTCGCGCTTTTTGCCTTTGCTCGTCGCCGCCTTGACCAGCTCCGAGGAGTTCCACTCGCTGAAATAAACCTTCAGTCCCTGGTTCTCGAGCCAGCGCTTCAGCAAATAAATCTGCGTTGACTTGCCCGAACCATCCAGTCCCTCGACGGCGATCAGCCGGCCCGGGAAGTTCAACTCTGCAAACGTTTTCGACATTTCGGAGAGCAACTTATATGGCATTGCCGCCAAGACAAGTTTTTGTGCCCCTGGCGAATGGTGCTTGCTCTGAAGAGACGAGCATGTTCAACACGCCAGAGATCGAACAAGAAGAGGAAAACCGGGCGTGCCTGACTTCATTGCGCTGCGCTCCACCGCGGGAGCATGTCAAGGCTTCACCAGTCCGGCGAAGTTGGCCCGATATCGCCAGAGCAAAAAAAGGGCGAGGGCGCAGACGATGATGGCCATGGGCAGGCCGGAACGTTCGAGAAAGATGTGGAAGAGCAGGATGTTGACGATCACCGGGCCGAGCAGAGTCAATCCCAGCGGAATGTAGCGCCCAATGACGAGCAGTAATCCTCCCGCTACCTGGAGAGCACCCACGACGTACATGAAGCCACTTTCCATGAGCGCTTTGCTAAAGTCGGTTGCGAGAGAGGGGTTTTGCGGTGGCATCGGGATGAAGTGAAAAAAGATATTTGAGCCGAAAACGACGAACATGAGTCCCAGCAGCACGCGTACGATGATGGTCACGACTTTCATTGGCGTGACCATGACTGGAATAAGTAAGTTTTCAATCCTCAAGAATATATCACCTGCCGCAATGGCGAAGGGGTGTAGCGCATTTCGCAATGATGTGTCCGCGCGCGTGCCTGACGTTCACTTTTCTTCGGCTTCTCAAATCGGAGCAAGACTCTAAATATTGCGAATGGTTGAAGTGATCGAGACAGTCCTGGGATTGATGGTGGCGGTGGCGGCACCTGAAGGAGTTGAAAGAACTAAAATAGTGAAACAATTAAATTGAATGGGGGTGGCGGGGAGGTTTTTAATTTTGTTGTCTCCTCGCGGTTCCGCCGGTAGCTTCGCCCCGAACGGATCGTATTACACCGCCGAAACGGATCTATGGAACTCGAGCGCGCGTTGAGCGCCGAAGAGCGCGATTACGGTCTCAGCTTCGCGGATGCGCTGCATAGCTGTCTGGGTGCGGCCATCATTTCGATTGGCCCTGATCGTTTTATCACGTGCTTCAACGACCACGCGGAAAGGCTTACGCACCTTTCTGCAACCCACGCCCTGAACCAGTCTTTCGACCGCTTGCCAGTAGCGTTGCGTGATGTCATCGAGGAGGTTTTCCGCACTTCCCGCGCCATCGAAGGCCGCCATGTTCACGTGCGTGATGGTGACCTGCGGGTCAGCGCTTATCCCTTGACTAGTGCTATCTCCGATTCCCCTCTCAAGTCGTATGCGAAGGCACCGGGCAAGGGCATCGGAGTTGTGCTGCTCGCCCAGGATCTGGCGCCGGTGCAGAAGCTGGAAAACAACATGCGGCAGCTCGACAGGCTCGCTTCAGTCGGCGCACTTTCCGCGAGCATGGCGCATGAAATCAAAAACGCCATGGTCGCCGTCCGGACCTTTGTCGATTTGCTCATCCACGAAAACCCGGACGCCGATTTGGCGCCCATCGTCGGCCGGGAGATGCGGCGCATCGATTCGATCGTCAGCCAGATGCTGCGGCTGGCCGGGCCGGCGCGTCCGACCTTCGCTTCGTTGCGGCTGCATTCCTTGCTCGATCATGCCTTGCGTCTCGTGCAACATCAGCTCGAGGGGAAACAGATCCGCTCGCGGCGAGATTTTTCAGCGCGCACCGATCTGGTTCGGGGCGACGAATATCAGTTGCAGCAGGCGTTCTTAAACCTGTTCTTCAACGCCATCGAAGCCATGGGCGCCGGCGGGCAATTGACGGTCAAAACCGAGATGGTTTCAATACCCGCCGGGATTCGAGTGAGCGTTTGCGACACGGGGGTTGGCATTCCGCCCGAGAATCTGGGACGCCTCTTCGACGCGTTCTTCACCACCAAGCAACACGGCACCGGCCTCGGCCTTCCAATCACGCGCCGCATTATCCAGGAACACCGGGGCAACATTACGGTCGAGAGCGAGACCGCCAAAGGCACGGCTTTTCACGTGGTTTTGCCGATTTAG
>JAKEEH010000493.1 GCA_022616725.1 Limisphaerales bacterium | reverse complement strand
TCGACGAGCGCGGAGGTGGCGTATTTCGGATCATCTGGACGCTTGATGGAGTCAATCGCTTGCTGCGCCGCTGTCCCCAGTTCCTGCGGCTGTCCGCTGGCGCGCAGTCGCTCCAGGTCGGCGATGGCGCGCGGGTCTTTGAGTTCGCCCAGTCCCGCGGCTGCCGCTGCCTGGGCGTCCCGGTCGGGATCGGAAAGCCATCCCACGAGCAAAGTGCGCGTGCCGCTTCGATCATCATGGTGCCTTCCCAACCGGCCAAGGAGTGTCACCGCCCGGTTTCGCAGCCGATCGTCGCTACCCGGTTGCGCCAGGGCGAGAACTGGATCATACGTTTTTGGATCGTCCAAAGCCCACAGCGCGCGGAGCGCCGCGTCCCGCACGTAATGGCGCGACGTTTTCTGAGCCGCGCTGAGCAGTTCGCGGCGGCTGTGGTCCCGCAGTTTCGCGG
The DNA here is from genome assembly GCA_022616725.1 of Limisphaerales bacterium. Lineage (GTDB taxonomy): Bacteria > Verrucomicrobiota > Verrucomicrobiia > Limisphaerales > JAKEEH01 > JAKEEH01. Next base: position 28,684 of record JAKEEH010000493.1, on the reverse strand, counting down.
ACCCTCGTAATTTGCCCAGCGCAGTGATCGCCGCGTGTTGCACATATAAGGGTTGATCGGAACCCGCGCGGCCCAGCACGATTTCATGCGCCTTCGACGAGACGGTGTAGTTTCCGAGCGCTTCGAGAATCGCGGCCAGAACTCGCGGCGGGTTTTCCAGTGCAGAGGCCCGAACCAACGCCGCGTGCGCCGGTTCAGTCTGGAGCTTTCCAAGCGCGCGCGCCGCGGCATCACGCACTCCCCAAAACGCGCCGCCGTCGTTTAGAGCAAATTCCAGAGCGGCAACCGCATGCGGGGTGGAAGATTGTGCCAGCGTCTCGATGGGAAACCACCGCGCCGGCGCCGTGGGCGCATGCCGCGCCTGCTCGGCCAGCAGCGCCTGTGGCGCATGTACTTTGAGCGTCTTGAGCAATGATTCGCGCGGATCAACGCAGAACATTTTTGGCTCGGCGCGAAACGGAAAGGTGAACTCGTGCCGTTGGCCGCTAACTTGTACTGTATTGGTTTCGTAAGCACCGTCGTGCCGTCGAAACAGAAGTTCCAGCGGAAACGCGAAGGCGGGCGTGTTCGTGTCTATCTTCTGCGTCTGCCGGATCGTGACGACCGCCTGCCGCTGCTCGAGTTTCCAAGCGTAATCGACTTCCAGGCGCGGGACACCCCGTCCAAACACCCATTGCTGGAAGAATTGTTCCAGATCGCGCCCGGAAACACTTTCGAACGCTTTCCGCAAATCCTGCGTTTCCACGCTCTCTCCCGTATTGTCCTCCAGATATCTCTTCACGCCCTGCCAGAACACGTCTTCCCCGAGTTGGGCGCGCAGCATGTGCACGACCCACGCGCCCTTGTAGTAAATCTTGCTCGAATCCATGCTGTAGATGTCACCGGCATGCGCGAGATCGCGGCGCACCATCGGCGAGCCCGATTCACTGGTATCCGCGCCGGCGATGTTCCTGGCGTAGCGATGCAGATTCCACGCCACGCGCTCCGGCGCGTCGGTGTGCGCGGTCCACAGTGTATCGAGGTACGTGCCGAAACCCTCGTTCAACCACGCCTGCGACACACTCCGATAGTTCACCAATCCGCCGAACCACTGGTGCGCCATCATGTGAGATATGAGCCAGGATTCGGCATGTTCACGTGGCCAATCGCCGTTCTCGTTTTCACTCAACACATTCGGCGTCGCGAAGGAGAACCCCGCGTGCTCCATACCGCCGTGATGATGATCGACCACGGTGACATGATTATAAGCAGGGTAGGGGAACTCGACACCAAGCAAACCCGAGTAAAAGTCGAGAATTTGCGGCACGCGCTCAAACGTGAACCGCGCCGCTGCCTCCAGGCCCGGTTGAGTGAATACATGGATCGGTTTGCCGCGCCACGAATTGGTCAATTCGACCAGCTCTCCGATCGCGAATCCCATCAGGTGCGGATCCGTCGGCACTTCGCTTCGCCAGTGATAGACCGCCGCCTGGTTTGTGGCCGCAGTAGTCTTTTCGATCAGCAGCCCGTTTGCGACCGCGGTGAAGCCGGGCGGGACCGTCACGATGATGTCCGTCGTCCACCGTTCGTTGGGCCAATCGTGTGTCGGCATCCAGTAGCGCGCTTCGAGGGGTTCGCTCATCGTATAGACCATCGCCCGCCGTTTGGGCGTGGAAGCATTTGGCAGGACAAAATGCATGCCCTTGGCCGGGTCATCCAGTCGGTAGCGGATGGAAACTTTCCCAGTCTCCGAAAGCGAAACCGCCTTCGGCAACTCGATGGTCAAAACTTTGTCGTCATACGCAAAGTCGGCCTTCACGGAACCACCTCCGACCGTTACCTCAAGAATGCTCATATCCACTGCATCCATGTGCAAGAGGCGCAGCGGTTCGCCCCGGGGCCGCCACGTGTATTCGACGCGGCCTTCGCAGGTCCGCGCCTGCATTCCCTTCGTTGTGAAGCCCACGTCCAGTCGCATGTGCAGGATGTCGGCAGGCTGGTTCGCGTTGTAATGCTCCGCTGCAGAACCGAGATTGGCGATGAGCAAGACTGCTGTCAGGAGGCAAAGAGGTGTGCGCATGCCAGACATTGAAAGGTGAAAATCCCAAATTGGAAAATTCAAAATCTCCCCCGATTCCGGGGAGCAGCCTGCCGCAGCGGCCCCTCAGTCCACTTGGCGCCAGGCGAGAAGTTTAGAGTGAGGAAAATCATTTGCAATTTGTGCCTCGACCCAGCACCTTATCTCTTCATTTCGGTCGGGGCGTAGCGTAGCCTGGCTAGCGCGCTTGTTTCGGGTACAAGAGGTCGTGAGTTCGAATCTCACCGCCCCGACCACTATTTCCTGAGGTTTTTTCACTTCCTGCCGATGTCCTCACAAAATCCTAACAGTTTTGGTCTATACAAGGACAAAGCTTTAATTGGTAAGTGCTCACCTCGAGCTCTTGTATGGACGAACTGGGTTCGAGGCATATCTTCTGCCCGTTTCCTTTGCTTTTAAATTGCTGCTGCCATTCGGGTTTCATTGGATTATTGGCGCGCATGTTGCTAACGATTGCAGAGTGACCCAGAATGAAATCGCGAAGCTCGATATCTCCACGAATTCTCATTGCCGATGATCAAAGTGACGTTCTGGAAGCGCTGCGGCTGCTTTTCAAGGGGGAGCACTATGAAATTGAATCCGCGACGTCGCCAGCGAGTGCTTTCGAGACCATTCGGACGCAACACTTAGACCTGGTTTTGATGGATTTAAATTACGCCCGTGACACCACTTCGGGCAAAGAAGGCCTAGACCTTCTCTCGCGGATCACGGCTTTGGACGAAAGCCTGCCGGTTGTTGTGATGACGGCGTGGGCCAGCATTGAGCTGGCCGTCGAAGCGATGCGCCGCGGCGCACGGGATTTCGTGACAAAACCCTGGGAGAATGAACGTTTAATTACGATCGTCCGCAACCAGATTGAACTTGGACGGGCATTGCGCAAAACGCAGAAGCTCGAAGCGGAGAACCAGCTTTTGCGCAGTCAGGGTCAACCGACGTTGGTCGCGGAATCGGCGTCGATGAAGCCCGTGCTGGAAGTGATTGAGCGGGTCGCACCGTCGGACGCCAATCTTCTGATCACGGGCGAAAACGGCACGGGCAAAAGCCTCGTGGCGCAAATTCTACATGTTCACTCACGACGGGCAGAAAAGCCGTTTGTTTCAGTAAATATAGGAGGGTTGTCGGAGGGTGTTTTTGAAAGTGAGTTATTCGGACACGTTAAAGGTGCATTCACTGATGCCAAAGCGGATCGTATCGGCCGTTTTGAATTGGCCGACGGCGGAACACTTTTTTTAGACGAAATTGGCAGTGTGCCATTGAGCAAGCAATCGAGATTACTGCGGGTGCTGGAAACCGGCGAATTGGAGCGGGTTGGCTCCTCGAAAACGATTAATGTAGATACACGGGTCATTTCCGCGACGAACGCGGATCTAAATAGTGAAGTGGCGGCCGGGAAATTCCGGCAGGATCTACTCTTCCGGCTGAATACCATTCAGCTTCATCTGCCGCCACTACGAGAACGGGTTGAAGACATCCCCTTGCTTGCCCAGGAGTTCCTGCACCGCCATGCCCAGCGCTATAGAAAGGAGTTGCGTGCCTTCGAACCGGCAGCACTGCAGCTTTTAAGAGAACACTCCTGGCCGGGAAATGTTCGTGAACTTGACCACGCCATCCTTCGCGCTGTGCTGATGGCCGAAGGAACGATCGTGAGAGCAGCACATCTCGGATTGGGGGCCCAGCGTGGAGCATTACCGCGAATCGAAGACATGAGCCTGGAGGAGGTCGAAGCCTATCTCATCAAGAAGGCGCTAGCCCGGCACAACGGAAATGCTCTCAAGGCCGCTGAAGCCCTGGGTTTGAGCCGCAGCGCATTTTATCGGCGACTCGAAAAATACGGCCTATAATGAAAGGCTCGAAGGTAAACAGGAGGAAACGGAGGGAACAGAGATTCCTCTCTCCCTTATCTCTGTTATCTCCCGTTAAGTTTCCCCGAATGATGAAATAGCACACACATGGCGAAACCGCCGCCGAGTCGATTCAGTTTTGAAATTCGCATCCTACTCCTGGCGTTATGCACGGGGTTGCCCGGCACCGCGCTCTCCATTTGGTTGTTATGGATCGGTGAGTTTACTTCGCAGACACGGTGGACGGTCGCCGCGCTGATTGCGGCGGCCTGGTTCGGATTTGCCTGCGCGGTACGGCATAAAGTCCGGTTTCCGCTGCAAACCGTTTCGAATCTTTTGTCTGCAATCCGAGAAGGGGACTTTTCGATTCGCGCTCGAGGCGCGCGGCACGATGACTCACTCGGAGAGGTAATCGCAGAAGTGAATACTCTCGGAGAGACCCTGCGCAACCAGCGTCTCGGCGCGCTGGAAGCGTCGGCGTTGTTGCGCACCGTAATGTCGGAAATCGAGGTCGCAGTATTTACCTTCGATGGAGAACAGAAATTGCGATTGGTCAATCGCGCTGGCGAACGGCTAATGGCGCGCTCTACGGAACAGTTATTGGGCCGCACTGCCGCGGAGCTCGGGTTGGCAGATTGTCTTCGCGGGGAACCAACGCGCACCATGCAGATGACGTTACCAGGAGGCCTGGGCCGCTGGGGCATGCGCCGAAGCATGTTTCGCCAGGGAGGGCTGCCGCACCATCTATTGGTGCTGACAGACCTGAGCCGCGCCTTACGTGATGAAGAGCGTGAGGCGTGGCAGCGATTGGTACGGGTGCTTGGTCATGAATTGAATAATTCGCTTGCACCGATCAAATCTATCGCGGGCAGCCTTGAAACGGTAATGCTCCATGAGGTCCGGACTCCTGATTGGGAAGATGATATGCGACGTGGGCTTGGCGTCATTTCAGCGCGCGCCGAGTCGCTGAGCCGGTTTATGGAAGCCTACTCGCGGTTGGCGCGCTTGCCTGCGCCCCGAAGACAGGCACTTGAGGTCGGGCCGTGGATTTACCGGATTGCCAAGCTGGAAAACCGCTTGCCGATAAAAATTGAGCCGGGGCCAGAACTGCGCATCCAAGCTGATCCGGATCAATTGGATCAACTCCTCATTAACTTGCTTCGGAACGCGGTGGATGCTTCGCTCGAAACACGAGGCGAAGTTCGGGTGGGTTGGAAGAAAGCGGTATCCTACTTCGAAGTTTGCATTCAGGATGAAGGCCCAGGTTTACCGGACACAACAAATTTATTCGTTCCGTTTTTCACGACCAAGCCCAAGGGCTCCGGCATTGGGCTGGTGCTTAGCCGTCAAATCGCCGAGGCCCACGGCGGAACGCTCATTCTGCAAAATCGTGTTTCGAGCAAAGGATGTGAAGCTCGGCTGCGATTGCCTTTCCGATAGATTTGAGGAATGGAGAACTGATTACCTTTTCTCCGCAGGCAGCGCGTTGGTCCCGTAATTGGGAAAACCACTTCCCAATAGCGAAGAATCGCTCCTAATTTCAGGGCGATTTGTGCCTGTATTGTCCATGGCATCCCACCTGCGTAGGGCGATGCCGGATTAAGAGAAAAGCATGAGCCGATTGATATTAGTGTTCGTCGCGCTATGGCCGTTGACCAATGGGGCGCAAACAAATTTCACCATGCGTCCATTATCGCTGAAAGACTGTATCGAGATCGCTCTCAAGCACAACCTGGAGATCAAGGTCCAACGGTACGAACCGCAAATCGCCCGCCTTAATGTGGCCCTCGCCTACGCCGACTACGAGCCCACGCTCGCGAGTTCAGGCATTCGATCGAAGCGGACAGATGCCGGCAATTCGAGTAACGCCGTGGATACGATCACGAAAGAAGAGACATTCAACGCGAATATCATTGGCTTGCTGCCAACGGGACTCTCCTACGATCTGGGCGGCGGCATCAGTGGCAACCGAGGAACGGATCCGAATGGTCGCTTCGAAAGCACGAGCGGCGAAGTCTCTCTCGAGTTACGGCAGCCGTTGCTGAGAAACTCGTGGATCGATATAACCCGGCTTACGATTCAGACAAGCAAGAAGCTCCTTAAGATCTCTGAGCTGAACCTCAGACAACAGATTATGGCGACGGTCACGAGCGTTGAGCTAGCCTACTACGATTTGAAACTGGCGCAACAGAACGTCAGCGTTCAGGAGCAAGCCCTAAAGCTCGCTGAGGAACTGCTGTCAGCCAACCGTCAGCGTGTCGAACAGGGCGTGCTCGCGCCCCTGGACGAAAAGCAGGCGGAATCTCAAGTCGCCGCGCAACGCGCGATCCTCCTGGTGGCACAAAGGCTTTTGGCTGCTCAGCAAAATGTGCTGAAGTCCTTGCTTAGCGACGATATGTCAGAGTGGCGCGACATTTTGATCGAACCGGTAGATGAAATGTCGGCTTCGCCGGCGGCTGTGGATCGGGAGGGTAGTTGGACCCGCGGGTTGACACTGCGTCCCGACCTGTTGCAGGCGCGGTTGGAGGTAGAGCGACTCGGTCTGGTTGTCAAGTATAATCGTAATCAGCTTTATCCGCAGCTGGATCTTGTTGGAAGTTATGGGTTCGCCGGCACGGAACGGGAGTACAGCGGCGCCTTCCGCAATATTGGTCGTGCGAACAGCCCCGTTTACTCGTACGGCGCGATCCTGAGCGTGCCATTGGGCAACCGGGCAGCGCGGAGTAACTATCGCATCACCAAGGCTGAGCAACAGCAGGCATTGGTCGAACTGCAACAACTCGAACAAAATATCATGTTGCAAATCGAAGACGTCGTAAACCTGGCCAGGACCAATTTCGAGCGCGTGGGCGCAACGCATGACGCTCGACTATTTGCCGAATCGGCCCTGGAGGCTGAGCAAAGCAAACTGGAAAACGGAAGAAGCACGAGCTTTTTCGTGCTGCAGTTGCAGCGTGATCTGACAGCGGCCCGCACCGCAGAGATTCAGGCGCTTGCGGACTATAACAAAGCCCTGGCGAACCTGGCATTGAGGGAAGGAACGGTTTTTGAACGCAACAAGATTACATTCGAGAACGAGTAGGTTTCCCATTTATGGGAATCACCGGTCCCACCAGCGAGCAGTCTTGTGTTTCGACTTGGGAATTCATGTGAAAATCCCAGCCGGAATCCAGTGGCACATCAAATGCAGAACGGCAGCAACAACTCTGAATCATGGATATAGCGCGACCAGATCAGGCCCGTAGGCGCCGACGGAAACGGATTCTCCTGGTGTTGGCTGGCGTGGTTCTGATAGCCGGCGTAACGGTCGGTCTTTCTCAACTAAAACCGGCGGCGCCCACGGTCGAGAAAAGTTCAATCTGGATGGACACGGTGAAACGCGGGCAAATGCTTCGGCAGGTGAGGGGCAACGGAACGCTGGTCCCGGAGCAGATTCAGTTTGTTCAGGCCGATACAGACGGGAGAGTGGAGCGGATTCTCGTTCTGCCGGGGGCGGAAGTGAAGCCGGAGACAATTCTCCTCGAACTGAGCAATCCTGAGCTGAAGCAAGCCGCGTTCGACGCGGAGTGGGAGCTTAAGGGCGCCGAAGCTCAACTGACGAAGTTAAGAGTTCAGTTGGAGAGCGAGCGCCTTACGCAGAAAGCTGCCACGGCTTCGCTTAGATCCGACTACGAGCAGGCAAAGTTGGAAGCCGAGGCGGATAACAATTTGTCCAAACGCGGCCTGGTTCCGATTCTGACCGCCCGCCGGACACGGGCCCGAGCGGATGATCTCGGAGCCCGTTTGCAGATTGAGGAGGAGAGACTTAAAATCAGCGAGGAATCCACTGAGGCGCAACTCGCGGTCCAGGAGGCTGAAGTGCAAAAGGTGCGAGCGTTGCTCGAGCTGAAACGCAAGCAGGTTGAAGCTTTGCAGGTCCGCGCGGGGATTGAGGGCGTGCTTCAGCAAATTGGAGATGCGGTGACATTGCAGGTCGGACAGCGCGTAACACCGAGCGCAACCCTCGCCAAGATCGTGCAGCCGGCGAAGCTGAAAGCCGAGATCAAGATCTCAGAGACACAAGCCAAGGACGTGCAGATTGGCCAAATAGCCGCCATTGACACCCGCAATGGGGTCATCCCTGGTCGAGTTGTGCGCGTCGATCCCTCGGTGTTCAATGGCACGGTCACAGTGGATGTGAAACTGGAGGGACCATTGCCGAGGGGAGCGCGACCGGACCTAAGTGTGGACGGCACAATCGAATTGGAACGCCTCGATGACGTGCTTTATGTCGGACGTCCAGTGCAAGGCCAGCCGGAGAGCACCATCAGCGTCTTCAAGGTCATCAACGGTGGTAAAGAAGCCGTTCGCGTCGCGATAAAATTGGGTCGGAGCTCGGTAAGTACGATCGAAATCCTCGAAGGGCTTCAAACCGGCGACCAGATAGTTCTTTCGGACATGTCCGCGTGGGACAATCACGAACGAGTGAAACTCTATTAATCTGCCACAGAGACACGGAGGCACAGAGATGGATGACATAAATCAAATAACCGAAAAAATTATTGGCGCTGCAATTGAGGTAGATCGGCAGTTGGGACCTGGGTTATTGGAATCTACTTACGAAACCGCTTTATGTGTAGAGTTGGAACTGCTCGGCTTGCAGCACCAGTGTCAGTTCCCAGTTCCTGTAATTTACAAAGGACGGCTGATCGGAGAATATCGCATCGATCTCCTTGTCGAGAATACAGTCATTGTCGAAATGAAAAGCGTTGAACGTTTCGACCCGATATTTGAAGCGCAAATTCTGACATACCTGAAAGTGACCAACAAACGCGTTGGATTATTGATTAATTTCAACTCCCGACTGCTTAAGGACGGTATTAAACGCTATATACTCTAAAGCTCTGTGGCTCTGCGTCTCTGTGGCAATTATGACTACCAAAATCGATTCGTTGATTCAGCTCGAAAATATCAAAAAGGTGTTTTTTACCGACGAGGTTGAAACACACGCACTCTCCGAGATCCACCTCGATATTCAGAAAGGTGAGTATGTTTCCATCGCAGGGCCTTCGGGCTGCGGGAAATCGACTTTGCTCGCCATTCTTGGTTTGCTCGACTCACCGACCGAGGGGAGCTACACATTGAACGGGCAGTCGGTCGCAAATCTCGGCCTCGCGGAACGGGCGCGCATCCGCAATCGCGAGGTCGGCTTCATTTTCCAGAGTTTCAACCTTATTGGCGATCTGACGGTTTTCGAGAATGTCGAACTTCCGCTCACGTATCGCGGAATGAGCGCCGAGGAGCGGAAGAAGGCGGTTCAGGCAGCTCTGGACAAGGTTGGGATGTCGCATCGCATGAAGCATTATCCCTCCCAACTCTCCGGCGGTCAGCAGCAGCGCGTCGCGGTCGCCCGCGCCTTGGGCGGGAAGCCCTCGATTTTGCTGGCGGACGAACCTACAGGGAACCTTGATTCAAAAAACGGCGAAGCTGTCATGCAACTCTTGCGCGATTTGCATCGCGAAGGCGCAACGATTTGCATGGTCACGCATGACCCGCGTTTTGCCCGCCATGCCGATCGCACGATTCATTTGTTCGACGGTCGAATCGTGGAGGAGAGCGTTGAAGCAGTAGCGACAGGCAACGGAGGACTTCTGGAATGAACGCGATGATACGCCTGCGCAATATAGAGAAAGCGATAAAAACCAAGGCGGGCGCACTCTATATTCTGCGCCAGATCAGCCTCGACATTCAGGAAGGTGAGTTTGTAACGATCATGGGTCCCTCCGGCGCCGGGAAGTCCACGCTGTTGGCCCTTCTCGGTATGTACGATCATGCGTGGGAGGGAGAGTATTATCTATTCGATGATCCGATACACACGCTCGCGCCCAGGGAACGCGCTGCTCTGAACAAACGTCACGTCGGATTTGTCTTCCAGCAATTTCATCTCCTCGATGATCTGACGGTTGCCGAGAATCTCGATATCCCGCTTTCCTACCGGAACATCAAAGGGTCGCAGCGGCAATCGATGGTGGCCGATATGCTTGACCGCTTTGGTATTGTCGCCAAGAAGGATTTGTTCCCAAGCCAGCTCTCCGGCGGTCAACAGCAACTTGTGGCCGTAGCACGCGCGATCGTCGCCAATCCGACGTTGCTGCTCGCCGACGAACCGACGGGCAATCTCCACACCGATCAAGGCCGCGAGATCATGGAGCTGTTCAAAAAGTTGAACCAGCAGGGAATGACGATCATTCAGGTCACACATTCCGAAACGAACGCCGCTTGCGGGAATCGGATCATCCGGCTGCGGGATGGCTGGATGGAGAAATAGTGACGAGTGACAGGTGACAAGTGACGAGCATGGATATTGGTGTGCACAGCGACAAGAAGCCACAAGGCTTCAAAGATTTGCTCGTTTGGCAAAGAGGAATGGAGTTGGCGAAAAGTATCTACCGAATTACGCAAAAGTTCCCTCCTGAAGAAAAGTTCGGCTTGGTTTCGCAGATGCGACGCTGCGCAGTGTCGATCCCCTCGAATATTGCTGAGGGCCAGGCGCGGCACACAACCGGAGAGTTTATTCAATTCATTTCCCACGCGGAAGGGTCCCTCGCCGAGCTTTATACCCAACCGCGACTCGCGCTCGAACTGGGCTTCTTTCCAGAAACTGAAGCGGCGGTGTGCTTTGGGATCATTGAAGAGCTTCGCAGAATGCTCAACGCACTCAGACGGAAACTTGCCACTCGTCACTAGTCACTCGCCACTATGCAAGACCTCAAATTTGCCGCTCGCCAATTGTTGAAGCATCCTGGCTTCACGGTGCTGGCTGCGCTCACGCTGGCGCTTGGCATAGGAGCCACTTCGACGGTGTTCAGTCTTATCCAGGGAGTGCTGTTGACACCGCCGCCGTATCGAGAGCCTGACCGCCTGATCTTGATCACACCGGCCCGCATCGACGGCCAAAGAAGCACGCGCGGGTGGCCGGCCGCGCAATGGCAGGAGTGGCAGCGGGAATCCAAAACGTTTGAAGCCATTGCCGGATATGGCTGGACCTTCAATTTTCTCGTGTTGCTGGACGGCAGCGAGTCCGTCGAAGGGATGGCGGTGACGCCCGATTATTTCAAAGTTGCGGGCCTGCGTCCAGCGGTTGGCCGGGCATTTGAAGTCTCCGACACGCACGAGGGATCTCATCGCGTCATCATTCTCGGCCACGACCTGTGGCAGCGTCGATTCAACGGAGATCCGAACGTGGTCGGCCAGACGGCCACCATCAGCCGGCGCTCGCGTCCACTGACAATCGTCGGCGTTATGCCGCCAAATGTGCGCTTTCTGCCGGCGCCGAACGTCTCGAGCGAACCGAATTATGACGTCGATGCGAAGGTGGACTATTGGATTCCGGCTCGCATCGATCCGAACCGGCTGACGCGGCCCGACTGGGAATTGATTGGGCGCTTGCGTGCCGGCGTGACGGTGGCTCAAGCACAGGCTGAACTCACAGCTCTGGCTTCCCGGCAGGCGCAAGGCAACCGCGAGTTCGAGGACGTCGTGCCGAAGCTCCAGTTGTTAGAAACGGAGATGAATCGCGAAGGTCGCCGCCTGTTGCTTCCCGTGGCGGGCGCGGTCGCGCTGGTGTTTCTCATCGCGTGTGGCAACGCCGCCGGATTGCTGCTCGCGCGTGGGCTACAACGGCAACACGAATACGGCGTGCGCGCGGCCCTCGGTGCGCGGGCTTTGCAACTCTGCCGTCCGGTCGTGATGGAAAGTCTGCTGGTGGCGCTGTTGGGTGGAGTTGTCGGCGCGGCGCTGGCGATGTGGAGTGTGGACGCGCTGAAGGCTATTGCGGGCAATGCAATTCCACGTCTGGACGCTGTGCGTCTCGGCTGGCCTGTACTGCTGTTTTCACTCGGCGCAGCGGTGGTCGCAGGGTTGTTCGCAGGGTTGTTGCCTGCGTGGCGTTCGCTTGGACGGGATACGGCGAATGAGTTGAAGGCTGGCAGTCGCACCGCAAGTATTGGCCGCGGCGAACGGCGCCTGTTGGGCAGCGTCGCTGCGGCGCAAGTCGCGCTGACACTGGCGTTGCTCGTCGGCGCGGGCCTTTTGATCCAAACCGTCCGTTCGCTGGCCAAAATCTGTCCGGGCTACGACACCGAACATGTTCTTACGATGAGCGTCACCGCCGTGGGCACCAACTGGCTTGATTTCCACACGCAAGCCATCGAACGGGTCGCGCGATTGCCGGGCGTCAAAAACACGGCGTTCGGTTGGGGCGTGCCGCTGACCGGGAACAAATGGATTGGCACTTTCGAGATTGACGGCAGAGAAAACAGTGGCGCGCTCAAGGACAGGATCGCATTGCCGACGCGCTCCGTGACTCCGGACTACTTTGCGGCGCTGGGCTTGACACTGGCGGAAGGACGTTCTTTTCGACCCAGCGACAATGACAAGGCTCCGCAAGTAGCCATTATCAACCAGGCGATGGCATCCCGCTACCTTCCAGGAGGAACTCCGATCGGACGAAAGCTAAGGCGCGCCGGCAATCAAACGAACTTAATCGAAATCATCGGCGTCCTCGAGAACAGTCGTACGGACGCGCTGACCCAGACTGCCGAACCTGAACTCTATGTTTCATTTTGGCAATCGGGCGCGTTCTCGAAACACCTCGTCGTGCGCACTCACGGCGATCCGCGCGCCCTCGGACTCGCCGTCGAGAAGGAATTGCGCGCCATCGATCCGACCGTGTCGGTCGAGAACTTGAAGACGCTGGAGGAAATCCGTGCAGAGTCTATGGCGTCGCGGACCTTCGCGATGAATCTGCTCGGGGTCTTCGCGCTGGTCGCGTGCGTGCTAGCCGCGGTCGGAATCTACGGCGTGCTGTCACTGGCGGTGGGTTCACGGCGCACAGAAATCGCGATTCGCATGGCCGTGGGCGCGCAACGAGGAGATGTATTCCGCTTAATGCTGGGAGAAGGCATCCGTCTCGCCGCTTTCGGTATCGGGACCGGTATCGTTGTTGCAATTGTCCTGGGTACCGGGTTGAAGACTTATCTTTTTGGAATCCGGGCGGTTGATCCATTGACGTTGGCTGGGATGGTGCTCGTGGTGATGGCGATCACTCTCGCAACCTGCTGGATTCCCGCGCATCGAGCCGCGCGTGTCGATTCCTTGATGGCTCTGCGGAATGAATGATGGGACACTTATGCCAACATCGTTTCAAGACCTTCGTTTCGCTTTGCGCCAACTGCTGAAGAACCCCGGTTTCACCGCTGTGGCAGTGCTCACGTTGGCCCTCGGCATCGGGGCCAACACGGCGATGTTCAGCTTGCTCAACACGCTGCTGTTTCGCACGTTGCCGTATCCGGAGCCGGAGCGGTTGGTCGGCGTTTTCCGCACGTCGCCGCACTCGCAAAGCTGGCCGCATTCGCCCGGAAACTTTTCGGATTATCGCGAGCAGAACAATGTCTTCGAGCATTTGGCTGTTTACAGGAGGTCGAGCTACAACCTTTCCGAGGGCGACCAGGCCACGGAGCGGCTCGACGGCATGCGTGTCACGGAGGATTTCTTTCCCGCGCTCGGAGTGCAGCCGGCGCTTGGGCGGGTTTTTACCGCGGAAGAAGATCAGGCGGGCGCCAGCCCGGTTATTGTGCTCAGTGGCCGCTTCTGGATGCGTCGCTTTGGCGGCGACACCAACATTATCGGCCGCAACGTGCGACTCGATGGGCAGAGCGTGACGGTCATCGGTGTGATGCCGCCGGGCTTCGATCACCCGCTGTTGTGGGGCACCGTGGATTTGTGGCGGCCGATGCAGTTCACCACGGAACAGCGCCGTCTTCGCGGCAACAACTATCTCCAAATGATGGGGCGCTTGAAGCCCGGCATTTCTATAAACCCCGCGGATGCCGAGATGAAAGCCGTGGCGGCGCGGCTGGGGAAAGAATATCCGGGGCAGGCGCTCGACAGTCTGCGTCTGGAACCGATGCAGCGCATGGTTAGCGACGACCTTGGGCGAAAGGTTTCGTGGTTCGCGTTTGGGCTCGCTGGATTCGTGTTGCTCATCGCGTGCGCGAATCTGGCGAACCTTCAGCTCGTGCGTACGACGGCGCGAGCGCGCGAATTCGCCGTCCGGGCTGCACTTGGGGCACAGCGCTCGAGGCTCCTGAAACAGTGTCTCACCGAGAGCGTCGCAGTCGCACTCATAGGCGGCGCGCTGGGATTGTTGCTCGCCTTCTGGTGCACCGACTTGATTGGCCGTCGCTTGTTCGACGGTTTGCCCGGCGTCTCCGTGGCGCCCGACGCCCGTGTGTTCTTTTTCGCGCTGATATGTTCGGCCCTCACAGGGTTGATTTTCGGCGCGGTCCCGGCGTGGTTCGCGTCGCGCGCGGACGTGAACGACGCATTGAAGGAGAATCTGCGCGGAACAACCGTGGGCCGCACGCATCACCGTTTGCGAAGCGCATTGATTGTGGGTGAAGTCGGCTTCGCGCTCGTGTTGCTGACGGGCGCGGGCCTTTTCATCAGCGGGCTTCAGCGCTTCGTGCAATTAAGCCCTGGGTGGCGCGTCGATGGATTGATCCTGGCGCAGCTCAGTCTGAAGGGCACCAACTACAATCGCGGATTTCAACGCAGCATTTTCTTCAACGAACTTGAGCAGAGGCTCGCGGCGCTACCGGGCGTCGAGAAAATCAGCTTCTCATCGACGATTCCAGTCTGGCGGTTCGACAGCAGTGGCGGCTTCGAAGTGGAAGGCCACCCGGTCCCTCAAGGCCGGCCTGTGCCCGAAGTTTATCGCGAATCCGTCAGCCTGAAACATTTTGAAACGCTCGGGCTGCGTTTGCGCGAAGGTCGCGCGTTCAATTTCGGGGACACTACGAACAGTCCGCGCGTCATTGTCATCAACGAAACGATGGCGCGCACGTTCTGGCCTCGCGAAAGCGCCCTCGGCAAGCGCATTGCCAGTCCCGGTTCGACCAACTGGCAGGAAATTATCGGCGTCGTTAAAGACGTGCGATTCCCCGGCACGCTGGGTGAGCCTTACACGCGGTTTCAATCGTATTATCCGATGGCGCAGTCGCCGTCCAGTCGCGTTTGCATCGCCCTTCGCAGTCGTGTTTCGACGGCAGCCGTCGCCAATTCCGTTCGCAGAATCGTGAACGACCTCGACCGCGACCAGGCCTTGTTCCAGGTTCGTACGGCCCGCGAGATGATCGATACGGGGCTGGGGCGAATGGCACTCCTGGGTCGATTACTTGGGGCATTTGCCGCGCTCGGACTCGTGCTCGCAGCCATCGGCGTTTACGGCGTGACCTCGTATTCAGTCCTGCAGCGGACGGGTGAATTTGGCGTCCGTATGGCGCTTGGCGCGCAACAATGGGATGTGCTTTGGCTCGTCCTAAGCAAAGGGCTGCGTCTGAGTTTGCTCGGAGCGGCAATTGGCCTCGGAGGCGCCTGGGCTGTTGCACGTTTGCTCGCTGCCGCTATTCCTGCACTGCCATCGCGTGATCCGGCGGTTTTCGCCGGCGTGACAGCGGCATTGATCGCAGCGGCACTTCTCGCGTCTTACATCCCGGCTCGGCGGGCGACGAAGGTAAACCCCATGGAGGCATTGCGTTATGAATGATATCAAGTTCGCCTTCCGCCAGTTGCTGAAGACTCCCGGCTTCACTGCCGTGGCCGTACTCACACTCGCGCTGGGCATCGGAGCGAACACCGCGATCTTTAGTGTCGTGAATGGAGTGCTTCTCCGTCCACTGCCCTATCCGGAGTCCGAGCGGCTTGTGCAATTGAGTGAGGCCGGGCGCGACTGGACGGGTGGGCCGATTTCGTATCCCAATTTCATCGACTGGAAGGCCCACCAAACCTCTTTCGAGCATTTCGGCCTGTATCGGGGGGCGAATTACAATTTGACGGGTGTGGGCGAGCCATTGCGTGTCTTTGGCGGCGAGATCGCAGCGGATGTCTTTGCCGCGCTTCGGATCCAGCCAGTGGTTGGGAGAGTTTTCACGACGAATGAAGACAAACCGGGCGGACCGAGAGTTGTCGTGCTGAGTTATGGCCTTTGGCAGAGCCGGTTTGCGGGCGACCCCGCTATCATCGACAAACCGATCGTGCTGGATGGAAAAACGCACACGGTGCTCGGCGCGATGCCCGCCGGCTTTGATTTTCCCGATGGGGCGAGTTTGTGGACGCTGGTTGAACTCGGATTTAGCGAAAACCTGCGCCAGGCTCGCGGTGAACGGCCCGGTCATCGCGCACTTGCTCGCCTCAAACCCGGCGTCACTCTCCAGCAAGCGCACGCACAACTAAATCCCTTAGCGACGCGCCTTGCGCAGCAATTCCCCGGCTCAAACAAAAATCGGCGTGTGGGAATGGAATTCCTGCTTGATCACCAGGTAGGCAAAGCGAGGCGCGCCCTGTGGATTCTGCTTGGAGCTGTTGCTGTGGTTTTGCTCATCGCGTGCGCAAATGTCGCCAACCTGCTCCTGGCTCGCGCGGCGGCTAGGCAAAAGGAAATGGCGGTCCGCACAGCACTTGGCGCCGGGCGTTGGCGGATCGTTCGACAACTGCTCACCGAGAGCGTTTTGCTGGCGCTTCTTGGCGGCGCCGCAGGCCTGCTATTCGCATCCTGGAGCTTGCGGCTGATTACAACGCTTGCACAAAACAGTCTGCCGCGCGTGACAGAGGTGAAACTCGATGGCGCCGTGCTGATGTTCTCTGGGGCCATCGCGCTCGTCATCGGTGTCCTTTTCGGCCTCGTCCCGGCAATGCAGGCAAGCCGACCAAACCTGAACGATACCCTCAAGGCCACTGCTCGCGGCACTACAGCCGAACACGCGCGTCTGCGAAATGGGCTAATCGTAACCGAAGTTGCACTCACCCTCGTGTTGCTCGCGGGCGCCGGGCTTCTTCTCAAAAGTTTTCACAATTTGCTTCGAGTCAATCCAGGCTTCTCGCCCGAACACGTCCTGACGTTCCGGCTGAGCCTGCCGAGCGAAAGATATGCAACGCCTGATTCGCGCAGTTCGTTCTACCAGGATTTGTTGGAACGAATTCGCGCCTTACCGGGCGTGCAGACCGCCAGCGTCGCATCGCAAATTCCGTTCGACTCACGCGGTTGGCAAACATCGTTTCGCATTGAAGGCTTGCCGGAGCCGCCGCCAGGTGAGTGGCCCTCAATGGAAGCTCACACGGTCGGCTCGGATTATTTCCGCGCGATGGGGATCCCGCTTTTGCGTGGGCGGACGTTTACCGAGCAGGACAATCGTGATCATGTGCGCGGCACTGATCGCGAGCAATCCGGAAACGCCGCACTGAACGCGATCGTTATCGACGAGGAGTTTGCGCGGCGACACTTTGTGGATGAAGATCCGATTGGAAAACAAATTCGCCTGCCATGGGGGCCGAGGAATCCGGTCCTCACAATCATTGGTGTGGTAAAGCGCGTGCGCGAAGAGCACCTCCGCGAGTGGGATGGACAAGTTCAGGGTTACTTCTCGTTCCTTCAGCGACCAGACGGCGGGATGTCAGTAGTGGTGAAAGCGGCACTGGCACCCGACCCGCTTATTGCAACGGTGCGCAACGAGGTGCTCGCACTGGATGCCCAACTTCCCCTCTACGACGTGCGCACGATGGCGGCATCGCGAGCGGAGAATATCGCCCCTGAGCGACTGAATCTGACGCTGCTCGGTATCTTTGCGGCCATCGCACTGGCGCTCGCAGTGATTGGACTCTATGGAGTACTGGCATACGCGGTGACACAACGGCGCCGCGAAATCGGCGTGCGGATGGCTCTGGGAGCCCAGCGACACAATGTCTTGAGCCTTGTAGTAGGTCAGGGCATGCGACTGGCGCTGGTGGGCATTGGCATCGGATTGCTCGGCTCCATTGCCCTGACACGAGTCCTTCGAAACCTTCTTTACGACGTGCAGCCCACAGATCCACTGACCTTCATCGCCGTGACGGTCCTGCTCTCTTTAGTGGTACTGTTCTCCTCTTACGTTCCCGCGCGTCGCGCCGCTGAAATCGATCCGATGGAGGCCCTGCGTTATGAATGATGTCAAATTTGCCTTCCGCCAACTTTTGAAAAATCCCGGCTTCACGTGCGCGGCGGTGTTGTGTCTGGCCCTGGGCATTGGTGCGACGACTGCAATCTTTAGTATCGTTAACGCGGTGCTGTTGCGGCCGCTGCCCTACTCCAATCCAGAAAAACTCGTGCGCCTTTACACGGAGTTTCCGACTTTTCCCAACGGCGGCTTGCGACGGTTCCCGTTTTCCGTCCCGGAGTACCTCGATCTGAAGCGCGATGCAAAGTCGTGGGACGCTATTGAAGGCTGGACCTTCAGGGGAGTAAATCTTGCCGGCGACCAGGAGCCGACGCGCGCCACGGCCTCGTTCATCACTGGCGGGATGTTGCAGATGCTCGGCGTGAATCCGCTTTATGGCCGGCTCGTTACGCCCGCCGACGATGAGCCGAGCGCGCCGCTGACCGCGAACATTTCATACGGACTCTGGCAGCGGATCTTCGGCGGCGAGCGCAGTATCGTTGGGCGCGAGATCCTGCTCGACAGCAGCAAATGCACTGTCGTGGGAGTGATGCCGCCTGGCTTTCGCTTTCCGCCAGATGCGATCGGCCCCGATCCGCCAGAAGTGTGGGTTCCGAGCCAGATCAATCCGGCGCGGTCAGGCGGGCGCTCGAATCACGGTTTTCTTGTGCTCGGCCGATTGAAGCCGGGCGTCACGCTCGACCAGGGCCGCGCAGAACTGAACTCGTACGTGAAGTTCTCGCAGGAAACGGCCGCGGCGAACACCCACAGCTTCCACACCAACGCCCACATTATTGTAGGCCATGGCTTGCACGACGAAACGGTGCGCAACGTGAAGCCGGCGTTGCGCATGCTGATGGGTGCCGTCTGCTTCGTGCTGCTTATCGCCTGCGTGAACGTCGCGAACCTGTTGCTCGCGCGGGCGGAAGCACGCCAGCGCGAAATCGCCATTCGCGGCGCGATGGGTGCGAGCCTGCGCCGGCTTACTGTGCAATTCGTGACCGAAGGGCTCGTGCTTTCGCTTGCTGGCGCGGGGCTCGGACTATTGCTGGCGCAAGGTGGTTTGGAACTCGTGAAGACGGCAAGCGAGGCGAGCATCCCGCGCGCGTCCGAAATTGTTCTCGACGCTCGCGTTTTCCTCTTTGCCATCGCAATTTGTGTGGCGACTGGAATTGTCTTCGGCCTCACGCCCATCCTGCACCTCGCCAAACAGAATCTTCAGGGCGCGTTAAAGTCCGCCGCCGCCTCGACCACTGGCGCCACTGGCACGCAGCGTTTCCGCCACGCGCTCGTCGTCAGCGAACTTGCGCTCGCGCTCATGCTGCTCATTGGAACCGGGCTGATGCTGCGCGCATTCTGGAAGCTTCAACAGGTCAACGGAGGATTCGAGCCGGCCAACCTGATAACTGCTTCCATTGCGCTGCCGCGCGCCACGTATCCGAACGATCCAAGCAAAATGAGTTTCTGGTCTCGATTCGAAGAACGGCTTGCCACGTTGCCCGGAGTGGAGAGCGCCGCACTTGCGTCCACTCTGCCGCCACGCGAAGCCACGTCTTATTCAGACACAGAAATCGAAGGGTTTGTCCCTATCGACGGCGGTCCCGTTCAGAACGTTGACTTCTACCAGACCGTCTCGAAGGACTATTTCAAGACCCTCGGCATTCGCCTGATCGAGGGCCGGGTGTTTGACGAGCGCGACGGAACCGGCGCGCCGGATGTCGCCGTCATCAATCAAACCATGGCGCGCACGTTCTGGGGAAACGACAGCCCGATTGGCCGCCGCCTTCGGCCCGGCCGCGGCACCAATGTTTGGTGCACCATCATCGGTGTGGTCGAAGACGTGAAGAACCACGGACTCGATAAGCCGACCGGCACGGAACTTTATTTGTCACGCGGCCAGACTTACGCGCAAGGGAATCGCATCTTCTACGTCTACCTCGCCGTGTGCTCGTCGAACAACCCTTCTACCGCCATCAACACGCTACGCCGCGACCTGCGCGATCTCGATCCCGCCTTGCCGCTCGCGCGAATTCGCACGATGGACGAAGTGGTGTTTGCCGCACAATCCCGTCCTCGTTTCCTAACGCTGCTGCTGACGTTGTTTTCGAGTGTGGCCCTCGTGCTGGCTGCGGTCGGGATTTACGGCGTTATCTCTTACTCCGTCGCGCAACGAACAAAGGAATTCGGCGTTCGCATGGCTCTTGGCGCTCAACGCGGTGACGTGCTCGGCATCGTACTCAGGCGTGGCATGCTGCTCACGCTCATCGGAATTGTGATTGGCCTTTGCGGCGCGTTCGTGCTGACGCGATTTCTTTCCGCCCTGCTCTTTGACGTCACTCCAACTGATCCCATCACGTTTGTCTTAGTTTCAGTTCTGCTGACTGCCATCGCATTCCTCGCCAGTTACATTCCCGCGCACCGCGCCACTAATGTAGATCCGATGCTGGCCTTGCGTTATGAATGATCTGCGCTTCGCCTTTCGCCAACTGCTGAAGAATCCCGGCTTCACTTTCCTTGTCGTGCTTACGCTCGCGTTCGGCATCGGGGCGAACACGGCGATTTACAGCGTTGTGAACACGGTGTTCCTCAATCCGCTCCCCGGATCCGCCACCGAACGGCTCGTCCAAATCGCCGAACGCAATTTTAGCGTGGGCTCGTTTCGCCAAAACGTTGGCAAGCCGCTCTTCGGCGGTGTATCCCCTCCGGTCCTCGAAGCCCTGAGCGCAAATCAAACACTCTTTGCTGATTTCGCCTGGGCTGACAGCCTCGATCTGGAAAGGAAGACTGAAGATTTCATTCAGGAGGAATCTGGCTTCGTGGTTTCTTCCAACTTTTTTACGCTCTGGAACGTGCCGCCGCTGCTGGGCCGGACCTTCGCCAAAGACGAGGCGGTGCCCCTCGACGAAAATCAAAAGCCGGCACAAGACGCAGTCATCGTAATAAGTTATGCTTGGTGGCAGTCGCTTTTTGGCGGCGACCCGGGGGTCATCGGCAGGACCATCGAAATGAGCGGACGCCACTTCACTGTCATTGGAGTGATGCCGCATCGGTTTCAATTTCCCGCGGGTGGAACAAAATTCTGGATTCCTGCCCAGCCGCTTCGCTTGCCGCCCGGTTGGATGAAGATGCCTTACATCAACCTGTGCGCCCGGCTCAAACCCGGCGTTACGATTCAACAAACGGAGGCGATGCTTGACACCGTAGCGCGGCGCTTGGCGAACGACCGTACCTTCGATGAGACCTACGGCGGCGAGTGGAGACGCGAATGGAATCAACGGGGCGGCCTGGGCTTTTGGGTGCGGCCAGCGCGCGCGCAGTTTGCTGGCCGACCCGATTTACAGCGCACACTCTTCGGTTTGCTCGGAGCGATTGGCTTCGTGCTGCTCATCGTTTGCGCGAACGTGGCCAATCTGACTCTGGCCCGCGCGGAGAAACGACAGCAGGAGATGGCCCTGCGCGCGGCCCTGGGAGCAAGCCGTCTTCGACTGATGGCCCAACTGCTGACCGAGAGCGTTCTGCTCGCTTGCCTGGGCGGACTTGCCGGCGTGGCCGTCGCCATCGTTGGCGTGAAATTGCTGGCCGTGCTCATCCCGGAATTCATGCCGCGCTTGAAGCCGATTCAAATCGATGGGGCCGCGCTCGCCTTCACGTTGCTCATCTCCGTCGTGACGGGCCTGGCGTTTGGATGCGCGCCCGCATGGCGGGCGGGCCGGACGAAACTCAATGAAGCGCTGAAGCAGGCTGGCGCCCAGGCTACGGCGGGCTTTGGCCGTCGGCGTTTTCGCAGCGCGCTGGTCGTCACCGAGTTCGCCCTCGCGCTGGTTCTGCTCACGGGCGCTGGACTGATGATTGAAAGCGTCGTTCGGTTGCTGCGCGTCGATCCCGGTTTCGATCCACAAAATCTGCTGCGCGTTGAGCTCGATCTTCCGTGGGAGAAGTATTCCGACAACACAGCGCAAGGAAAGGCGCTTTACGCGCAACTTCACGAACGGCTCGCCGCGCTGCCCGGAGTGAAGGCCGTTGGGATTGGCCAAGGCGAGACACACACCGGAAAGCTAATGTTGGAAGGGCGCAAAGAACAGTTCGAGGCCTTGCTGGAAGGCTGCGGCTTGGAGCAAAGCGACCTCTTTCAAGCCATGCGCATTCCATTGCGAGTTGGCCGATATTTCGACCGCCACGATCTCGGCGTAGGAGCCGGCACGGCGATCATTAATGAGACGATGGCGCGCACTTTCTGGCCGGGTGAAGACGCCTTGGGGAAGAAGTTTTGGAGGGCACGGCGCCCCTCGCTGAAGTATGAAGTCGTCGGAGTCGTTAGCGACATCCGCAGCCGTCGCTACGACCGGCAGCCGAGACCAACTTTTTACCGGCCCGCGCACGAACTTGATCTGACAGACAGTCGGCCGTTTGTGGTGATTCGCACTGAAATCGACCCACGCGCACTCCTGCCGGCTATTCGCAAAGAGTTAAAGGCCGCGGAACCAGCGATGCGCGCCCCGCAAATTGTCGTTTGGCGGCAGGCGCTCTATGACTCCACCCAAGCACAGCGCACTTACATGCTCTTTCTCGTCGTCTTCGCGGCAGTCGGTCTCCTGCTCGCGGCCCTGGGCATCTACGGAGTGCTTGCTTACTCGGTCGTTCGGCGCACTCGCGAAATTGGCATCCGCATGGCCGTGGGCGCGGATCGGCGTCATGTGCTGACGATGGTCATGGCAGAAGGAGGACGTCTAATCGGGGTGGGAGTCGTCCTGGGACTCCTCGCCGCGTTTTGGCTCACGCGCCTGATGCAGCGCCAGTTATTTGAGGTCAGTCCCACCGAGCCACGCGTTTTCGTCGCCGTTGTGCTGGTTCTCTCAGCCGTCGCGCTGTTAGCCTGTTTTCTTCCGGCCCGCCGCGCCACGCGAATCAATCCGATGGAAGCCTTGCGTTATGAATGACCTCCGCTTCGCGTTTCGCCAACTGCTCAAGAACCCCGGCTTCAGCGCCGTAGCGGTGCTCACGCTCGCCGGTTTCTGCCACGCCGAAGACGGAAAGCCGGATTTCTCATCCGCGCGAAACCTGATTCAGACACAGATGGTCGCCAAGTCCATCCCCGCATTCTCCGTGGCAGTGGTTCGCCGTGGAGAAATTCTTTGGGAGGAAGGATTCGGCTGGGCGGACCGGGAGAACCGCATTTCCGCCACTGAGCATACGCCCTACTATCTCGCTTCCGTATCCAAGACATTCACCGCCACTGCAGTCATGATTCTTCAAGAGCGGAAGCAGTTGGATTTGGATCGTCCTGTGAATAGTTACCTCGGCCTGGACGGCATGCGCAGCCCGAGATGGGATGTCAAAGGAGCGACCGTCCGGCGCGTGATGACTCACACCGCTGGACTGACCACGTTTCGGCGCAATTATTACCCCGAGCAGGGTGAACGCGGGATTTCCCTCGGCGAAGCGATTCGACGCTACGGGATCGCGTTCTGGCCGCCCGGCGAGCGATTCGACTACTCGAATCTGGGCTACGCGATACTCGGAGAGATGGTGGCGCGAGCGTCCAGCAGAAGCTACGAGGATTTTTTGCGCACGGAAATATTTCTTCCTTTGGGCATGACGCGCGCCTCCCTCGGAGGTGCTGGTTTGGAGAAGCACGTCGCCAAAAGGTACAGCTCGGACCACGGTCTGCGCCCTCGAATCGAATCCGCCACTCCGGGTGCCTCCGCCATCTATTGCAGCGCTCACGATTTGGCGAACTTCGGCATGTTTCACCTCAAGGCTCATCCGCCGAGTCACAAAGCAATTCTTTCGGACGCCTCCATTGATGCGATGCAGATCTCGACCGTGTCCACAGGCGATGGCCTCTACGGATTGGGCTGGGATTTTCACGGATATCGCAGCGTGCTGGCGCAGGGCGGAACCGACGACGCCTCAACCTGGCTCAGACTTGTGCCTTCAGAAGGGATTGCTGTGGTGGGCTTGGCCAACACTGGCACCTCGTTGCCGTCCAAAGTCATCAATGAAGTGCTCTTCAAACTGTTGCCGGCCTTTCGCGAAGAGAGCGCGAAGCGCGGCAAAGAACTGCAATCCGAAAAACCGCTCTCTGGCTTGCCCTCCTCTGAACTCGCGGGGAAATGGACCGGCGCGATTGCGACTCATCGTGGCAACGTCCCACTCCTCTTTTCATTCACGCAGTCCGGCGACGTTCATGCCAAGCTCGGGGCACAGCTCACCACGCTGCTCAACGAGGCTCATTACGCGAAACGGCGGCTGACGGGCAAGATGGCAGGCGACTTGGGAATTCCCGACGAAACTGGCCCCGCTTCCTACGACCTCGAGTTTGAATTGTTCCTTCGAGACGGAGTCTTGAACGGAGCTGTGACGACCGATTCGCACGCCAGTCCGTTGCCTGGCCCGGCGTTGCCTTTCTGGGTAGAGCTTAAGAAAGAGACGGTCCAACCATGAACGACCTCAAA
The DNA here is from genome assembly GCA_022616725.1 of Limisphaerales bacterium. Taxonomy (GTDB): domain Bacteria; phylum Verrucomicrobiota; class Verrucomicrobiia; order Limisphaerales; family JAKEEH01; genus JAKEEH01. Next base: position 4,302 of record JAKEEH010000493.1, on the reverse strand, counting down.
TTCGCCTTCCGCCAATTGCTGAAGAACCCCGGCTTCACCGCCGTGGCTGTGCTCACACTCGCGCTCGGTATCGGGGCGACTACGACGGTCTTCAATCTGATTCAAGGCGTGTTGCTGACCCCACCGCCGTATCCCGAACCGGGAGGGATCGTTATCATCACACAGGCAAAGATGGATGGGCAATCTTACCGGGTCGGTTCCACCGCGGCACAGTGGGTCGCCTGGCGAAAGGAGGCAAAGTCGTTCGAAGCGATGGCCGGGTACATCTGGACGTTCGACTTTCTGGTCCGGCCAGAAGGAAGCGAATTCTTTCAAGGAATGGAAGTCACTCCGGAGTACTTCAACGTCATCAAGACCCAGCCTCTTCTCGGCCGCACGTTTGTCGAATCGGATGCCTCGGCCAAGGGCGATACGGTCATTATTCTCGGTTACGATTTCTGGCAGCGGCGCTTCAACGGCGACACAAATATTCTCGGCAAGACGCTTAAGATTACCCGTGCAGAGCCGCCGCTGGAAGTTGTCGGCGTGATGCCACCGGGCGTGCGTTTTCTGCCGGCGTTCTCTAACGCGGACTTCCCAAATTACGACATCAACGCTCGCGTGGATTACTGGATTCCGGTCACGCCGGAACGCTCGAAGGGCCCTGAATGGAACGTGGCTGGCCGGTTGCACGATGGCATCTCGTTGGCGCAGGCGCAGGCGGAATTGAGTGCCATCGCGGCGAAGCAGGCGCAATTGGATCGCCGGTTTGAAGGCATTACGGCGAAGGGGCGCTTACTGGTCGCGGAGTTGAATCGCGACGGCGCACGGCTCCTGTTGCCGATGCTCGGCGCAGTCGTTCTGGTGTTTCTGATCGCGTGCGGCAACGTTGCTGGTCTGTTGCTGGCGCGCGGACTTCAAAGGCAGCGCGAGTATGCGGTGCGATGTGCGCTCGGAGCGCACCGTGTGCGGCTGTTTCGCCACGCGCTTGTCGAGAGCTTGATATTGGCACTCGGCGGGGGCGCAGTCGGTGGCACACTGGCCATCGGCGCTGTCAGAGTGCTGAAGGCGATTGGCGGAACCGCAATTCCACGTCTCGACGCTGTATCGATCAGTTGGCCCGTATTGGTCTGTTGTTTCGCTGCCGCAGTGGTAGCAGCCGGGCTCGCCGGACTCATGCCCGCGCTGCGTGCGTCGCGACTCGATCTGGCACAAGCGATGAAAGGAGGCGGACCAACCAGCAGCGCCTCGCGGTCAGAGCATCGGCTCCTCGGCGGAATCGCTGTGGTTCAGACAGCCTTCACGCTGGCTTTGCTTGTCGGCGCGACACTGCTGATCCGCAGCGTCGATAATCTTGCGAGGCTGCGTCCGGGCTTCGAGACGCAAAACCTCCTGACGATGAGCGTCACCGTTCCCAATTGGGACGGTAGCCAATGGATTGATTTTCATGTTCGCTCATTAGAGCGGCTTGCCTCTCTGCCTGGCGTCAGGCACGCGGCTTTCGGTTGGGGCTTGCCTTTGACCGGCGACAAATGGACCGACCTCGTGACACTCGAAGGCCAACCGGAAACCCAACGATGGACGGAGAAGCTGATTGTCCCGAAGCGTTCAGTGACACCGAATTATTTTGATGCACTGGGCATGCAGATCGAAGCAGGCCGCACTTTTCGTCCGAGCGACAATCTGCAGAACTGGAAGAGTTGGCCTGAACCCGCTGCCGGTGAAACACCCTTCGTATGCATCATCAACGCGGCATTCGCCGAACAACACTTTCCGAACTCGAACCCTCTTGGCCGCAAGGTGCACACCGGCCCGTGGCGCAAGCGCTCCTGTGAAATTGTCGGCGTGGTCGCCAGCACCCGAACCGAGTCTCTGACGCAAAGCGCCGAGCCCGAAATCTATATCCCGTTCTTGCAGTGCCCGGTGTTCACGAAGCATTTGGTGATTCAAACTGCATCGAACCCTCATTTGCTGATAGAGGCGGTGCGACGCGAGTTGCGAACCGTGGATCCGACGATAGCCATCGAGCGGGTGAAGACCTTCGAACAGATTCGCGGCGAATCTGTTGCTGCACAAGTGTTCGCGATGCGGCTTATGATTGGTTTTTCTATCCTGGGAACAGTCCTCGCGCTTGTCGGAATTTACGGTGTGCTCTCATTAACTGTCGGCTCGCGGAAGCGGGAGATCGCCATCCGCATGGCAGTCGGCGCCCAACGGCATTCAGTACTTGCGCTCATTCTCCGTCGTGGTTTGGGGCTCGTGACGACTGGACTGGTTTGCGGTATGGGTGCGGCATTGCTTCTGGCGCGCGTCCTGCAGAGCTTGCTCTTCGGCGTTGAACCAGGCGACCCGTTCACCTTCGCGGTCGCTGCCATCCTGCTCTTGCTCGTCGCCGCTGGCGCGTGTTTGATTCCCGCCCGCCGCGCCGTGAACGTGAATCCAATGGAAGCTTTGCGTTATGAATGATCTCCGCTTCGCTCTGCGCCAACTGCTCAAGAACCCCGGCTTCACCGCCGTAGCGGTGCTCACGCTGGCGCTGGGCATCGGCGCCTGCACTGCCATGTTCAGTGTGGTGCACGCGGTGTTGCTGCGACCGCTGCCGTTTCGAGAGCCGCAGCGGTTGGTTTGGATCGAGAACGTGGGCACGGGCGGGCTGTCAGCACGAACAACGCGCGTGGACAATTTTCTCGGGTGGCGCGAACAGAATGAGTCCTTCGAGGAACTCGGCGCTTACTTTGCCTTTTTCGATTACGCGCGCTTTACGCTGATCGATCACGGGGAGCCGCGGCGTCTGCGCGGCGTTGGGATCTCGCAGAACTTTTTGGACGTGCTCGGCGTGCGACCGTTGCTGGGTCGCGGTTTCGCGGACGAAGAATGCGTCTGGAACGGGCGCAAGGCTGCGCTGCTCAGCCACGCTTTCTGGCAACAGCATTTCAACGGCGACCGCAACGCGGTTGGGAGCACGATCACGCTGAATGGCGATCCAACGGAAATTGTCGGCGTGTTGCCGCCCTCATTTGATTTCGATTCCATTTTCGCGCCGGGCACTGAAGTGGAGATGTTGCTTCCGTTTCCGCTCGCACCGGAGACGGCGCGCTGGGGCAACACCCTTTTTGCCGTAGGCCGATTAAAACCGACTGTGACGATTCGCCAGGCGCAGGCTGAGTTCGATGTCATCAGCGGGCGGATCCACGAAGCGCACGCCGACCGTGGTGGGTTCGGCGCGCGGATGACAGCGCTGGAGGACAGCATCCGCGGCTCGTTTCGCACGGCGATGTTCATCCTGTCCGCAGCGGTTGTTTGCGTACTTTTGATTGCGTGCGTGAACCTGTCGAATCTTCTGCTGGCTCATGCCAACGCGCGGCGGAAGGAGTTTGCGGTGCGGTCCGCGCTCGGCGCAAGTGCATGGCGGCTCGCGCGTCAGATACTCGTCGAGAGCCTGGTGCTGGCATTCGGCGGATGCGTGATCGGCGTGCCTCTGGCGTTTGCGCTGACCGAAGGTTTATCGCGGCTGAAGGCGTTCAGCATTCCTTTGCTGCAAACCACCTCAGTAGATCTCACGGTGCTCGTTTTCACGGTGATGCTCTCTTTCCTGGCGGGGCTGGCGTGTGGAATTCTGCCTGCGTGGCAGCTCTGGCACAGCGACGCGCGTGAGAATTTAAGCGATGCCGGTGAGCGCGGCAGCGGAGGACGATCCGCGGGCCTGCTGCGCCGTTCACTTGTGACGGCGGAGGTCGCGTTAGCGTGTGTGTTGCTGGTCGCGGCGGGGCTGTTGATCCGCAGCTTCGCTGAAGTGCTCAACGTTGATCTTGGGTTTCAATCCAGGAGTGCCATCGCATGGCGCGCAGATCCGGTGCGCGCCTTCAAGTCGCTCGCCGAAGGCAATCGCTATTACGACCAGCTCGTGGAAAAAGTCGCCGCAATACCCGGCGTCGAATCCGTTGGGCTGAGCGATTGCTTGCCGCTTGGACGCAATCGTACCTGGGGCGCCGGTGCAAAAGGTCTCAGCTATCCGCCCGGAACTTATCCCATCGCCTTCCCGCGCATGGTGGATCATCGCTACCTGCAAACGATGCGCATTCCGCTGCGCGCCGGCCGCTACTTCGACGTGCGCGACACCGCAGACACAGAGAAGGTGATCGTGATCAATGAGACCATGGCGCGTCATCTCTGGCCGGGAGAAGAAGCTGTCGGCCAAATCGTGACCGTCGGCCGCAGCGACTGGCGGGTCATAGGAGTCGTCGGAGACGTACGTCACAGCACGCTTGAAGAACAGTCTGGAGCGGAGATGTATTTGAGCTTCCGCCAGACGGACGATTGGAG
>JAKEEH010000492.1 GCA_022616725.1 Limisphaerales bacterium | reverse complement strand
CTGTGGAGCATTGCGCATCCCCGGTCCGCCACTTTTGAATCGAGCGATCTCTATTCTTTACTATTCTCAGTTTTCATCCCCAATCTCCGGGCTGGACATGAACAGCTTTCACTTCAGTCCGGTGCGATGATTTTCAATCATCACCGTGATGGGGGCCTGGATCAGCCCCATGTAGACATCTTCAAACCAATTCTCGGTGAGATTGAAGCCATCGCGGAAGCCGTAGCTGCCCCATACTTTGCCGCCGAGGAGTGCTTGAGTGCCTTCATTGACTCCTCGGGCGTTGATGGAAATGAAGCCAGCGCCGCGTGGATGGGTATCGTCCCGTTGTCGCCGCGTGGGGTGGCTTGGTCGGATTTAGATTTAAAGCGAAACCGCCAATCTTGTTCGGGCGTCTGAGATACTGTAGAGCACAATTCACTTTCTTGGGCACTAAAACAATCGTGAAGAATATGATGAGACCACATTTCACCTTCGCAGCGCTATTGGCGATCATTATTGCCGGGGCTGACAACGCTCTGGCTCAGTCACGTGATGGTGGTTTGAACTGGCCACAATGGCGCGGCCAGCAAAGTAGCGGCGTCTCCGAAGAAAAGAATCTGCCCGCCGAGTGGGGCCCCGAGAAGAACATTATATGGAAGACCGCGATTCCCGGTCGCGGTCATTCGTCGCCGATCGTTTGGAACAACAGGATCTTCCTGACCACATCCATCGAAGGCGAAATCGTTCCCGGGGCGAAAGCGGTTCATCACGTCAGAAGAGGCGAGACGTGGGTGCATCCGGACAGCGTTGCGGGCGACAGGAAACATACGCTCAAGGTGCTTTGTCTTGATCGCGATTCGGGGAAAATATTATGGGAGCGCGTCGCCTTCGAAGGGACGGTTCTCGACGACCGCCACCGCAAGAACAGTTACGCTTCGAGCACGCCGGTCACTGACGGCAAATTCATTTACGCGTTCTTCGAGGCCGAAGGGCTTTATTGTTACGACTTCGACGGCAAGCTGATCTGGAAGACCAGCGTCGGCAAAATCGCCAAGATGGGAATGGGGCCGGGCACGTCGCCGGCGCTTCACGAAAATCTGCTTTTTTTGCAATGTGACCTGGAAGACGGCGGACCGGACATCTCCTTCATCTCCGCCGTGGATAAACGGACGGGCAAGGAGGTTTGGCGGGTGAAGCGCGATCATCGGAAGACGCATGCGACTCCACTCGTCGTCCGCGCCAGCGACCGGTATGAGTTGATCGCCAGCGGCGCTGAGACGGTCGTTTCATACGATCCCGCCACCGGCAAAGAATTGTGGCGTTGCGGCGGAGTCAAAGGCCATGCGATACCGAGCGCCGTGGCCGGACACGACATGGTCTTCGTTTCGGCAGGCTATCCGAGCAAACGAGCAATTGGGGTCAAGCTTGGTGGTTCCGGCAACCTGACAGGCACTTCGAATGTGGTTTGGAGTTATGACAAAGGCACGGCTTACGTCACGTCGCCGATTCTGTACGGCGATTACATCTACTTCGTCAGCGACAAGGGCATTCTGACCTGTATCGAAGCCAGGACCGGCCAGATCAAATATGAAGGCGGAAGAGTTCCCGCGCCGGCCAGTTTTAGCGCGTCCGCCGTAGCCTTCGACGGAAAGCTTTTTCTGACCAGCGAAGACGGCGATACTTTCGTAATCAAAGCCGGGCCGACTCACGAAGTGATCCGAACTAACTCTCTAGGCGAGGTGGTTCTCGCGTCGCCCGCGATCTCCAGGGGCAGGATTTTTATTCGCAGTGATAAACATCTCTACTGCATCGGGGGATCGGATAGACTACCTTGAAAATTTGACCGCAGTGAATTCATTGACACTCCCACCGCTAAAGCGTCGCTAAAGCGGAGGGATTCTTGCTTCTCCGCCAACCGCCTGAATTTCAGGTCTTACACTGGCTCCACAAGCGTTTTTAGTCTCCGCATGCCCTGCGGCGACCAAGATTCTAAATCCTTCAGACTGCATGTTTTTCGCGGCATTCTTGTCTCGATCATGATGCCTCCCACAACTCTGACAATCCCATCCGCGATCAGACAGCCTGAGGTTTTCATTGATTTGCCAGCACTCAGAACACCTCTTGGTACTTGGGAAGAATTGGCCGACAAAGACTACATGGCGATTGTACCACCGCCCCTTGTACTCAAGTTGTCGGAAGAACATCCCCCAGGCCGCATCCAACACACTCTTGGCCAGCTTGGTTCTCGCAAGGCCGCGGGTGTTGAGCGACTCGAAGCTGAGTGCAAGGAAATTAGCGATCAGCAGAAAACTAAGTTTGTGCGTGAAATCCGCTCGCTGATGAGCGATTCGATCATGAACCTTAGCCACTTCAAATCGGGCTTTGGTGCGGTTGCGACTCCCCTTCTTGCGGCGCGCAAGTTGGCCTTGCACCCGTCGCAGCTTGAGCGCCGCCGCCCGGTAGAACCGGGGATTATCAACCGCTGTTTCATCCGAAAGGGTGAGGAAGGTATTCAGCCCGACATCGCCGCCGACTACACCCTCAAGCGTCACCTTAGGTGTTTCTCGCTCCGGCAGATCGAATTCTGTGACCAATATCACGAACCAGCGGCCGCAGGCATCGCGTTCGCATGCTTGGCTCCGCCAAATTTAGGAGCGACATTGCGGGCAGGAACAGGTGGGTGGCGGAAGTCTTGAAATGGCTGGAAAACAGGCGAGGAGTGCAACTCCTCCTCCAAACAGATAAGCTGCTTCCATGGTGCTCGCCAGGAATTGCCTAATACGCGGCAACAAGTAAAATTTCCTGGACGATTTGTCGAATTCCGGTCTCGCCGTTCGTCGTTATAGTGAAGGCGGGGCAAATGGGCCCGCCCGAAAACTGTTACAGAGACAAGGAGAAATTATGCCGCAATATCTGATTTCTGGTTACCTCCCCGACAACTTTGACCCGTCCACACAGGACGAGGCGATAGTGGAGGAGATTCACGCGCTCAATCGCGAAATGATCGCTGCTGGTGTCAGGAAGTTCGCCTGCGGTCTGGGACCGGCCAGCACACTGCGGGCGCAGCCCAATGGTGAAGTGCTCATCACCGACGGGCCGTACTTGGAGACCAAGGAACACGTGGGCGGTTTTTGGATACTGGAAACCGCAGATCTGAACGAGGCGCTGGCGTGGGCGCGCAAGGGCGCCAAAGCGTGCCGTGCGTCGGTCGAAGTGCGCCCGATTTTCTTCATGCCGGCCCCGGAGGAAGCAACGAAGTAGGGCGCCGCAAAGAACTGAGCGTCACCGCAACCAACTGCGTTGGGCGATGACCTCTTCGAGGCTCGGCTGGCGACAGACTTAAACAAACGAAGAAATAGAAGTGAGCGGCGGCGACAGGTTCCCGCACGCTGAAGGATGGCCTTGCGTTAAAAAAGGCCCATTCTCAGGAGGGAAAATTATGCGTGAAAACAAGGTTGGCGCAATCGTAATCAAGAGCATCGCACTGCTTGTTGTGCTCGGCGCGGCGTACCAGGCCAGGTCGCAGGATGCCACGACGCCGTATCCGAAGATGGCACCTATCGACCAATACCTGATGGAAAAAAACGCGGAGATTCAATTGGCGCGAAGTGCCGCTCCCGATTCCATATCCCGCGACGCGACGATCCTGATTCTGGGACGGCAGGGCTATGAGACAGCGGTCCAGGGAAAAAACGGTTTCGTCTGCATGGTGGGACGGGGGTGGGGAGCAGCATTCGACTGGGCCGAATTCTGGAACCCGAAGGTGAAGGCTGCCGATTGTATGAACCCCCAAGCTGCACGTTCGATATTGCCCATCGCTTATTTGCGCTCCAGGATGGTGATGGCCGGTCGTTCCAAGGCGGAGATCGTGTCGGCAGTCAAAGCGGCGTTCAAGAACAAACAACTGCCGGACCTCGAAAGCGGCGCTATGGATTACATGATGTCGAAATCGGCCTATCTGACCGACGAAGGGGACCACAACCTTCCTCATCTCATGTTCTACACTCGCGTCAAGGACGGTAAAGATTGGGGTTCTGGCGCAGCGGGCTCCCCGGTTCTGTCCAGCCCCTATTGGTTCTTCTCTCCGAAGGAACAACCCCAAATGAAAGGGCTGCCACCGATTCTTGTGTTCTTAGTCGCGGTTACAAATTGGTCCGACGGAACGCCTGCGGGCAAGCATAATGACTGATACAGGCGCGGTTTGGCGGCGAGAGCGGCCTTGCGCGTCAGCGACCTTCTGCAGCCCTCGCGCCGCTGCGAGTGGCCATAACACCGTTTGCATATCACTGGTCCTGGCGGGACGCACGAAAGCTCAGATGGACGAGTCCATCGCCGCGACGTGCTGCGAGTAGAAACCAGTGTGAAGGAGGATTTCAAATGAGAAAGCTGAAACTCATCGAACATATTTCGCTGGACGGCGTGATCCAGCACGGCGAAGACGGCGACTTCCCAT
>JAKEEH010000491.1 GCA_022616725.1 Limisphaerales bacterium | reverse complement strand
TTGGAGGCGAGGGTCGGAATCGAACCGACGCATAAGGCTTTTGCAGAGCCCTGCCTTACCACTTGGCTACCCCGCCCGGGTGTCCGGTAAAATAGGATCCCTGGGGGTTCCTGCAAGTGAAAGTTTGAAATCGCGAGGATTGAGGGCCGCCGACTGGAATGGACGCCGCCATCCCGAGTTGATTACGAGGCTTTTAGCGGGGCCTTTTGTGGAGCATCGATCTCTCTCGGCCAATCGACCTCGCTTCATCGCCATGAGCGCCTCTCCTGGTCGCCCCGGGGCTGGAGCTCGGCTCGTGACACATTATCTGAGAATCCACTCCAGCGGAATGCGAATGGCGCGGGGGCGGTAATGATCGGGATTCATGCGGCCATTGACGCAGGTGCGAATGCACGGGTCGTAGCCATTGATGCAATAGGTAACTAGAAGTTCGCCGCGTGTGTTGATGAACTCGGGGTGCGCCACGGGCAGGTAAAAGAACGGGTAGTGGCCGTCCACGGTGTCGTCGATCGTGAAAATCTTCCGGCGCGGAGAAAACGTGCCGGTCGCGCGGTCGCTCATTGATACGTAAATCTCCTTGCCTTGATCGCAGGCCACACTGAACTCGGAGGTCATCAGGAGAAACTTGTCTTTGATTTTGCAGACCGTTGCGGACGTCGCTGCTTGCGTGGCGATCACAGCCGCATTCGTGGGCTGCGCGGACCATGTCTGACCGTCCCAGAACGTCCAATTTGTCGCCGGCGTTGCCTTGCCGAATCGGGCAACGTAAATGTCCAAGGCAATTCCCCGCCGTTTATGGCCGAAGGCGTAAAGCTGATTAGTGGCAGGGCCGTCCACGAATCCAGCACCGAAGTCGATGCCGTGAAAGTCCGGCAATGGCTGGTAGCCCGCAATGTCCAATTCCGGAAACTTCATTAGGCCCCAAAAATCCTGCCCGGTGCTCGCGAAACCGAACGGGCCGGAACCCGCTTTGCGCAGGCTGCTCAGGTAGATGTAAACCACGTTCAAGTGTTGAAAGCCGGAGACCGGCCAGAACCACATATCTTCGTTCGTGGAGTTCTTGAAGAGCGACCTGAAACCCTTGCCGGAACCGATCAACGCGCGGACATTCTGCAAATCGGCTTTGTCATGAACCATTGCCGCGTTGCGGACCTGGAATAGACAAGGCACCGTTCCGTCGTGCCAGCAATCCACGTGGCTGTCACCAAACAACCAGAGCGCGCGCTCATCCGACAGCGGAACGGAGAAGGCGCCATCGCACGCGACGATGCCATTAGTCCTCCGAAAGAACTCGGTAAATGCTTTGTCCTTATAAACCGACGACGGCTGCTGAGCCGCCGAGACCGCCACGGCGCCTACAAGAAACGGGAGAATCCACCGCATGCTGAAATCTGCGCAGTTAATTATCGCGATTCCAGCTTTTATCGAAGCCCTATCTTCGCAAGGGCTTCAGCATGAAATGTATCAGCATCCACAGGGGCACGGCGAAAACAACAATGGCGACAATGCGCTCCCAGGACCAGACCAGGTAGCCTGATTGCATCGGGAAGATGGTGATCATGAAATAGTTGCTGAAACGGGTGTGCCCGAGGAACTTGCCGTACTTGGGGAATTTCCTGCGCAACCCGCTGGCGAGGGCGACGACGCCCAAAACCAGGGCAAGCACGGTGACGGTCACGTTCACAGCCAGGAAGATCTTCAGATTGAAATCCCTGGCGGCGTCTGGATTTGCGGTGAGGTATTTGTAGGACCAGTGCGCGCCCGCCCAGATGAAGCTAAAGCCGGTTTGGATGGCGGTGCGGTAGGCCGCCTGGTTCGAATTCATCTCGTTGGCCAGCCAGCCGAAATAAAGCGGCACGATGCCCCAGACCATTTCCGCGTGACGAAATGGCGTAACGATCAGTTCGATAAATGTCGGTCCGAGGAGTTCGAACACGAGTCAGGAGCAGCAATTCGGACGCCAAAACTCGCCGAACAGAAGGTCTTCGGGCCCTCGTGTTATTTGTTTTCTTTAAGGAAAATGATCTTCGCCCCCGGGTTTTGCGGGGAAGAAAACTTGTCCAAAAGGCTTGGGCTTTGCGGTCCCGCCGCACGGGAAACGGCCGATTGCTCTTTACCCTGCAATGCCGCGCGTAACGCGCCTTCGACCAACTCGGCGCAATGAATTTTCATCGGGGGCAGTGGGCCGAGTTCTCCCGATAATTCTTCGGTTTTCATCGCGAGCGCCTCTTCGGGCGTTTTGCCTCGGATCAACTCGGTGGCCAGGCTGGCGACAGCGATGGCCGTTTCGCAGCCAAAGGATTGAAATGTCGCCCGATCAATGACTTTTTTGCCGCCCTGCTCCTTGTATTTGATCCACATCCGGAGCATCTCGCCGCATTCGGCGTTGCCAACCGTACCGATGGCATCCGCATTCGGCATCTCGCCGATATTCTTCGGATCGCGCATTGCGTCGCTGATCTTTTGCTGAAGGTCTTCGTTCATGGGCCGAGTTGGTAGCGAGGCAGATTTGGATCGATCTCCCGGGACCAGGCGTCGATCCCGCCGCGCAGGCACCGAATATTTTCGAAGCCGTGGCCGAGAAAATAAGCCGCTGCATCAAGCGATTGCTTGCCGCGATGATCGATGATTACGAGGGTCTGCGTTCGCGGCCACTTGCCCATAATTTCCTGCATCACGGGTTGCGAAAGGAGAAGCGAGCCGTCGATATGAACAGCTTCGTATTCTTCGCGCGACCGCACATCGACTAGCTTCACGCCGGGATTCTGCTCGCGCAATTGGGCGAGTTCTTTGGGAGTGATGAACGTCCTGGCATCCTGCAAGTGACTGGTTCTAATGTGCTCAAGCACTTCCGCGACGTTGAGATTGTTGTTGCGCTGGCACACTTGTTCCAGGGTTTCAGTCGGCTGAAACCCGCAACTGGCGCAGCCGCCGATGTGATAGCGGCGGAAGAGAGCGCGTTGCGCGCCAGGATAAACGTCGAGGACGTCGCGCATGGCAGATTGAGGGCCGAGGGTCATGCGCCAAAAAACTTTTGGATTTCCCGAAGCACCTCGACGAAACGATCGATCTCGGCGGTGGTATTGTAAAAATAAAAGCTGGCGCGAGCGGTTGATTCGACACCAAGTTTTCGCATGAGCGGTTGATTGCAATGATGGCCGCCACGGAGAGCGATGCCCCGCTGGTCCGCCACGGTCACGACATCGTGCGCGTGAACGCCGTTTAGGAGAAAACTGACGAGGCCAGCGCGCCCAATGGTGGGACCAAACAGGCGTATTCCTTTCATGGAAGAGAGTTTCTCGAACGCATAGGCGCCCAGTTCCTGATCGTGATGCGCGATGTTGTTGCGGCCGATCTCGTCAAGATAATTCATCGCGGCCTGCAGGCCAATCGCGCCGGATATGTCCGGAGTGCCCGCTTCAAATTTGTGCGGAGGTTTCTTGTAGGTGGTTTCGTAAAAATCGCAGCTCAGGATCATTTCGCCTCCGCCCTGGTACGGCGGCATCTGTTCCAGCAATTCGCCGCGGCCATAAAGCACGCCAATGCCGGTCGGGCCGCACATTTTGTGGCCGGAGAAAACGAGGAAATCGCAACCGATCTCCTGCACGTCGAGCGGACGATGTCCGGCGCTCTGCGCCGCGTCAATCAGTGTGACGATGCCCCGCTTGCGGGCGTGCTCGCAGAAGTCCGCGACGGGATTGATCGTGCCGAGCGTGTTGGAAATGTGCGTCATCGCGAGCAATTTCACGTCGGGGGTCAGCGAATCGCTGAGCCGTGTCAGATCGAGCAGGCCGCGATCACCGTTCACCGGCAAGAACGCAAGCTGCGCGCCCGTGCGCTGCGCCAGGAGTTGCCATGGCACAATATTGCTGTGGTGCTCCATCTCGGTGAGGAGGATCTTGTCGCCCGCTTTGATGAACTTTGCGCCCCAGGAGTTCGCGACGAGATTTATTCCTTCGGTAGTGCCGCGTGTGAAAACGATCTCCTCAGCGCTGCGGGCGTTGATAAACGCGGCCGCCCGGGTCCGGGCGTTTTCAAAGGCGCGTGTGGCGCGGTTGCTCAACTCGTGGATGCCGCGGTGAACGTTGGCGTTGTCATGCTCATAATAGCGGCGCAGCGCTTCAACCACCTGCCCTGGCTTTTGGGTGGTCGCGGCGTTATCAAAATAAATCAAAGGGTGGCCGTTGACCTTCTGATCGAGGATCGGAAAGTCCCCGGCAATACCTTTAATGGATTGCGCCGTGTGCTGCATGACGTGTCAATAAAGCCCGAGCTGCAACCGCGCCGACTCGGACATCATCCCCTGGTTCCATTGCGGCTCCCACACCAGCTCGACATTCGCCTCCTCCACACTCTCGATCGACAGCAACTTGTTCTGGACGTCCTGGGCGATCATTGGTCCCATACCGCAGCCCGGAGCCGTTAACGTCATCTTCACATCCACTTTGTTGCTGCCTTCGCCAACGGGCGAAATCTTGCAGTCGTAGATGAGACCGAGATCGACGACGTTGACGGGAATTTCCGGGTCGTAGCAGGTCTTCATCGCGTCCCATACCTGCCTTTCGAGTTGTTCGGGGGTGGCAGGCGTGGCGGCGGCTTTCGCATCGCCGGGCGCGGTTTCAATCCCGAGCGCGTCGGCATCTTTCCCTTCGATGCGAAACATGTTGCCGTTGAGCACCACAGTGTAACTGCCTCCAAGAGATTGCGTAATGTAAGCGCGCTCACCTTTCTGGAGGGTGACTTTTGCGCCGGCGGGGATTACCGCCGCTTCGACGTCGCGAGTTAATGTGACAGCATCGTTCGTCTGCATAGGACAATATAGCGCAAGTGTTATTCTTCGGATTCTGTGCTGACTGGCTCCGCCTTGCCTTCCACCGCGGCAAGCGCCGCGTACCACGGCAGAATCGCGCATTTGACCCGCGCGGGAAATTTGTGAACGCCCGCAAACACGGCGAGCTTGCCGAGGTCACCGTTGGATTTGCCGGTCGTCACCATGTCATGCACGCGGTCGAACAGGGTTTTCACTTCTGCCACGCTTTTGCCTTTCAATGCGGTGGTCAGGATTGAAGCCGAGGCGCGGCTGATCGCGCACCCGGAGCCTTGCCATGAGATTTCCTTTACCTGATCGCCCTCGACATTCAGAAACAGCGTGACGTGATCGCCGCAAAGCGGGTTGTGGCCCTGGGCCGTGCGGTTTGCCCCCGGAAGCTCAGAATAGTTTCGCGGACTCTTGCTGTGGTCCAGGATAACTTGCTGATAAAGATCATTCAGGTCGTCAAACATGGGAGAGCAGGAAGTCCGAAGACCGAAAGCCGAAGCCCGGAGAAATTCCGAGACCCAAGTCATGAGCTCCGGACCCACCTTTCGATCTTCGGATTTCGGATTTCGGGCTTCGGGTTTTCATCATTTCACGTCCGCCACGTGCGGGTTTTCCTCAAGTCGATCCCAGAAAACGCGGTCGAGTTCCTCCCGCGCCGGTTCGCAGCGGATGCGGTCGATGATTTCGCCGGCGAACGCATGGATCAACATGCGCCGCGCCGTCTCCGCATCGATACCCCGGGCCCGCAGGTAAAAAATCGAGTCCTTGTTCAATTGTCCCACCGTCGCGCCGTGCGTGCACTTCACATCGTCGGCGTAGATTTCCAACTGCGGCTTGGCATTAGCGGTCGCTGTGTCGGCCAGAAGCAGGTTTTTGTTCGTCTGCTTGGCATCTGTTTTTTGCGCGATAGGACGGACCAGAATACGCCCGTGAAACACGCCTCGCGACCTGTCGTCGAGGATGCCGTTGTAATACTCGTGGCTGTTGCAATGGGGCTTCGCGTGCTCGACGATCATGTGGTGGTCGGCGAGTTGATCGTCCTTGGTCAGATACAAGCCGTTCAGCACGCACTCGATGTGCTCACCGCCCAGAACGGTGTTGATGTTATTCCGGGACAGCTTTGCGCCGGTGGCGATCGAGTGCGAGATGAAATCGCAATTCTTCCCCAGGCTCATCTGCAGCGCCGCGATATGATATGCGGCAGGGCTTTCGTCCTGAAATTTGCAATGCTCCACTGTGGCGTGTTCGCCGATGACAAACTCTGTCACTGCGTTCGTGAAGTAAGCCCCGTGGACTGTGCTGACGTAGCTTTCGAGGATCGTCACCCGGCTGTCGCGCTCGGCGACAATCAGGTTGCGTGGATGCGCCGTCGCTCCGGTTTCAGTCGCGGTCGTGATATATAACAGGTGCACCGGCTGTGGCACTTCCACGCCGGCGGGAATAAAAACTAACGCTCCGTCAGTGAAAAAGGCGGTATTGAGCGCTGCAAACGCGTTCTGTTCCAGGCGAACGTGACGTCCGAGATGTTTCTGCGCCAACGCGCCATCGTTTGCCAGCGCGTTGGCCATACCCGTGATCTGCGCTCCTTTCGGGAGCGGCAAAACGCGCGAAAGCTCAGGTGCAAAATGGCCATTGACGAAGACGAGGCGCGAGCTTTCGATCTTTGCAAAGTTAAACCCGGTCGGGTCTGGCAAGTCGCCGCGCACCGGCTGAAGCAACGGCCGGAAAGGCAGCCTGGCAATCGGCGCGACATTGGTAAACCGCCAGTCCTCGTCCCGCAAAGTCGGGAAACCAATCTCAGAAAATCGCGCCATCCCGGATTTCCTGAGCTGGCCGATCCACTGGGGCTCCTCGGCGCCGTTCGACGCGAATCGTTCGAACGCCGCCAAATACGGATCGGCTTGTTTTATCTGTTCGGGAATCATCGTTGTTTGCATAACGCTACGCCGTCACGGCTTCGTGTTTGGCAATCCAATCGTAGCCCTTCTCTTCAAGTTCGAGCGCGAGTTCCTTGCCGCCCGAGCGCACGATTCGCCCGTCAAACAACACGTGCACGAAATCAGGAATGATGTAATTCAGTAATCGCTGATAATGCGTGATCACAAGCTGCGCATTGTCAGGACGCTTTAGGCGATTGACTCCTTCGGCGACGACCCGCAGCGCATCAATGTCCAGCCCGGAATCCGTCTCGTCCAGGATCGCGAGCTTCGGCTCGAGCACGGCCATCTGGAATATCTCGTTGCGCTTTTTCTCGCCGCCGGAAAAGCCCGCGTTGACCGGGCGCTTAAGGAAATCTTCCCGCAGCTCGAGTAGCTTCATCTTTTCTTTCACCAGGCTCAGGAACTCCAACGCGTCGAGTTCCGGCTCGCCTCGATGCTTGCGGATGGCATTCAGAGCCGCTTTGAGGAAATACGTGCTGTTGACGCCGGGAATTTCCACCGGATATTGGAACGCGAGAAACAGCCCTTCCCGCGCCCGCTCCTCGGGGTCCATTTCGAGCAGATCGACGCCATTGTAAAGCACTTGCCCCTGCGTAACCTCGTATCCTTCGCGCCCCGCGAGAATCGCTGCCAGCGTGCTTTTGCCGCTGCCGTTCGGCCCCATTACTGCGTGGACCTCCCCCGCAGTAATCGTCAAATCAACGCCTTTGAGAATCTCCCGTCCTTCAACACCGGCGCATAGATTTTTTATCTCCAACATAGTTCAACTCTTCTGAATTCCGTTTAACCGACGCTGCCTTCCAGGCTCACGCCCAGAAGCTTTTGCGCTTCGACCGCAAACTCCATCGGCAACTCCTTGAATACCTCCTTGCAAAAGCCGTTCACGATCATGTTCACTGCGTCCTGGGTTTCCAGCCCCCGCTGGTTGCAGTAAAAAATCTGGTCTTCGCCGATCTTCGACGTCGTCGCTTCGTGCTCGACGCTCGAAGTCGTATTCTTCACCTCGATGTAAGGGAACGTGTGCGCGCCGCACCTGTCGCCAAGCAGCAGCGAGTCGCACTGCGAAAAGTTCCGGGAATTCTCAGCGCTCTTCTGGATTTTTACCAACCCGCGGTAGCTGTTCTGGCCGTGGCCGGCAGAAATCCCCTTCGACACGATCGTGCTCCGAGTATTCTTGCCGATATGGATCATTTTGGTGCCTGTGTCGGCCTGCTGATAGTTGTTTGTCAGCGCCACAGAATAGAATTCACCGATGGCGTTGTCCCCTTGCAGGATCACGCTGGGATACTTCCAGGTGATCGCCGATCCGGTCTCGACTTGCGTCCAGGAAATCTTTGAGTTTCGACCTCGGCACAAACCCCGCTTGGTGACGAAATTGTAGATTCCACCCCGGCCCTGCTCGTCCCCCGGATACCAGTTCTGCACGGTCGAGTATTTGATTTCCGCGCGATCGAGCGCAATCAACTCGACAACTGCGGCGTGGAGCTGATTTTCATCGCGCATCGGAGCCGTGCAACCTTCGAGGTAGCTGACATACGACCCTTCCTCAGCGACAATCAGCGTCCGCTCGAACTGTCCGGTATTCGCCGCGTTGATGCGAAAATAGGTCGAAAGCTCCATCGGACAGCGAACGCCTTTCGGGATATAACAAAACGACCCATCGCTGAACACGGCCGAGTTGAGCGCCGCGTAGAAGTTATCCGTGTAGGGCACGACGATCCCAAGATACTTTTTAACAAGGTCGGGATGCTCCTGCACCGCGTCCGAAAACGAGCAAAATATGATTCCCTGTTCAGCCAGCTTTTCCTTGAATGTCGTCCCGACCGACACGCTGTCAAACACCGCGTCCACGGCCACGCCGGCCAGCCGCTCGCGTTCCCGCAACGGGATACCCAGTTTCTCGTACGTTTCCAGCAACTTCGGATCGACCTCGTCGAGGCTCTTCGGCCCGTCGCCGCGCTTCTTCGGCGCGGAGTAGTACGAAATCTTTTGATAATCGATCGGCGGATGAGTCACCTTGGGCCAAAGCGGCTCGGTCATGGTCTGCCAGTGCCGGAATGCTTTCAGCCGCCATTCGAGCAGAAACTCCGGTTCATTCTTCTTGCGCGAAATCAGCCGGATAATGTCCTCGTTCAGGCCGGGCGGCGCGGATTCCGTCTCCACGTCCGTGTAAAAGCCGTACTTATACTCCTGCTTTACAAAGCCTTCGATTGTTTCAGTTGCCGTGCTCATCTCAATTGTCCTGGGCGCAATTCGGGCACGCGCCCCGCATCGAAATCTCGTACGTTTTCGGTTGAAACCCCTTCGGCACCTTCAGCTCAAGCCGTAACCGGCTCGGCGGCAAGTCGATATCATACACCGCCCCACAGTTGTCGCACCGAAAATGCCAGTGCTCGTGCATGTTCGGGCAGTAACGCATCGCCGCCCGGTCCACATTCACCTCCTTGACCAGCCCGCATTTCACCAGAGCATCCAGGCAGTTGTAAACCGTCGCCATCGAGATGTCCGGCATCCCCTTTTTGGCTCGCATAAAGACCTGTTCGGCCGTCGGATGGTCGCGATCCTGCAGCAACACGCGATAGACGTGCTCGCGCTGCACTGTAGGCCGAAGCCCCCGCGCGGCCAGCCGTTCGCCAAGCTGCTCACTGCACTGATTGCCCTGATCTCTCACAAGAATATTATGGCTTCAAAGGCCACCGAAATCAATACTTGGAATAATTCTAAATCTCAATAAGCCGTGCAAGCTTTTTTAGATTTTGCGTTCTGCCTCCTCGCAGACCCATATCCTACCCCCATTCCCGCGTCGTGCAAGCAGCAAAATGGGCCCCCTTTGCCCGGCGTTTCTGCTTACGGCGCTATCGCTTCTTCGACTCTCTTTTGAGCAACGCGCGTTTGCGTTCGACCCCCCAACGATAGCCCGACAAGCTGCCATTCGCGCCCAACACGCGGTGACAAGGGATGGCCACAGCGAGGGGATTCGCCGCGCAGGCCTGGGCCAGCGCTCGGACCGCTTTTGGCTTGCCGAGGCGGCGCGCCAGTTCGGAGTAGCTGATGGTTTTGCCCGCCGGAATGTGTCGCAGGGCGCGCCAGACCTTTTGCTGGAAGGCTGTTCCCCGCAGGTACAGGGGCAAGTCCAAGCGAGTGCGCGGGCTTTCGATTAAGGCGATGACCTTCGAAATGACGCGTTGAAAGTCGCGGTCGCCGCCGATCAGGCTGGCTTTCGGAAAGCGATCCTGCAGATCCCTGGCAAGCTGGGCCGGATCGTCACCCATGAGAATCGCGCAGACGCCTCTTTCGGAGGACGCAACTAGAACGGAGCCGAGTGAACAGTCGCCAACAGCGAAGCGAATCGTCGCCCCCACACCGCCCTTTCGGAATGCGCTCGGCCGCATGCCGAGCATTTCTAAAGATTTCTCGTAGAAACGGCTGTTGGAACCATATCCCGCGTCGTAGATCGCCTCAGTGACGGTGTTGCGCTGGGGAAGGGCCTCGCGGACGCGCTCTGCACGGTGAGCCTGCACATACGCTTTCGGAGTGAGGCCCATGATCTTTGCAAAGACCCTATGGAAATGAAAGGGGCTCATTGCCACGGACCGGGCGAGCGTGGCAAGGTCGGGCGGCCTTTCCGCCGTTCGAATGAGGCGGCAGGCCTTCGCCACGGCTATGGCGTGCTGTTCGCTCAAATCGCGTCCATTGGGCTGACAACGCTTGCATGCCCGAAATCCGGCGCGCTCTGCGGCTTCGCATGAGGCGTAAAACTGCACATTCGCCCGCTGCGGCTGGCGCGCGGCGCAGGAGGGGCGGCAGTAAACGCCGGTCGTTTTCACCGCGTAAAAGAACTTTCCGTCGGCGTTTTGATCGCTGCGAACGACGGCTTCCCACCGCTGATCGTCGCTGCGGTAGAGGCCCTGTCGCCTTATTCGGCTCATTTTTCCAATTATTGTAAGCTCATTCATCCTAAAGAGCATACAGCAAAACATTGATTGGAAACTCCGTTTCTTGCTTTTGAATTCGAGGCGGCATTGAGATGACCGGAAAATCGCGGAGCATTTTCCGGCCAGCGCCGTCTAATCAGATATGAAAAGGATTGCTTGTCTGTGTTTGGCACTGCTCTCCATCGCCCCCTGTTTTGGTTCCGGGCTGATTATCGTGCACGATCCCGATTTCTGGATGCCTTGGCCGCCCGAGCGGTATCACCCACCACCCCGAATATTGCCGCCACCACGGCCCGTCCCACCCCCGGCCACGGCGCCGCTCGAACTGAATTCCACCAAAGCAGACGTCAAGATTCGCGACCAGATCGCCACGACCACGGTGGATCAGGAGTTTTACAACCCCAACTCGCGGCAGTTGGAGGGGACGTTCCTGTTTCCGGTGCCAAAAGGGGCGCACGTGAACAAATTCAGCATGGAAATAAATGGCAAGCAGGTGGAAGCCGAGTTGCTCGCGGCCGATAAAGCGCGCGGGATCTATGAGGATATCGTGCGCAAGCTGAAGGACCCGGCGCTGCTGGAGTTCGCCGGTCGCGATCTGTTCAAGGTGCGCATCTTCCCGATCGAGCCGCACAGCAAAAAGCGCATTCTCCTGTCCTATTCGCAGCTCCTGAAATCCGATTCCGGGCTGGTTAATTTCGTCTTGCCGTTAAACACGGAAAAGTTCTCGGCCAAGCCCATTAAGAACTTAAGCCTGAAAATCGACCTGGAGACCAAGCAACCGTTGAAGTCGGTTTATTCGCCATCCCACAAGGTCGAGATCAAGCGCCGCGGAGGCAACGAGGCAACGATCGGATTCGAGGCCAGCGACGTGAAACCGGACGCGGACTTTCAGTTGTTCTACGATCTTGATAAATCTGATATCGGGCTGCACCTGATGAGTTTCAAGGAGGGCGGCGAGGATGGTTACTTTGTTTTGCTCGCTTCGCCCGGAGCGGAGATCAAAGACACCAAAGTCATCCCCAAGGACGTGGTGTTCGTCCTGGACACCTCGGGTTCGATGGCGGGCGCCAAGCTCGAGCAAGCCAAAAAGGCGTTGCTGTTCTGCGTCGAGAATCTGAGCGCCGGAGATCGGTTTGACGTGCTGCGCTTCGCCACCGAGGTGGAGTCCCTCTACAGCAAGCTGAGCGACGCCACTCCGGACAATCGCAGCCGCGCGAAGAAGTGGATCGACGAACTCAAGCCGATTGGCGGCACAGCGATCGACGACGCGCTCAGGAAAGCGCTGGAGATTCGGCCTGAAAAGTCGGACCGGCCCTGCGTCATCGTGTTTCTAACAGATGGCCGCCCGACCGTGGGAGTCACCGATGAGGCGCAGATCATCCAAAATGTGGAGAAGGCCAACAAAGAGAATACCCGCGTGTTCTGCTTTGGCATCGGAACCGACGTGAACACGCATTTGCTGGACCGCGTCGCGGAGGAGACGCGCGCCTTCAGCCAATACGTGCTGCCACAGGAGGACATCGAGGTGAAGGTATCGAGCTTTTTCACCAAGATCAAAGAACCGGTCCTGGCCAGCCCAAAGCTCCTGTTCCCCGAGTCAGTGCGAGTGACCAGGATTTATCCTTCGACCATTCCGGACGTGTTCAAGGGGGAACAACTCGTCGTCGTGGGTCGCTATTCTGCAAAAGGCAGCGGGGCCATCCGGTTGGAAGGATCGGTCGATGGTGAGAGCAAATCATTCGCTTACGACGCGAACTTTCCGGGCGAGGCCTCGGACCACGAATTCATCCCGCGGCTCTGGGCAACGCGGCGCGTGGGTTATTTGCTGGATGAAATCCGGTTGCGGGGCGAGAACAAAGAACTGAAAGAGGAAGTGACGGAGCTCGCCCGCAAATACGGCATCGTGACGCCCTATACCACTTACTTGATTATGGAAGATGAACAGCGCAGGGGCCTCGCGCAGAACGTGCAGACGTTCCATTTTGAAAATCAGGTCCGGGCGCAACAGGAGTATTTGGCCGCCTATGACAGCTTCGCCAGGGAACGCACGGGGGACCGCGCGGTCGATGGGGCGCGATCGTTGTATCGCCTCAAGTCTGCGGATGGGCTCGCAGACATTCAGCTTGGTGCTGAAGAGGCCGGGCGCAGTTTGGCTGCTGCGCCTGCCGCCCCCGCAGCAGGACGGTCGCTCGCAATAGCTCCCGGTGTCGCATCGCTGCGGGTCGCCGAGCTCGCCGGAAAGCCGGCGCAGGGGATGACGGCACAGAACCGGTTTGTCGGCGGGCGCGCCTTCTTCCTCAATAACAATCAATGGATTGACACACAGGTGCAGAAGAAGCCCACGGCAAAGCGCGTGCGCATCCAATTCGATTCGCCGGAATATTTTGCTTTCCTCAAAGCCAATCCGAAAGCCCTGGCCTGGATGTCGCTCGGGCGCAATGTGCAATTCGTGCTCAACGAAACCGTCTATGAGATTTACGAGTAAGTGAAACCTCGGCAGGCCCTCCGGTGTTGATCATTTACGAATGTTTTACAAGTCCATGACAATGGGCGTGCGACTCTGAGGCAGAGCAAGACTATGGAAACGGCATTGCAATTTGATCCGCCCAGTTGCGTCATTCAAGGCAGACATTTCGTGCAGCGGGGCGACACGTGGGTTGACACGCAAGTGGACAAAATGCCCGGCGCACAGCGCATTCGGGTGCAATTCGATTCACGCGAGTTTTTT
Source organism: Limisphaerales bacterium (assembly GCA_022616725.1). GTDB lineage: Bacteria > Verrucomicrobiota > Verrucomicrobiia > Limisphaerales > JAKEEH01 > JAKEEH01. The sequence continues at coordinate 18,070 of JAKEEH010000491.1, read as the reverse complement.
GAGCTACTGATCAAATACCCAAAGACGCTCCCCTACGTGACTTCCGCGCGGAACGTGGAACTGGCGCTGGACGATACCATCTACGAGATTCGCGAGTGATATCCGATAGGCCCCCTGAGGCAGGAGTCAATGAGACCTGTTTTAGCGGAAAAGGTTTTTGGCTTTTTCGAAGAAGCTTTGGCTGATGGGATTGACGTTTTCGTCGCACGCGTCGGCGAATTCCTGGAGCTTGGCTTTTTGCGCCGCGCTGAGTTTGGTGGGGACCTCCACAGTAACACGGACGTGGAGGTCTCCCCAGCCGTACCCCTGGACGTTTTTTACGCCCTTGCCCTTCAGGCGAAAGACATTGCCGGCCTGGGTGCCGGCAGGAATTTTGATCTGGGCCGGGCCGTCGAGGGTGGGCACCTGGATTTCAGCGCCGAGGGCAGCCTGGACGAAGCTGATCGGGACTTCGCAAATCAAATCGTCACCGTCCCGGGCAAAAATCTCATGGGGCTTTACATGGAGGACAACGTAAAGATCGCCAGGGGAACCCCCGCGAGCGCCGGCTTCGCCATTACTGGAGGAGCGCAGGCGCGCGCCGGTGTCCACGCCCGGCGGGATTCTGAGTTTGATTTTGCTCGACCGTTCGCGCCGGCCCGTACCCCGGCACTGGCGGCACGGATTTTCGATCGTGCGCCCCGCGCCTTCGCAACGGGGGCAGGTCTGAGCGATGCTGAAGATCCCGCGGGCGGTGACGATCTGGCCACGGCCACCGCAGGTGGGACAGGTTTTGGTCTTTGATTCGGCGGTGCGGCCGGTCCCGCCGCAAACGTCGCATTGGTCAAGTTTCGTGACGGAAATTTCCTTTTCGCAGCCGCGGGCGGCCTCCTCAAAAGAAAGTTCGAGGTCGTAGCGAAGGTCAGCGCCGCGCTGGGGCCCGGTCGGGTCCGTGCGTCCGCCGCCGAAGAGGTCGTCGAAGATGCTGCCGCTGCCGCCGAAAGCCTCGCGAAAGATTTCGAAGGGGTCGTGGAATCCGCCCGCCCGGCCGGCGCGCATGCGCGGATCAAACGCGGCATGGCCATACTGGTCGTACGCCGCGCGCTTTTGCGGGTCGCTGAGCGCTTCGTAGGCTTCGCCAATTTCCTTGAATTTCTCCTCGGCGGACTTGTCACCTGGATTTTTGTCAGGATGGTACTTGAGCGCGAGCTTGCGATAGGCCTTCTTGATTTCCTCGTCGTCCGCATCGCGCGAGACATGGAGAACTTCGTAATAATCGCGTTTGGCCATCGGTTGAATCCTAAGCCCTGATCAGTGATGCCAAATGAATGATCACGCCGGGGTCCCGGCGGGTTTCTTCGCCACGATGACGGTCGCAGGGCGGAGCAGGCGGTCCTTCAGTTTGTAACCCTTGCGCAACTGCTGGAGGACGTGACCTTCCGGAACTTCGGCCGATTCCTGTTGCGAGACAGCCTCATGATAGTTGGGATCGAACGCCAGATTGGCGGCATTAATTTCTTCCAGGCCGGCGTCGCTCAGGGCTTGCTTGAGCTGCTGCTGAATCATGCTGACGCCGGTTTGCAGGGATTCGGCCGTGCCAGCCTCCGCGCCGGCGGCGGTAGAAACAGCAGCGAGGGCCATTTCGAAGTTGTCGAGAACGGGTATGAGCTTTTGCAGGAGCGATTCGTTGGCGTAGCGGATCGCTTCCTGTTTCTCGCGGGCGGCGCGCTTTTTGAAATTGTCGAGATCAGCCGCGGTGCGCAGCAACTGGTCCCAATATTCGTCCGACTTGGCGGCCTGGACTTTGAGCTGTTCGAGTTCTTCCTCGGTCAAGGGGTGGACCGCCACGGCCTCGGTTTGGTGTCCGCCCTTCAGGGTGTCAGCGCCCTGAGCTTCGGTCTCATTCACGTCATTTTCTCTGCGCGTTTGTGTCTTCATCCTTCGAAATATGCCTGCGGACAGTAGTTTACACAAAGAATACGATCCGGCAACTGGGTGATCCAGCGGGGTTCAGACGTCAGGGTTCTGCTTTCGTTGCCGTCGTTGATTTATCGGCGCTCAACGGCCTGCCCGTTCCGGCCTGCAGTTCGTTGATCAAACTCTCCCACTTCGGCAGGTCTTCGCGAACGCCACTGACGATTACCGTGTTGGTCGTGCTGCCTCGCGTAATGCGGAAAATACCGCCGATGGCCGCGCTGCCAGCCTGCCCAACCACGTTCACGGGGTGGCCGCCACTGATGTTTGTGACGACAAATTCGCGGCGTTCCAGGTAGCCAAGCCTGACGAGCGCGTTTTCATGCCTGCGCAGACGCTGCTCCACGCCGGAGCCCTCCCCACGCAGGCGATACCACAATCGGTCGCTCCAACCCTCATTCGCCGCGTTGACAAGCATCCGGCGATGATACTCGATTGAATCAGGCGGCCTCAGTAGAAGGTAGGCCCCTCCCGCAATCACAATGATAACAGCCCCAACGAGGATCCATTTCCGCACCGGGATATACTACCTGGTGGGGATAGGATGGCGAGGTTCAGGTTCGGGGACTGCGGGATGGCTATTGTGCAAGTCTTTTGAATTCTACTTCGTCATGAGCAGTCTTTAGCCAATGTTCTGCTTTCGCCAGCGACACCCGAACGGCGCAGTTGAAAATGGGGAGCGCGACCGAGACGGTCGCATTCCCCGTGTTTGGACCTGCGCGGCATTGCCGGTCCAATCCCCTCGTAACCATTCCTTTTAACGCAAGTCACTTCTATTATGAATTATCTGTCGAAGATTCTGTCGGGTTGGGTGCTCGTAATCTCTGCCGGAAGCGGCCTGGCGGCCAGTCTCGATTGGCCGCAATGGCGTGGTCCGGACCGGACTGATGTCTCAAAAGAGACCGGGCTTCTCAAGACCTGGCCCGAGAACGGCCCGAAGCGGCTCTGGCTGTTTGAGAACGCGGGCAATGGCTATTCCGGCCCCGCGATCGCGGATGGCAAGTTCTTCACAATCGGCACGCGCGACGGCAACGAAGTGATCCTGACGCTCGACGCGAACTCCGGCAAAGAGCTATGGACCGCGAAACTGGGTGATGTGCTTGACAACCGTTGGGGAGACGGTCCGCGCGGCACTCCGACCGTGGACGGGGACCGGGTTTACGCAATGAGCGGGCAGGGCAACGTGGCATGCGTGAATGTTGCGGACGGCAAACAGATCTGGAAGCAAAGCATGACCGAGCTCGGTGGAAAGGTCCCAGGATGGGGCTACACCGAATCGGTGCTGGTCGATGGCGAAAAGGTTGTCTGCACGCCCGGCGGCTCGCAAGGCGCGCTCGCCGCGCTCGATAAGAAAACCGGCAAGGTCTTGTGGCGTTCGACCGATTTCACCGATAGCGCGCAGTACTCGTCGATTATTGCGGCCGAGATCAATGGCGCTCGCCAGTACATTCAATTGACCATGCGCAATCTCGCCGGTATCGATGCCAAAGACGGAAAGCTGCTTTGGAAATCCGACTGGCCGGGACGCACCGCCGTGATTCCCACCCCGATCCAGCGCGACAACTTTGTTTATGTGACCTCCGGTTACGGCGCCGGCTCGAAACTCGTCGAGATCAACTCCGGGAATGATGTCAGGATAGTGTACGAGAATAAAGTGATGAAGAATCACCACGGCGGCGTGGTTCTCGTTGGGGATCATCTCTATGGCTACTCCGACGGCAGCGGCTGGATCTGCCAGGATTTCAAAACCGGAGAGGAAGTTTGGGCCGAGCGCGACGCCCTGGGCAAGGGAGCGATCAGTTGCGCCGATGGGATGCTTTACTGCCTGGCCGAAGGGAATGGAACGCTGGTTCTCGCCGAAGCTTCACCGAAAGGCTGGAAGGAACACGGCCGCTTCAAACTGGACCCGCAGACTAAAATCCGCAGCCCGCAAGGCCGCATTTGGACCCACCCCGTGATCAGCAACGGCAAACTCTACTTGCGTGACCAGGACTTGATTTACTGTTACGACGTCAAGAATAGCTGAGGCGACCACCGTTTGCACCCGCTGCAAACCGCTTCCCATCGAGCGCTGAACGGGTGTAAGGTCGGGATAACTCATGAAAGCCAGCTTGCAATTCACGCTCAACGGAAAGCCCCAGCGCGTGACGACCGAAGCGAAGCGCACGTTGCTCGAGGTGCTGCGGGAGGACTTTGATTTGACAGGCGCCAAATACGGGTGCGGCGAAGGGCAGTGCCGCGCCTGCACGGTGCTGATCGACGGCAACCCGGTTCGTTCCTGCCTCACGGAGATGAGCGAGGTGGAAGGCCGCAAAATCGACACCATCGAAAGCCTCTCGCAAAACGGAAAGTTGCACCCCGTGCAGCAGGCGTTCGTCAATGAGGGAGCGATGCAGTGCGGCTATTGCGTGCCGGGCATGATCCTCTCGACCATCGCCCTCCTGAAACGCAACGCATCACCCACCGAAGCGCAGATCGTCGAGGGCTTGAATGGCAACATCTGCCGCTGCTGCGGCTACACGAACATTCTCAAGGCGGTGCAGCGCGCCGCGCAGCTTTCCAGGGAGGCCAAATGAATGCGCGCGAACTGGAGTTTACCGAGCCGGAACGTTACGAGCTCTACGAAGGCCCGTATTACCATTTTGAGATCACTCGGCGGGATTTCGTCCAGGTGCTTGGCGCCGGAATACTGCTTTCGATCGCGCTCCCCGGAGCGTTCGCCCAACGGTCGCGAGCGGATCGTCCTGTGCGATTGGCCCAGCGGCTCCACATCGGCGCCGATGGAACCATCACCGTGCTCACCAGCAAGGTCGAAGTGGGGCAAGGTTCGCGCACGCAACTGACCCAGGCCGCGGCGGAAGAACTGCGCGTTCCGATCGAACGCATTCGATTTGTCATGGCCGATACGGCCATGGTCCCGGATGATGGCGGCACTGCCGGCAGCCGCACCACGCCCTCGACGGTGCCCGCCATCCGCAAAGGCTGCGCCGCTGCGCGCCAACTTCTAATTGACACTGCCGCGACCGCGTTCGAAGTGGACGCGAAGGCGCTCTCGGTTCGCGATGGCGTTGTGGAAGGCCTCGGCGCTGGTCGCAAGTTCAGTTATGCCGACCTCGCCTCCGAAAAGCACGCGAAAGCGCTCGAACGGGACGTCGCGCCGGGCGTCGCGGTCACTGAGGTGGCGCATTGGCGTGTCCTTGGCACGCCGGTGCCGCGCGTGGCCGCCGCTGATATCGTCACCGGCGCGCATCGCTATCCATCCGATATTCGCCGACCCGGAATGCTCTATGGCAGAGTGCTCCGCCGGCCGTCGTACGGGGCGGAACTCGAAGAGATCGATCTCACCGCGGCGAAGGCATTGCAGAATGTTACGGCAGTGCGTGACGGCGATTTCGTCGGTTTCGCCGCCGCCACCTCGTTTGAAGCCGAAGAGGCGCGCGACGCAGCGGCCAAAACCGCGAAGTGGAAAACCGCGCCGCATCCCTCCAGCGAGGAACTGTATGCTCACCTGCGCGCGCACGCTTCCTCGCAGCGCCCGCGCCGCGACGCGAGAGGAACGCCTGAGGAAGCCTTCAAGGGCGCCGCGCGCACCCTGCGCGAAACTTATAACATCGCCTATATCCAGCACGCGCCCATGGAACCGCGCGCAGCGGTCGCGGAATGGAGCGATGGCAAATTGACGGTCTGGACCGGGACGCAGCAACCCTCGCGCGTGATGGATGAGCTGCAGCGCACGTTCCGCCTTTCGCGGGATCAGGTCCGCGTCATCGTGCCAGATACCGGCGGCGGATTCGGGGGGAAACACTCCGGCGAAGTAGCCGTCGAAGCAGCTCGTTTGGCACAGGCGGCGAAGAAACCCGTTTCAGTCCGCTGGAGTCGCGAGGATGAGTTCACTTGGGCCTACTTTCGCCCAGCGGGTGTGATCGATGTCGCGGGCGCGCTCGACGACAAAGGCATGCTCGTCGCCTGGGAGCACGTCAATTTCAATTCAGGTCCGTCGGCGATCGCAACGCCCTACGCCGTTGCGAATTCGGTCACAGAATTCAAGTCATGTGACCAGCCTTTGCGCAGCGGCTCCTATCGTGCGTTGGCTTCGACCGCCAATGCTTTTGCTCGCGAATCGTTCATGGACGAGCTGGCGGCAGCCGCTGATGTTGATCCGCTGGAGTTTCGATTGCGCCAGTTAAATAACGAGCGCTTGCGCGGCGTGCTTGTGGCCGCGGCCGAGAAGTTCGGCTGGAAATCGGCTTGGAAGAAAAACTCATCCGCGCAGAAGGTCGGTATCGGGCTCGCGTGCGGCACGGAGAAAGGCTCTTACGTCGCCTGCTGCGCGCGAATTAAAGTCAATCAAAGCGCAGGGACATTCAAAGTGCTTGACGTGTGCGAAGCCTTCGAGTGCGGCGCGATCCAGAACCCGGCGAATCTCAAGGCGCAGGTCGAGGGCTGCATCATCCAGGGCCTCGGCGGCGCGTTGACCGAGGAGATGCGCTTTAAAGACGGGAAAATCCTGAACGCGAAGTTTTCGCAATACCATGTGCCACGGTTCAAGGACGTCCCGAAGGTCGAGACCGTCCTCGTGAACAGACCGGACCTCCCCTCAGTCGGTGCAGGCGAAACGCCGATTATCGGCATCGCACCCGCCATCGCCAATGCGCTCTACAACGCAACGCAAACGCGGATTCGCTCATTGCCGATCCGGGACGCCAAATACAAATACTCGTAAGTGCCTCAACTACGGGCATTTGTGTCCATTCAAAGGAGTCTTCCCAGCGCCGCTGCCCTGAAAAAAGACAACCCCGGCAAAAAATGTCTTAAGGTGGGACAGCCTCTTTCCGATGGTAAATGCAACGACTTAATTCGCGCGGGACAGCATTCCGGGCGGACGGGAAAGATAACGGATATGTTTAAGAAAGTTTTGATTTTGATGTTCAGCGTGCTGAGCGCGCAGGCCGGGTTATCCAAGCTCGAAGCCATCAGCATGATCGAGACGTGCGACCGCGATTGGATCGTCGGCAAAGCCGGTGAAGTTTCCCGCTATCAGATTATGCCGTCCGTCTGGCGCCATTACACCTCCTCGCGCGACTTCCGCAATCCGGTCGTCGCCAGCAAGGTCGCCGCCCAGCACATCGACGTGCTCGAAAATACCTTCCGCGCCCGGACGGGTCGCGAAGCCACTCATTTTGATCTCTACGTCATGTGGAATGCCGGCCCGACTTACTACGCGAAGATCGGCTTCAACGCCTCCCGCGTCGCCACGGTCATTCGCGAACGCGCCGCACGCTACGCTAATCTCCGCGACATGCGCAACACCCCGCTGCTCGTCGCCAATACGCGCTAAGCCAGGCAGCCTGACTAAAAACACAAGTTCGCAGAAGCCCTGGCCGCAATGCCGGGGCTCACTGTTTCGACCGTGCGAACTGAGCCGGGGGCGCCCGCTCCGGCCTTGAAAACTGGACATTTCTGGACGGATCACTCCGCCCTTTTGGGCACCGCTGTGGATGAAAATTCTTTATGTTCGGGGTAAAAAAGGGGGTGGCCACTTTGCCCACCGGCAAAGTTGAAGCGAGGCAAAAACCTTCGAACCAAAATGGTTGCCTGCTGCGGGCAACAGGAGAATATGTGCAGCGTGATTATGGCGGCGATCGTCTTCGAGCAGCCTCTCGCGCTGGCTTTCGGCTTGCCCGCCATCGTGCTGCTGCTCGGCCTGGCCCTGTGGTGGCAGTCGCGGAGCAACCGAACCGCGGCCTCGCGGCTGGCTGTCCTGTTTTCGCTGCGCAGCCTGGCCTTAATTGCGCTGGCTCTGCTGCTCGCCCGGCCAGTGTGGGTCGCGCGCGACCTGCCGGAAGGCCAGCGCCGATCCGTGGTCGTGCTCATCGATCGCAGCGAAAGCATGTCTCTCGAGGAGGGGCAACAGACCCGGTATCAGAACTGCCTCGATTTCGCCCGTGACCGCCTGTTGCCGGCGTTGAAATCCGCCGATTTCCCCGTCCAGGCCGTTTTATTTGCCGAGGATATTCAGGCCGCCGACGGCGCGGTGCTCGCCGACGCCAAACCGGACGGCAAGCGCAGCAATCTCGGCGGCGCGATCGCCCGATCCATGTCGGGCATGGCCCCGGCGCCGCTGGCCGTGATTGCCCTCACTGACGGTATCGCCAATGAACGAGCGGACAATACGCGCGCCCTATCGAGCCTTGTCGAAGCCCGGGCACCGTTCATCGGCGTCGGGTTCGGGAATGACCGTGGGGTGCAAACGATCGCCTTGCGCCGGGTCGATGCCCCGCAAGTCGTCCCGCCGCGCACGGAATTTGCCGTCGCCGCGCAGCTTGAGATCAGCAATGCCGAGGACATCCCCGCCTTCGATCTGGTGCTCTATCGCGATGGGAAATTCGTTCAGAAGAAGACCGTCCCCGAAACCCGCGGGTCGCGCTTTTGGATGGAGAGTTTTCGCGTCACCGAGCCGAACACAGGCGCGCACGAATACAGCATTCAGGCCATTGTGCCGCCGCAGGCCAATGTCAAAGCGATCAGCACCACCGGCCACGCCGCCGTGCGCATCGCCGAAGAGAAGGAACTCCGCGTGCTCTACGTGCAGGGCGCTTTGACGTGGGACTACAAGTTCATTTCGCTGGCGGTTAAGGACGATCCGTCGGTCAAACTGACCGGCCTGACCCGCACCTCGAAACATTCTGTTTTTCGCCAAAATGTCGAGACCTCCGGCGAATTGCTGGGCGGATTTCCATCCACCATCGAGGAGATTTCGGCTTTCCGGGTGGTAGTGCTGTCGAACCTGAAGCCAATTGACCTCAGCCCGGCGCAGCAGGATCTGTTGGCCCGCTTTTGCGGCGAACTTGGCGGCGGTGTGTTAATGCTGGGTGGCGCGACTACATTCGACGCTTCATGGCAGGGCAGCCGGCTCGAGCAATTGCTCCCCGTCGTGTTTGCTTCGAGTCAGGGCGTTTTGGGGCTGGACAAGCCATTTCGCATGCGCTTGTCCGATGAGGCCCTTCAGCATTCCGTTTTTCAGATTGCCGATAACGAGACGGTGCAGAAGTCATGGTCGGACGTGCCGCCGTTTTCTCAATACGGGCGCGTGGATTCGGCCAAGGCGGGAGCGCAGGTATGGGCCGTGCATCCGCAGGACGAGGGGCCGAAGGGATCCCGCATCCTTATGGCCGCGCAACGTTACGGCACGGGGCAGAGCGCGGTCCTCTCCATCCAGAATTTCTGGCGCTGGCGGCTGGCGAAAGATTCCGATCCCGCGCGCTACGACCGCTTCTGGCGCCAGCTCTTCCGTTACCTGAGCGAATCAAGCCGCCAGGACGTTTCGATTCACGTGGCCGACCAGGATCTGCACCCGCAATCCGACATTCGGATCACCCTCGAACAGCAGCCTGGACCGAAAAGTTCAACCACGAACTCGAAACCATTTACTGTCCGCGTGGAGAATCCACAAAAGAAAATCTCTCACGACCAGAAGCTACAACTCGCGCCGGGCCGTCCGGTCGAAACTCAATTCCGCGCCGAGACCGCCGGTTTGTATAATGTGATGGTCAATGACTCCAGTGGCCAGCCGGTCGCCAACCGCACGATCGAGATTCGCGACGTCAACGTCGAGCTGCAGAACACTGCCCGCGATATGGAGACTTTGCGCCAGTGGGCTTCGGTCAGCGGGGGTTTGGCCTTAAAGGTTGAAGATTGCCGCGACGGCGGCGACATTGTCGCTGCCATCAGGCAGAAAGTGGAACAGGCGCAGCGCAGCCGGCAAATTCAGAAGCCGTTTGGTGTCAACGGCTGGACGCTCAGCCTGGTGCTGGGCTGCCTGTCGGCCGAATGGCTGTTGCGCAAACGATGGGGGTTAAGATGAACCACCGATTAGATTTGAATTCGCAAGGCCCGATCCAAGATCCGCCAGGTCTTGGAGTGCGCCTGTCCTCTGGCGCTTTATTACGCCAAATGTGCAGCAGTCTGATCGGAGTTCCGCATTTATGCGGCATCATCCTTCTCCTCTGCGGCGCGGCAATGGCCCAGGAGGCCCCGGACCCGCTCGCCACATTTTTTCTTGGCCGCATCAAGTACAGCCAGAACGACGGGAATGATTGTGGCGGCGTCGGCCAGGACCTGATGCGGCTTGTTTCACGCGCCTCCACGCTGCGCGTGCAACAGGAAAAGAAAGTGCGCCTGACCGACCCCGAACTCTTCGAAACGCCGTTCGTATTCATGAACGGCCACAACGATTTCGTCCTCACGGAAGCGGAGATGGAGGTTTTGCGCAAATACCTCGATCGCGGCGGATTTTTCTTTGCCTCGGGCTGCTGCACCAACCCGAATTTTCCCAAAGCGTGGCGGCGCGAGTTCAGCCGCTTGTTCCCCGCCGAACCCGTCAAGCCGCTGCCCTACGACCACTTGATTTACCGTTCGTTCTATAATATCCCGCGGTTGCGCAGCGTTCACGAAAACCGCGAGATTCTCCTCGAAGGAGTCATCCGCAAGGGCAATCTGGTTGCCGTGTTGTGCGAGGAAGGATTGTGCTGTTCGTTCAGCATGAATAACAAGTGCAACGATGGCAAAGGCGTCAGCCCTGACGATGGGCAAAAGCTGGCGCTGAACATCGCGGTGTATGCGTTGACACACTGAACGTGGGTTGAAGGGCGACTGGTTGAAGGTTAAATTGTAAGGCCCGGCTCGCCTATTCAACGCGAAGGATTGCCAAAGGACGACGGCGAGCGTAGCAATGCACGGAAGCACTGAATGCCCTTTCCGGTCATAAGTGTCGCGCAGATGCGCGAGTGGGAGAAGGTCACGTGGGCCTCCGGCCAGACCGAACAGGCCGTTATGCGCCGGGCCGGGGACGCGGTGGCGCGAACTGCCGAGCGGATGACCAAAGTGGGCGACCGCATTCTCGTGCTCGCCGGCAAAGGACACAACGGCGAGGACGCGCGCTTTGCAGCCGCGTCGATAAAAGAGCGCACGGCGCAATTGGTTCCCGTTTTCGATCCCGACCTTGTCATACGAGAATTTTCGCCGCTTCTCTCTCCGGCGCCCGCCTTGATCATCGACGGCCTTTTTGGCATCGGCCTCAACCGGCCACTGGCGCGTCCGTGGACCCACCTGATCGAGAAATTGAATGAGACAAAGGTGCCCCTCCTGGCCGTTGATGTGCCTTCGGGCTTGAACGCCGACACCGGCGAGCCACTTGAGGTCGCCATTCGCGCCACGATCACGCTCACCCTCGGTGCGGTGAAACAAGGGTTTTTGAAACCCAGTGCATGGCCATTTGTCGGCAAGCTTGAAGTCGCCCCAGACATAGGGTTGGTGCCATACCCATTTGAAACGGAAATCAGCCTTATTGACGCCGCGGATTTCGATGGATTTCCGCCGCCGCGGCCTGTCGCCGGTCACAAGGGCACGTTTGGCCATCTCGCGATAATCGCCGGTTCGGTCGGTTACCACGGCGCGGCGGTGCTCGCGGCGCGCGGCGCGCAGCGTGCGCAACCGGGGTTGATCACGCTTTACACCACCGAAGGCGCGTACGTGCCGGTGGCGCGGCAATTGCAAAGCGTAATGGTGAAACCGTGGCAGCCGCCGTTGCGCTTGCCGGAGTCCTGTACGGCGCTGATGATCGGGCCTGGACTGGCCGCGGAAGATCTCGCGCCGACCATGCGCGACGCAGCGCACGACTTGTGGAAGAATTCGGAACTGGCCGTCATCGTTGATGCCAGCGCGCTTGCCTGGCTGCCCGAAGGCCCCTCTAAATCCGCCATGCGTGTAATAACGCCTCACCCCGGCGAGGCGGCGCGCATGCTGGGCGTGAACACGTCGGAACTGCAAGCCGACCGCCCGGCGGCTTTGCGCCAACTCTCCCGCCGCTTCGGCGACTGTTACGTGGCCCTCAAAGGGCACCAAACGCTCATGGGCCGCAGCACCGGCGATTTGTTTGTTAATTCATCCGGCAACCCGCACCTGGCGCAGGGAGGCAGCGGCGACTTGCTCGCCGGATATCTCGGCGGGCTTTTCGCCCAGCCTGAATTGCAGAAGGAACCCGCCCGCACGCTCCGATACGCGGTCTGGCAACACGGTGCAGCCGCCGATTCGCTTCTTGCGCGCAAACCCAATTGGACCGTCGAAGAGCTGGCGGATGTGCTTGGGAGCGTTCGATGAAGTCGAATCATCAGGGAAACGGCGTCTCGCGTAGTGCGCCAAAAGTCACTGTTACCCCCCGGGACGCGGGCGGGACTCCGTAGCGCCTAAATAGGTGTTGTCCTTGGACAGGGCATTTTTTTGCATTGCAGATTTCGTTGTCACCATTCAAATACAATGCCTCAAAGCACTTATGCCAACGTATCAATACCATTGCACCAAATGTGAGCAGGATTTTGAGCTGTTTCAGGCCATCACAGGTAGGCCGCTGACGGTCTGCCCCAAAGACCTCTGCCGACTCAAGAAATGGGGCAAGGGCCGGGTGAAAAAGCTAATCAGCGCCGGCGCCGGGCTCATCTTCAAGGGGAGCGGATTTTACATTACCGATTATCGCAGCGAGAAATACAAAGAAGCCGCAAAAAAGGACGCTCCAGCGCCGGCGGGCGGAGATTCCAAAAAGGAAAGCAAGGCCGAAGCGAAGCCGGCGAAAACCGAAAGCAGGCCCGCCAAAAAAACGAACTCGTCTTAGCGCCTCAAAAGCATGGCCGCCGTCCCCACCAACCAGAACCGATCCCAAGCGCCGGCAGACAGGCGCGGGCGAGGAACTGGCGGCCCTGCTGCGCTTGCGTCATGGAGTGCGCCTGTCCTCTGGCGCTTTGCTGTTATCTTCGGCCTGACGCTCCCTGCACTTCCCATATGCGCGGAATTGCCCGCGCCAGTGAACGCCACCAGTCGTTCGGGACAGTTTGCGGTCCGCGGCCTGCCGTTCAGCAAGCCGTTGGCAAACCTGGCGCCGACTTCGGCCGTCAGTTACGTGCGGCTGGACCCGATGCTGCTCGCGGTGAGCGCCGAAACTGTGAAGCAAGCGCTGCTGTTCGCGCTTGACCTGCGGGATCAGTGGGAGGGCGGCATCTTAGTCACGCTGCATCCTGTCGAAAAGGACGGCGAGGAAATCGTTGTCGCATCGGTTCGCTACGCCGATGGATGGCGCTATCGCATGGACATCCCCGAACTTGTCGATCGTCGAAGACTCATCGATTCGATCGTCGAGGTTCTCTTGCTGGAGATGGCCCATCGCGGGGCCGGCGAACGCCGTCTGGAATTGCCGCCGTGGCTGGTGCCGGGGCTGGCGGCGCATTTGATTTCAAACACGCCGGAGCGGCTCATTCTTGAGCCGGCTTCCTTCACGCTAAAGAAAACTAAGTTCAAGGAAGAGTTGGCTGCGCTCCGCGAGAAATTGCGCGCGGGCGCCGGGATCACGCTCGATGAACTCAATTGGCCGGACAGCCGAACCGACCCAAATGCCTACGAGGCCGCGGCGCATCTGTTCGTACGCGAATTGCTGCGCCGGGAGGGAGGCCCGAGAGCTTTTGCCAGCATGCTGAGCCAATTGCGCAATCACTTGAACTGGCATATCGCGTTTTTGCGTGGGTTCGGTTTTGCCAGCCTGCGCGAGGCCGACAAATGGTGGACGCTGAGCCTCATGCAATTTGCAGGACGCGACAGTCTTGCGCTTTGGTCGCCCGCCGAGGTGCGGGCGCAACTCGAATCAATTCTGGCAACACCTGTGCAGGTTCGCCACACGACGAACCAACTCCCCGTCACAATCAACGTGCCGCTGCAACGCATCCTGCAGGAATGGCCGCTCACGGAGCAGCCAGCGCTGCTTCGGCAGAAGCTGCAGCACCTCGAGGCCTTGCGCCTCCGGTCCCCGCAACCGGTCGTTGAACTGGTCAACGAGTATCACAAAATCCTTTCCGACTATCTCGCCGCGCGCGGTCGGACTTCTGCTGGCAAAGCTCAGGCGCCAGCCAGCACGAAATTGTTGCTCACGGAGACCATCCGGAAGCTGGATGAGTGCGATTTGCGCAAAGACGCCATGTCGCTGACGCCGCCGGGGACGCCGGTGCTTTCGAACAGCGTGCGCAAATAGCGACAGAAGGCGAGAGGCGGCGGCTCGAGGAGCGTGTGCGGCATCAGGTGGTTTGCCACTGTGGCATCGTAATTTTCTCCGGTATCTTCTATGCTGTAACTGAGCTCGGAAGGAATGGGATGAGAAAGGTCCTGATTATCGCCGTAGTTGTGATTGGCGTTTCCTGCGTAAGCACTTTGGTCACCCGGCCAACTCGCCTCCTCGAACCTGCCTACCAGGGAAAAACGGTCACTGCGCATCTGCAGACCCTCGCCAGTGGCGATTGGGAGCTTCGCAACGACGCCGCAGCCGCGCTTGTGGCCATAGGGCCCGAAGCCACCCCATTCCTGGTCCGGGTCCTGGAGAAACGCGCGAATCCAATCGAAACAGCCCTCCTGCGGCTGCAGAGCCGGCTTCCCGTACCGCAGATCACGCCTTCGACGACGCCACAGCTTCGGCGCTGCGCTGCCGAGCAACTGGGGTCCCTCGGCGCGGGTGATCGCCGTGCGATCGAAGCTTTGATTCGCGCCGGAACCGAAGACGATCGCAGCGTGGTTGAGGAGGCCCAGCGGGCATTGCGACGGCTTGGTCCGGCAGTTGTGCCCGAACTTACCGCGGCGCTAAAGTCGCGAAACGCGAGAATACGCAGGCACACAGCCGAAGTCCTGGGTGATTTTGGAAGCCGGGCTTCCGCGGCCATTCCGGACCTGCTGCGCTTGCTGCAGGATCGAGATGAAACGGTGCGCGCGCAGGCGGCCCGCAGCCTCGGCGCCGGCGGAGACCCCACGGCAGTCGGCGGCCTGGCCGGCGCGCTGTCCGACCGCAGTCCCGCAGTTCGCACTGCTGCCGCGGACGCGCTTGGGGTGATCGGCGCGTCGGCCCAATCGGCTCTGGCAAAGATCAAGACCAACTTCAACGATCGCGATACGCGGGCGCGTATCGCGGCCGCGCGCGCTTTTTGGCGTATTGCCCGGGATGCGGATGCGGCGGTGCCGGTTTTAACGTCCGCGCTGCGCGACCCGTCGTCCGGTTGGGAGGCCAGTCTCGCCCTGGGCGAGATCGGTCCCGCGGCCCGGGAGGCAGTGCCCGCGCTGGTGGAAACGATGAAACGCGAAAGGGTGCCGCGACCGCTGCGTGGTCCGCCCAGCTCTGCGCTCGCATTGGGACGCATTGGTGCGGCCGCTGTCCCCGAACTGGTCAAAACGCTTGGCAACGAGGAACCGCGCATCCGCACCGCGGCCGCGATCGCACTCGGGTTTATCGGCGAAGATGCGCACGCGGCCGCCCCGACATTGATTCCGCTGCTCGCAGATTCTCACCCGGAAGTCCGGCAAGCGGCCACGCTCGGCCTTGGTTCCATCGATCCGGAGCGGCGGGAGCTTGTGCCGGCGCTGGTCGTCATGGCCCGGGATGACGATATATTCCTGAGCAGCGCGGCGGCCACGGCCCTGCAAAAGATCGATCCCGCCGCCGCGGCGGCCGTCGTGCGCGATTAACAGCAACCTCCGTTCGCATTAAACTACGGGAGCTTGAACACGCAAGCGTTTGGTGGGAGGGTTGCAGCGGGAACGATTGCTATGGAAGAGGAAACGACAGTCTGGCAGGGGCACCCTTCTCAAATCCTCAATCTGCACATTTTTTTATTATGCGGACTGGCCGCCGGCGCGCTGATTGCCGCCGGGCTCTTGTTTCAACTGCAGTTTCCAGTCGCTTGCATCGTCGGCAGCGCGGCCATTATCCCGCTTTTCTTTGCCTTCGTGAAATGGCTCCAGATCAAGTTTCAAAAATACGAACTGACCACTGAGCGGCTGCGATTGCGTTGCGGCGTGCTGTCACGCAAGACGGACGAAGTTGAATTATACCGTGTCAAGGATTACGTGCTCCACGAACCGCTCTCGCTCCGGCTGTTCGGCCTCGGTAACGTCGCCCTCACGACCACAGATGACGCCAATCCATCGGTCCTGCTGCGGGCCGTGTCGCACCCCGAAACGCTTCGCGACCAAATCCGCAAACACGTCGAATTGCGGCGCGAAGCCAAGCGGGTTCGAATTACGGAGATGGAATAAGCCTGCCCCGCTGACGATTACAACAATTCTCAGTTCAACTTCGCCAGTTCACTGCGCACCAGGCCCATCAACGGCTTGATGGTTTCGGAATCGAATGCGAAACGGCAGCCTGCTGCGCTGAACAGTTCGGGAAGCGGCCGCGAACCGCCGAGAGCCAACGCGCGGTGATACTCGGCGATGGCTTTCGATTTGTCCTTCCGCGAGTTCCACCACACCTGCAGCGCGCCGAGTTGCGCGATGCCGTATTCGACGTAATAGAACGGGCTGGTGAAGATGTGCGGCTGCCGATGCCACAGATTGGCGCGCGCGTTTTCGTAACCGGTCCAATCCACCTCTGCGCCAAAGCGTTTCATCAGATCAACCCACGCGGCCGTGCGTTCAGCGCGCGTGTGGCCCGGATGCCCGTAAACCCAATGCTGAAACGCGTCCACTGTGGCGACCCACGGGAACAGCCCGATGACGTTTTCGAGATGCGTCCGGCGGGCGCGGTTGGCGTCGGCGGTGGCGTAGAACTCTTCAAGGAATTCGTTGCCGAGCAACTCCATGCTCATCGATGCCACTTCGCAGAACTCGATTGGCGCGTTGCGATAGTGGTGCAAATCCTCGCCGCGGGTGGCGAGCGCATGGAAGGCATGACCGGCTTCGTGAAGAATGGTTTCCACGTCTCGTTGCAGGCCGACCGCGTTCATGAAGATGAAGGGAAGGCGCGCTTCCTCCAGGGTGTATTGATATCCGCCCGGCGCCTTGCCTTTGCGATTGGCCAGGTCGAGCAATCTCAATTCATGCATTTGCCGGAAGCCCTGCGACATCGTGCCGTCCAAATGATCGAAAATCCGTTGCGTGCCTTCCACCATCCGGTCTACCTGCTCGAAGGGCCGCAAAGGTGGGCGACTTAACGGATCAGCCGCCATGTCCCACGGACGCAGCGTCTCCAAGCCGAGCTGCTGCCTCCGCACGGCCTGCATTTCGCGCACCAGAGGAATGATCTCGCTCTCGATTGCGGTGTGGAACTTTCGACAGTCCTCCGGCGTATAGTCGAACCGGCCCATTTTGCGGAACGCATATTCCAGGTAGTTCTTAAAACCGGCATTGACCGCGATTTGTTGGCGCAGCCGGACCACGCCGTCGAACAGTTCCTCGAACTTTTGCGCTTCGGCGAGGCGGCGGTTCGCGACCACTTCCCAGGCTTCCTGGCGCAGGGCGCGGTCGGGTTCTTCGAGGTAGCGGCCCATCTGCTGGAGGGTCTTCTCTTCGCCCCGGAATTGCACGGTCAGCGAACCGCTGAGCTTTTGGTATTGCTGTTCAAGTTTGGTTTCTTCAGTTTCGAGCGGCACATTTTCGGGACGATACAGGTCAACTTTCAGCTTCGTGTCGCGTTGAAAGACTTCGTAGCGTTTATGGTCAAGCTGTCCGCGCACGGGGTGGCGGACAAACAACTGCTCCAGCTTGAATTGCCGCGGCTTCACCTGCGGCTCGACATGCTCGACGAAATGCAGGAACGCCTTCTCCGCCTCCGGGTCTTCCGTATGGCAGGTCATGGCGATGTAACGGCGCGCCTTTTCCTCTTCAAGCACGGAACGCAACTCGCTCCAGTCCAAAAGCCAGCGCTCCAACTCAGCTACGGTTCCCACGGCCGGGGCACGGGCCTCGAGCTGGTCGAATAGTGGCGCAATCTGGTCCCAATCGCCCGCGCGGCAGTTCTCCGGCACAAAACGACGGTTTGAATACGATGGCAAATCTCCAAAGGGCAGTAAATTCATGCAACGAATTATGTTTGCAAACGCGAAGAAGGCAATCTCGCAGGCTTTGCGCAAACGCCGGGACCAACAATGGGATTCTCCTCGTAGGACTGAAACGCCTCGCGGTTAGATTCCATAAATCACCCGGCGCGTTCGCTCGCGCTGCGTTAGCGCGGGCGGCGGTTCGTTCAGGTTGAGGATTTGTGTGTATTCCGGGTTGATGTGCGCGTTGTCGGCGATGGTGGCGGGAATGAAGAGGGTGG
>JAKEEH010000490.1 GCA_022616725.1 Limisphaerales bacterium | reverse complement strand
TGCCTTGAACCGCTCTAGCATTTCATCAACTTCGCGAACATTCATCTTAATCCCATAAAATTTAACATCGCATGTCAAACAATTCATCTTGCGTGGCCCTCGAACAGGACCATAACTGGCGTGTCCAATGAAACCCTCACAGGCATTGCCGACCGATGACGCTCGCTATCTATCTGCCGCCGAGGGCTGGTTTGAGTTGGGGAACTGGAACGAGGCCATCCACGAGTTGGAAAAGATCACGCCGACTCTGCGCGTGTATCCTGATGAACCATTTTGACGCGGCAAAGTCATTCACATCAGCTGCGGGGCGCTGATAAAGGCAGCGTCCTCGCTGATGCTGAATAACTTTGGAAACCATATCAGAATGCAGAGCTTTGACCCAATGTTCCAGGCGGGCACAATCCCGCGTTCACCCGCCCCTTCCTGAATTAATGCTCTGCCGCCGGCGCGCTGCTGCGATACGCCGGGTTGTTCACGTCTGACGAATCGGAATTCGAGCGGGTAACGGTGGTCGCAATCCGGGCCCCGATCGATAAACCGTCCAGCACGCTGTCTTGGACGCGCGACCAGCCGTCTTCAGTGGGCGCGAATTCCAAGCCACGGCCGGTTGAGGTGCTTGCATACACATGTTCACGGTCATCGATGCACAGCGCCACGCACTTCGACAACGCGGTGTCGTTGATCTGCGACACGAAGATTGGCTGTGAATCAGTCGGCCCAAAGGCAATTTCATAGACGCACGAATTCCTGGGCGCCGCCACAAACAAATGGCCGGTCTTGGTGCTGATCGTCAGCGGCCCGCTGACTTTCGCACGCGTGGGCAGGTTGACCTGCCGCTGGGATTGCATGTCGCGCGAAATTTCCACGATCCGTGCCGTGGGCGAGAGCGAGATGCCCAGCAGGCGATCGTTGACGTCATCACAGGCGATTGAATTCAATGTCGAAAGCGTCATTGCCGACTGGGACGTGGGCTCTTTGCGCAGCGGAGTTTTCATCAACTTTCGCCCGCTGTCGTAGAGCACGTACGCATCCTGCTGCCTGCTCACCGCGAGCGCGATGGCATTGGGGGCGGTGGCCAACGTCGCTCGCCGTGAGTCAACCAGACTTGCCGCGCTCAACTTTGACAATCCATCGGTACCGGCTTTGGTTAGATAAATGGCGCGAGTGTTGCCCAGCGGCAATGCGAGATCCAAAATTCCTTCAGGCACATCCACAATGATTTCCGTCGGCAGCGGCTCCCAGGCCTTGCGCGCGACGAACTTCAAGTTCGCGAGATAGGGATCGAACGACACGTAACACAAGAGCATCTGTTCCAGCGCAACGTAGTTATCAAGAAACGCGGTATGCGAGGAACCGTAGCTCTTCACCTCATACAAGGTGCGCGTCGCCTTCGCAGAACCACCGCCGTCATCAAAGACGGCAGTTTCGCCGGTTCCCAAGTCGTAATCCTCCCTGTTGAATGGCGATTGATCGGTGAAGTCGCCGTCGCCCCTGGCGGGATCGTGAAATCCGATCCGGTCCGCGCCGGTATATGGATATGCGACGATTGGGGGATTCAAAGATAAGTAGGCCATCGTGCAGATGTGCCCGCCATCGCGAATGTAGTTAACGCCATTGGTGGGCGAGTACCAACCGACGCCCGGGTTCACTAACCCGCCGGCTTGAACAATCTCTGCAAGCCTTGATGGCGTCAGCTCACCGGAATATGCCACGGCGAACCAGAGGCGACATCCTGATGCATGGGCGGCCATCCAGTCGTCGAGGCCAGTGGCCGCCTTGGAAGTCCACGTGCCCCATGTTGGATCGGTGCCCATGTAGTTGGTCCCCAGATCTTCGATCTGGGCAGTCACTTTGTCATAGAGGGAGGCTGAGCCCGGATACCACGATGCTGGAGCGCCGTCCACCAGGCCGGGGCAGCCGTTGTTGGCCAGATATGCCAGCAAGTTCATTCCCGTGGTCGGATAGCAATAATTAGTGCCTTCGTCTCCGGACTCGTAGTAGACCCGCCGTTGATCGAAATCAGGCAGATCCGGATTCGAATAGGTGTAGGGCATACGAAGATCGTCCAGGTAATCGTGTGTGAACGGGCTCGTCTCGCCCAGTGCCGCGGCAGTCAAGGTGACGCTCAAGAGGCCGGTGATGGTCAGTTTCGAGTTCATTGTTAGTGCTCCGTTGCTGGCAGCGCGAAGCGAAGTGCTGCAATGCAATAGCCACCTTGAGAGACGGCGGAGAGTTTTGGTCGTGATGTGGTGTGTCGTTTTCATTGTCTGGTACTTTGCGTTTGTTTGCGATTTGTTTTTTGCCAGCGCCATCGTGGCGTCGGCCTTCATCAAGGGATACCGGCGCGGGGAGAAAACCTTACAAAGCCTTGAATCGTTGAATTGGGCTGAGCAGTTAAATGGTTAAAAAAGTTAAAAGAGTTAAATGGGGGAAGCCGGAGTTGAAGAGTTGCAGGGTGATGGGTTGAAGAGTTGGAGCGGCGCTGCGCCGTTGAAACGTTAAAAGGGTTGAATCGTTGAATCGGGTTGATTTCGCCGCGGAGACGCCGAGACGCGCGGAGGCAGTGATCAGTAATTACTGAGCCCGTGAAAGGGTTTTCGACCTCGCCGGTATCCCTAGTTGAAATGGCCACTGGCCCTCGGTCCGAGACCCTGGGTTTGTAAAGGGGCCAAAAAAAAACAAACAAACCAAAGAAAGAACAGTAAGTATGAAAACAATTGCAAAACTGGCCCTGGTGGCCCTGATCGCGACGCTAGGCAACACGTCCTATGCGCAACTTGATTATTGGGAACTTCGAGACTGTGACGAGATCATTGCGACCGGTGCAGGGACCGCCTCCTCGACCGACGATTATTGGTCTACCGGCGAAAGCAGTGGGGGGCTGTTGAGGTTGTTCGGCTTCGGCACTACCGCGGGGTCCATTGGGATAGAGCCGGAACACGAGGACGTCGAGGATAGGGCGCTGGCGAGGGCAAAGCAGAGCGCGCTGGATAACCTTCGCACGCAATGCGACGCCAAGAAGGAGGAGGAGGGCTGCGAGCAAGCTTGTGGAGAGCTTAATTCTGGCGGGGGCGTCGTGGACGCGAGCACGGTGACGTACAAAGAAGTGGATCGCATATATACCTATTATGTCAGCCCGGACGGGTCGGGGGGGTATTCCTCGTGGTATTCCTACTGGATAAAGGTCAAAGCTACAGGCCTTTGCTGCTGCTTTTGCACTACCGCCAATTGACCTCCGCTCCAAAGCCTGCTCCCCCCTTTCAGCAAGGGGAGCAGGCCACGGACGAAACTGCCTGATAAACACCTGAAACCTATCTAAATTGCTTATGAAAAACTTTGGAACAACTCTCTTTGTTGGGACGCCGATTCTTCTCGCTACGCTGTTGTCCTTCGCGCAGCCGGCTCATTCTTCCCCGAATACCCTGCCCGGATCCCCGCCGGCCATTTCGGAGTCTCTCGACACGCCGACACTGGTCTGGAGCGACAACGCGCAGGAGCGCACCGTTGCTGCCGGAGAGCAAAAGGCGGAATTTGTCTTCTGGGCGACAAACGCTTCAAGCGGACCAGTGCTGATTATGAAGCTCCACAACACGTGCGGCTGCACCGTGGCCAAATTGCCGGGAATGCCGTGGGAGCTGGCGCCGGGCGCTAATGTGCCTATCCATGTCAGTCTCAGTCTGCGCGGCAAAGAGGGAACGGTAACCAAGCGGGTCACCGTGGAAACCAGTGACGGTCGCAAGCAGCTTCTGATCAAAGTTCACATTCCGAAGGGCGAGACACTCGAGGAGACGGACCAGTAACGGGGCCGCAATCAGCAACTCGCCGCGGCGGACCACCAGGCGGTGTTCAAAGGCGACTGCGCGCGGTGCCATGTGGAACCGACGGTCGGCCAATCGGGCCGACCGTTGTATGCGGCGGCGTGCCGCATTTGCCATGATTCGCCGGAACGCGCCAGCGCCGTGCCCGACCTGCGTACGTTGGCGCACGGCAGAGATGAAGGTTTCTGGCGTCAATGGATTGCTTACGGAAAGCCAGGTTCGATGATGCCCGGCTTCGCCCAAGCCGAAGGTGGCCCGCTTAGTGAAGCCCAGATAGCTTCGCTGGTGAAATATCTTTCGCAGGAGTTAGCGCTCCGCTCCAACATGGGTTCGATGGCCCACGCTAGTGCTGCACAGTAGACAACACCCATCATCCCAAACAGAGGCGGATAAGCGTTCAGTCTTTTGCACCTTCGTATTTGGAAAGAAGTGAAGCGTTTCTTCTTAAGCGCATTCGCCATACCAGCATAGAGGGTTGCCCAAATACCAGGGACGGCATTTGTAAACCGCCGATCAAACGTTGATCATCGCCCGACGGCGGGCGGCCTGCCGGCCACCTGCCTCGGTCGTAGACGACTCGTCGGGGCGTATCCTTCACAACTAACTGTCTATAGCTCGCGCCGTTGCAGGTGCCAAAGCCAGCAAGATCTTCCTGTTCAAGAGTACGGGTGGCTGTCAGTGGGCCTGCTCAGAGAAATGAAGCACCGCCTCCCGCACGCGCCTGATTGCTCGGTTGCGAGTAATCTCTTTGCCGCAGTATTGGTCGCTGACGGCTACAAGTGGAGCAGAGAAACCGGGATTCCCTCTCGCCATCAAATCTCTCATCGAACACGGCACGAACGGGTAACAGCGGCACATGGTGGTGCCAATACGCGCAACTCTTCATGGATTCACTTCGCTCCGTGAAAGGTTTTCTCATGTGGCCGGTATCCCACGGTGACGAATCACGAATGATGCGTCCGGTTCTCAAAACGAGAACTGAAACAGCAAACCAATAACAAATGAAAGGTCACAGTAATGAACATCAACAAAATCATCCGCACGTGGAAGGACGAAGAGTATCGCCTGAGTCTGAGCGACTCCGAGCGTGCCGCGTTGCCTGCCAACCCGGCCGGCGCGATCGAACTGACTGACATTCAGTTGAGATCGGCGGCTGGCGGTGCAGAAGCCAAAACAGGTTACGGAGAGCACTGCGCTACTCCGTGTTCGTGCTGCTGCTTCATCAAGCCCATCGTCATCAAGACGAGGTAAATCGAACAAATCGCCCGACACAGAGATGGGCGAGGCTCTGTCGCTTGCCCATCTCCCTACGACCCGTGTGAGAACGGGTCGCAAAAGGGCGGCGCAAACGCAATGCACCGAGTTCTTATGAGTCAAACCATCTTCGAATCTGACCAATGGTATCAAGCTCTTACACTGCGCGAGCGGTTTGCGGGTGGCCAAGGAGGACGCCATTCGCAAGAAACAGCAAGAATTGATCTCGAGCTCGCCGGGAAGCGGATGCAGCGCTGGCGTAATCAACCGCCTTTTGCCACAGGCTCTCAGCTCGCCAAACGCCTCGCCATTGACGGTCTGAGTGAGGCCGACCTCCTTCGCATTCTTGCTGAGCCGATTAAAGCGGTTCGTGATCGTGTGCCGAATCCTCCAATATGGTTGGCGGAATTGACGCGAGCGTTTTCCCGCCCAATAACCAAGCTCAAGGCGAACTCAATTGAATCGGAGTCTCTCGGCCTCTCAGATGCGGTGGCACCCGTCATTTGCTGGGGACGAGAACGCCTCCGTGAGAGACTGGGATCCTTCGAGCATCCCGATGCAAGGTCTCCTTTTGATCCGCAAACAGTCGACGGTCTCCTTCTGACAAATCTCATCGATCAGTTGAGCACGATGCTAAGCCGAACGCTCGCCCTGGAGTTGAATGTGGCTCGATTGCAGGGTCGGCTGAAAGGCGAGACCAGCGAAGAAAGATTCAGCAGTTTCCTGGAACAGCTACAAGATCGCGAAGCAGCTTTGGCCATTTTACATGAGTACCCGGTTCTCGCACACCAGATCGTCCTTCGAGTTGACCAGTGGGTTGATGCCACTCTGGAGTTCTTGCAACGACTGCGCACCGATTGGGAGTTGATTCGGAGCACATTCGCGCCGGGAAGCAATCTGGGCCTGCTCGTGCAAGTGAAAGGTGGCAAAGGAGACAGTCATCGTGGAGGACGATCTGTCATGATTGCCGAATTCAGTTCTGGCTTTCGTGTGGTTTACAAACCGCGGCAACTGGCCGTCGAGGCGCATTTTCAAGAACTCCTGCGCTGGGTAAATGAGCACGGAGCCTTTCGTGCATTCCCGACATTGAAGATCCTCGATTGTGGCAGTCACGGGTGGGCTGAATTCCTGACTCCTGGAGAATGTGCAGACGAAGATGCGGTGCATCGCTTTTACGAACGTCAAGGCGGTTATCTCGCACTGCTTTATGCCCTGGATGCGGCTGATTTTCACGGCGAAAACCTCATTGCCGCGGGCGAGAATCCCATTTTGCTCGACTTGGAAGCCCTATTCCACCCCAGAGTTGGCGAGGGCGGGACAACACAGGCAGATAAGCTGGCTTTAAGAGCACTCAGCCATTCGGTTCTCCGACCCGGTTTATTGCCTCAATTCAGTAACAGCAATGCCGATCACCGAGGCGTTGACCAAAGTGGGCTCGGCGGAGCCGCAGGCCAGGTCATACCATTCGAAGTGCCCAAATGGGAGGGGGTCGGCACCGACGAAATGCGACTCGGCCTAGGTCGGGGTGAAATGGCAGGCGCCGACAATCGCCCGCGGCTCCGGGGTGGTGAAGTGAATCCCGTGGAATACACGCAGGCGGTGGTGGACGGTTTCAGTCGCACCTACCGGCTGCTGGTCAAACATCGTGAAGAGCTACTCGCCGCCGATGGCCCACTGGCATCTTTTGCAGGCGATGAGATCCGCTTCATCGCACGACCCACTCTTACCTATGCTGTGATGTTGTTCGAGAGTTTTCATCCTGACTTCTTGCGCGATA
This sequence comes from Limisphaerales bacterium, assembly GCA_022616725.1. GTDB lineage: Bacteria > Verrucomicrobiota > Verrucomicrobiia > Limisphaerales > JAKEEH01 > JAKEEH01. The sequence goes on along the minus strand of JAKEEH010000490.1, from coordinate 5,345 downwards.
GTTTGGACCGGGAACGGTTCTTCGACCGTCTCTGGGCCGAAATCGAACAGCGACCAGCTCTGGAAAAGATCATCCCGGCTGAACGCGACGACCTGCTTAGGGGAGACGTCCCGATGTTCACTACCAGACCAGACTCTCGGGATGTATGGACGAGTGGTCGTGAGCGCCTGATGAATTTCCTCGATGAACCGCCTCTCACTTCCGTTCGGCGTCGACTGGCAGAATTGGAAGAGCGAGATTTGATCGCACAACTCTGGTATATCCGCGCTTCACTCGGGACCCTGGCAATGAGCAAAAATAGTGTCATCCACATGGCGCAGCCGATCGCCAAAGCACAAAAACCAGCGGCCCCCCAGCGACTCATGGCCGCCGCTGGCGCCGCAGGCGACCGGTTAGAGGAGCTCGCAGTCGTGGGCCAGGACGATGTTGCCTGGATTGGGTTGGCTCAATTTCGAGCCCGAGACTGGCTTTTGCGGCCGTTAGGTGTCGAGTTCTACGACGGCCTTCAAGGCATTGCCCTCTTCCTGGCCTACCTTGGAATAGTTAGTGGCGAAGATCGCTACACAAGGCTGGCCCAAGTTGTCCTGCGCACTGTGCGCAACCGCTTGGCGCAGGCGACTGACACAAGAGGCTCGATCGGGGCGTTCACGGGGTGGGGCGGCTACATCTACGTTCTCACACATCTGGCCATATTGTGGGAACGACCGGAGCTGATCGACGAAGCGCGACGTATAGTAGAAGTGCTCCCACCACTGATCGAGAAGGATGATATGCTGGACGTTGTCGCCGGGGCAGCGGGGTGCATTGGGAGTTTGTTGACTTTGCATCGTATTGCACCGTCGGGCCGAACGTTGGACGCAGCCATTCGATGCGGAGACTGTCTACTTGCTCAAGCTCGACCGATGGAGCACGGCATCGGATGGGCCACACGGATGGACCCGCGCCCGCTGGCTGGTTTTTCGCATGGCGCGGCGGGTATGGCTTGGGCGCTTCTCGAACTGGCAGCCGTAACCGGCCAAGATCGCTTTCAAAGCGCGGCAATGGCGGCCATCGCGTACGAGCGAAGCCTCTTCTCTGCTGAGAGAGGCAACTGGCCCGATTTAAGGACCGATGAGAATTCCGCCAGCGACGGCAAGGCCGCTCGTTTTATGGCGGCGTGGTGTCATGGCGCCCCCGGCATCGGGTTGGCGCGCCTACGCTGGCTCCAATATTCGCATGATACGACGACTCGCACTGAGATTGATACCGCAGTGCAGACCACTATTTCCGAGGGCTTTGGGTTTAATCACTCTTTGTGCCACGGCGATCTTGGCAATCTGGAATTGCTGTTCATGGCAAATCAACTTCTTCCAGACCTACATCTCGCGGCTCACGTCGATGATCTGGCGGCAGCCATACTCGATGACATCGAAGAACATGGCTGGCGATGCGGCACACCCCTAGGTGTGGAGACTCCTGGCTTGATGACCGGGCTGGCCGGTATCGGCTATGGACTGCTGCGACTAGCTGATCCGAAGCGCGTGCCCTCGGTGCTCATGCTCGAACCGCCGCGAATCGCCAAAGAACGCGGCGCGACACAATCATGAACGAGACTGATCAATCCATCTTCCGGCCTGAAGCCTTGCGCCGGTACGTGCGAAGCCAGGAGGAATCGGTTCTGCCGCGACTGGTTTCGCCTAGAACCTTCGTAACGCTTTGGCTCGTTTTCGGAATCCTCGTCGCCGGCGGGATTCTCGTCTGGCTTTCCACGATTCGGTTGCTGACCCATGAGTAGGCTCGCTCTCATAAACCGGACATGGGAGGCGCTGGCTAATCCATTGCGGCGACGACGGGTGCCGGTGATGCCGCAGCTCTCGGCGGTTGAATGTGGCGCGGCGTGCCTGGCCATGATCGCCAACTACCACGGACCAAAGGTGCGCGTTTCCGAGTGTCGGGAGCAATGCGGCGTCGGCCGGGATGGTGTCACCGCGGAAACCATCGCCAAGGCGGCTCGCCGCCTGGGATTTCGAGTCAAGGCATTTTCCTTGGAGCCGCAAGACTTTTGCCATCTTAAGCTCCCCGCGATCATTCATTGGAATTTCAATCACTTCGTAGTGGTGGAGCGATGGTCGCGAACGCACGTCGAGATTGTGGACCCTGGGGTCGGACGCCGGCACTTGACTGCGAAAGAATTTGAAGCCGGCCTTACTGGTGTGGTGCTCACGTTCGAGCCTGGTGCTCATTTCGAAACTCGTCAAGCTCCGGCAAATCGCTTGTCGTTGCGCCATTATTTGCTGGCTTCCTTTCGGACACGGGGCATGACCGGCTTGTTGGTTCAGGTGCTCACCGCCTCGCTGCTCTTGCAACTGATTGGCTTGGTTCTGCCGGTTTTAACAAAAACCATCGTTGATCAAGTTTTGCCGTATCGAGTCGCCAACGCGATGATGATTCTCGGCTTGGGAATTGGCCTCGCGGTGTTGATGCAGTCGGTGATGGCCTATCTGCGGTCGGCACTGCTGATCCATCTCGAAGCGCGGCTTGATTCTCGCTTGATGCTCGGCTTCTTCGAACATTTGCTTTCGCTGCCCTTTCGATTCTTCCAACTACGGACCAGCGGGGACCTGCTCATGCGGCTCGCCAGCAACTCGATGATCCGCGAAGTGCTCGCCAACCAATCCGTCTCCGCGGCGCTCGACGCATCATTCGTACTCATGTACCTGGCGTTGCTGCTCGTGTTCGCACCAACATTTGGGTTGCTCGTCTTAGGGCTTGGCCTCAGTCAGGTCACAATCCTCCTGGCGACGACCCGGCGCGTGCGCCAGTTAGTGGAACGAGATCTGGCCGCGCAATCCGCATCCCAGAGTTATCTGGTCGAAGCATTGACGGGCATCGCGACCGTTAAGGCCTGCGGCGCCGAGGAGCGCGTGCTCGACCATTGGGCCAACTTGTTTTTCAAGCATCAGAACACGTCGCTGAAACGGAGTCACGTTTCCGCGCTCTTGGACACGGCTATGATGACTTTCCACACGCTCTCACCCTTGGCGTTGCTGTGGCTCGGCGCGCAGCAGGTGCTCAGCGGCCAGATGAGTCTCGGCACCATGCTGGCATTCAATGCTCTGGCAATTGCATTCTTGCGTCCTCTGGCTTCGCTGGTCTCCAGTGGACAGCATCTGCAACTGGTCGGCGCACACCTGGAACGGATCATGGACGTCGTGCAGGCGCAGCCCGAGCAAAACACGTTTTCGGTGGAACCGGCGCCGCGGCTAGCGGGGCGCGTCGAACTGTGCGACGTGGATTTTCGATACGATCCGAACGCTCCTTTGACGCTTCGAAATACTTCGCTGACCATTGAACCCGGGCAAAAGGTGGCGCTGGTCGGCCGAACGGGCTCCGGTAAGAGCACGTTGGCCAGATTGCTTCTCGGCCTTTACCTACCCGCGCGCGGTGAAATACTTTACGACGGTGTTCCGCTGCAAGACCTGGACTACCGCACCGTCCGCAGCCAATGGGGCGTCGTGCTCCAGGAATCGTTTCTTTTCAGCGGCTCGATTCGCCAGAACATCGCCTTCAATGATCCCGCCATGCCGCTTGCGCAAGTCACCGAAGCCGCGCGTCTGGCCTGCGTTCACGAGGAGGTCATGTGTATGCCCATGGGTTACGAAACGCGGGTCGATGAGGGTGGCCAGAGCTTTTCCGGCGGCCAACGCCAGCGGCTGTCTCTGGCCCGTGCGCTGGTGCACCGGCCGGCGCTTCTTCTGCTGGACGAGGCGACGAGTCACTTGGACGTGCTCACCGAGCACCAGATTGACCAGCATCTTGATGCGCTGTGCTGCACGCGAGTCGTCATCGCGCATCGGCTGAGCACAGTGGAGAACGCCGACCTGATCCTCGTGCTGGACCGAGGTTCGATTGTCGAGCAGGGCACACACGAAGAGTTACTCGCGCAAGAGGGCCAGTATGCAGCGCTGGTCCGAAACCAGTTGGATACTCGCGCGGCAGGGTGTGCGGCTCGAGTGATCTGACCAGTTGGACGCAATCGCATAGAATTCCGTTGACGCTCCCCGGACCGATCGTCGACCTGCCAGTGATGAACGCCTTGCGATTTTTCCGCGCACGCCCCCTGGCGATAGCCATCTTAATAAAATGCAACAACTGTGGAGGTAGGAATTAAGACCCCGGTTTCCTGACAATTCCTGACAGAAAAACCTCGCATTAAGTGTATCTCGCTTCGCGAGGCGAAAATCCACGAAGTGAAAAAACATGAATGTTTACCGCATCGAAATGAATGTTCGCGAAAATTCACGAAGTGCTCAGACCGGGTTCGATTCCCGTTAGGGTCGCCAGCTTTCCTAAGGATTTCAGCAACTCTTGACTTTTTGCTGGCGGTGGCCCTGCCGTCCAAAAGTGCTCGTCGGACACGCAGCCGTGTTCGCGCGCCAGGCCCACCACGCTCGAAAAGAAAATGTCCGCCGTCGCAACAGCCGCTGCTGGTTCTTGGAAAGCTGTGGTCTCAGATGGCATCGGTTCGGAACTGCCATGAATTCCACGGGCGTCATCGATTTCGCGACTCGGCAAGCCGGGATTTCGCTTGTGTATGGCAGTCCCACCGGCTATATAAGCTGCTTCATCCGCCCGCGAAAGAGAGGAATCACGATTATGAAGACCTTAGGATCAGCGTGGGGCATGTCGATTCTCGGCTGGCTTCTTTTATCCCTCAGCAGCAACCTGGCAACTGGCGCACCATCAGCCGCCGCGAAATCTAATCCAGATCGCCGGAACGTGGAACCGTTCGAGGAACGCTGGCGAGACGCGCACAGGCAGCGGGCGTTCCCTCTGGAAGAGATTCCTCGTGGCGCGAGGCTGCGGGCGCTGGAACAGATCGAAGCGTCCAAAGCCCAGGCACCCGCCGAGGCTGCGTTTGGTCCGTTCGAGTGGTTCAACATTGGCCCGAATCCGATCATGGTGGGCACGGTTCCCAACAGCGGCCGGGTCGCCGCGATAGCGGTGGACCCGGTTGACGTCGATCACTGGTTGATCGGCGCGGCGCAAGGCGGTATTTGGGAAACCTGGAATGCCGGCACGACCTGGAAAGCGCGCACGGACAACCAGGCGTCGCTGTCGATGGGCGCGATCACGTTTGCGCCGAGCAATCCGCAGATCATTTACGCGGGGACGGGCGAAGCCAATTTTGCTTACGAGAACTACGCCGGCGCCGGCTTGCTGAAATCCACTAATCGGGGCACGAACTGGTTTTTGCTGGCCGCGAACCAGTTTGCCCAAAGCTCGTTCAGTGACATCCGGGTGCACCAAAACAATGCCAACACGCTGGTGGCGGCGACCGTCCGGGGCGTGGCGGGCCGCGTCGC
>JAKEEH010000089.1 GCA_022616725.1 Limisphaerales bacterium | reverse complement strand
GTGACGTTTTCCGTGGCGCTGTAACCGAACTCATCCGTCGCGCCGTAGCTGAACCCGCGTTTCACCCCTGCGCCGGCCAGCCACACCGTGAAGCCGTGCGGATTATGATCGCGGCCGCTCGCGCCTTTTTGGAACGTGGGCATGCGGCCAAATTCCGTTACAAATGCGACGACTGTCTCGTCAAGCAATCCGCGCACTTTCAGGTCTCGCATCAAGCCGGCCACGGGCTGGTCGAGGATCGGACCGTGAATGGCGTATTGCTCGACGAGCTTTTTATGCCCGTCCCAATTGCCGACACCTTCGCCCATGGCGTAAGCGCCGTTGAATAACTGCACGAAGCGCACGCCGCGTTCGAGCAAGCGGCGGGCGAGAATGCAATTTCGGGCGAAGCCAGCCTTCGTCTTGTTTTTGGTGTCGTCTGCGCCGTAGAGCGCGAGTGTAGCGGCGCTTTCCTTTGACAGGTCGCCTACTTCGGCAGCGGCAAGCTGCATGCGGGCAGCCATTTCATAACTGGCAATGCGGGCGGCCAGGTCGCTGTCACCGGGATGTTGCGCCAAGTGCCGTTCATTGAGGACCCGGACGAAATCGCGCGTGGCGAGATCGGCGCTTGGATTGACGGAAGCCGGCCGCGTCAGGTGCGGAATAGGCCGTTCGGCGTTGAAAGCTGTGCCTTGAAAGGCGGCGGGCAGGAAGGCCGAATTCCAATGGTTTGACCCCACCTGCGGCACGCCGCGCGGATCAGGAATGGCCACAAACGCCGGCAGATCCTGGCATTCCGAGCCGAGCGCGTAGGTGACCCAACAGCCGATGCCTGGGAAACCGTCCAGAATAAAGCCGGTGCTCATCTGGTTTTCCGCCGGGCCATGAGTGTTGGACTTCGCGGTCATGGAGTGGATGAAACACAACTCGTCCGCCATTTCGGCGATGTTCGGCAGGAGATCGGAGATCATCTTGCCGGATTGTCCGCGCGGCGTGAACTCCCACTGCGGCTTGATGAGGTTGCCGTTCTCGCCCTGGAAGCTGATGAAATTTCCTTTGCCCGGCATGGGCGTGTCGTGCCGCTTGGACAACTCGGGTTTGTAATCGAACGTATCGACGTGGCTCAGCGCGCCGGAACAGAAAATGAGCAACACCCGCTTCGCTTTTGGCGTAAAGTGCGGCGGGCGGGGCGCATAAGGACGCGCAGGATCAATCACTGGCCTGATTGGGCCGTCCTCGGACGCGAGCAGCCCTTGCTCGCCGAGCAGCGACGCCAGCGCGATCCCGCTTAAGCCGGTGCCGCCCCAGCGCAGAAAATCGCGCCGACTGAGGAGCCAGCGACCGGCATGGGAGAGGGCGGCGCTCATAACTCAATAAACATAAATGAACTCGCTCGCGTTGAACAGAGCACCGTATACGGCTGCCAGGCCGTTCCTCCGCCAAAGCGCGTCGCCGGGTCCGCCTCGTGTATCGAAGCATCCGTCCAAACGCCGACGGAACGTAGTTATCTACCTTGCCGCTCCAGCCGCTGCGCCTCTTTCTTCAGCAAGCGTCCTACCCGATGCTTCGCCAGATAAACCTGCGTGGCGCTCACGTCCAGTGTCTCAGCGACTTTCTTCACGGGCCATTCGCGCAACACGTACAGCTCGAACATCTGATACTGCTTGGGGCTGACCTGGTTTTTCACTCGCTCAGTCGCCGCTTCCAGCAAGCCTTTCTGCCATTGCTCGTCCCAACAGGCGTTCAGATCGAAACTCGCCGGATCGGGCACGCGCTCGATGGTTGAGGTCCGTGTGCTGTCCTCAGTTTGGAGTCCCGGCTTCAGCCGGCCTCGCTCGACGGTCGTCGCCGGACCGGCTGAAGCCGGGACTCCAAGCTTCTGCCGTTTCCCGAACTGGTCCGCAATGCGCCTTCGGGTAATTTGCAACAGCCAGCCCTTGAACGAACCGTCCGGTTGCGCTTTGAAGTCCGCCACCTTCTTCGCGACGGTCAGCACCGTTTCCTGAACCACATCCTGCGCCTCCGCATCAGATAAACCTGCTTTCAGCGCCACGGCATAGATAAGCCTCCAATACGTGTCGAAGAACTCGCGCCAACTGGTCTGATCTTCCCAATCCTTCAGTCGCGCCAGCAGACTGTGCCGGGTGGCCAGGAACTCGTTCGCTTCGTCCGTCATCGATTAGGGCTTCCCATTTAACGGTTCAATTCAACGATTTAACCCATTTAGTGGGGCCGTTGGCGATGTAATCCCTTGCTCGGTCTGCTTTCTTTCAAACTTTTCCATTCTCAGGTCAAACCCGCTTCATCCAAGGCGCGCTGCAGCAGGTCGGCCACGCCCAACTCGGGGGCCCAATGTGCCAGGTACGCCCGGTCGAGCGCACCGGCCTGTACCTTCAACACGCCGAGCAGGTCGCGCCATTGCCGATCCGAGGCGCATCCGCCCTTGCGATACCACCCGAGCTTGGCAAGCAATCCTCGACTTCACGTGTCACCTACTCCCTGTCGATCAAGCCCGCCGAAACGATGTAGCATCCGCCACTTTCAAGCTGGGAATGCGCTGGAATTCTTGCACGTTGAGCGTCGCGAGGTCGTGGGTTGCCGCCAATGCCGTGGCTGCGATTTGCAGATCATGAGGCCCGATCATCAAACCACGGGATTCCAAATCCGCCCAGATGCGGGCGTGTGAGCGGGCTTCCGCCAAATCGAAAGGCAGGATGAGCACACTTGCCAACACCTGCTCGACGTGTTGCTGGCGACGCGCTTTTCCGTCTTGGGTCCGCGGCCCGCTCGACGCCGTGAAGCAACTCCGAGGCGGTGATCGCGGCAATCGCCGGCTGCCCCGTGCCAAAGCTGCGGAGGAATGCCGGCATATCGAACTTGCCCCGTTCATCCGCGATGAGAAGCGACGTGTCCAGAATCAATCCCATGCAGCCTTGAGCGGCGGGAGACTGGCACGGGCTTGTTCGAGGTCGGCAGCGAACTCTTCGGCTTCAGCGGGCGGCAGCCTTGGGATTCTTTCCCAGCGTTCAGCCAGTTCCTCGCAAGTGCCGGCGGCGGCAGGGAACGGGATGAGTTTCGCCACCGGATGTCCATTGCGCACCAGCGTCGCCGGTTCGCGGCGGCTTTCCACCTGCTCAAGCAGCCGTAGGAAGTCACGGGCTGCTTCGGCAACTGGAATGGCATTCTCGCTCATGGCGACACTCTACTGCCGGGAGACGCTCAAGGCAAACCTTTCATCAGCCACGGGCTCCGGGCCTCCCCAAATTTTTTTCATTTTCTTTGAAAGAAACCGGCGCTTTCGAGGGATTCCCTCTCGATGACTGAACCAAACATGGCGATTGAACCCGTAGCAGCCGAGGTGACCAGGCTCACTTCATCAACCACTCAACACTTAAGCATCAATCCTCAACTGCTATATCCAATGACAGCAATACGATTCGGCTTGTGAAAACGAAAAACGGCCTTCTCGTCGCTGCGATGCTCTTGGCCGCTCTGGCCACTGGCTTCAGCCAGCCAGCCATCATTCAGTTCACGTCCGCAAACTACAGCGTGAGCGAAACGGGCGCCATGGCCGTCGTCACGGTGGAAATCACCTGGGGCGACCCCTTCGAAATCTACACCGTCGATTACTCCACGAGCAACGCAACGGCCGTAGCGGGCGCGGATTTCAGCCCGCAGAGCGGAACGCTGGCATGGCCTGAGACCAACAAAAGCTTCACCATTCCAATCCTGGACGACCGCTTGGCCGAAGGCGACGAAACGATCTTGCTCACGCTCACCAATCCAGCCTTTGACGGCACCTTGGGCATTCAGAGCAACGCTGCGCTGACCATTCTCGCCGATGACGGCCCCTTTAGCTGGATCGAGCGGGATTCAGGGATTTCCAACAGCCTCGCCGCGATCGCTTATGGCAATGGCTCCTTTGTCGCGGTGGGTGAGTTCGGCACAATTCTGACGTCATCTGACGGCAGAGTTTGGAGTCCTCAAAGTTCAGGAACCACAAACCTGCTGCTCGCCGTCACTTGCGCCAACGGCTTGTGGGTAGCGGTCGGCCTTTGTGGAACCATTCTCACGTCGAGCAACGCTGTGAGTTGGGTCGCTCAAGATTCCGGCACGACGCAGAACCTCTCTGGGGTCACCTTTGGCAACGGCGTGTTCGTGACGGTCGCTGGCCTTTGGTACCATCCGGGTTCGCTGGTAGATGCGATTCTCACCTCCTCAGACGGGATTGCCTGGACGAACCAACCTTTGGGAGCGCACAACTATTACGGTCTCTCCGACGTCACTTTCGGCAAAGACGTCTTTGTAGCGGTCGGCGCTGCCGGCGCGATATTGACATCGGGCAACGGAATCACCTGGATTGACCGGGGAAAACCTGTGCCACTGGGGTCGTTGTGGGGTATTACGTACGGCAATGGACGGTTCGTTGCAGTGGGTCGCGGTGGCGACCAGTTCTGCTATTTAGAAGCCGTTACTTCGGCAGACGCGGTCCATTGGGATCGTTCACAATTTGGCAGCACCCGTACGAACAGCGGGACCTGCGCCGAAGGCATTGCCTATGGCAACGGATTTTTCGTGGCTGTAGGGCTGTATGGCATCTACGTTTCCCTCGACGGAATTGAATGGACCCGGGCGCGCGTGCCGCCGGGTTTGCATGGCTTCCAGTTCCTCGGAGGTGTCGCCTTCGGGAATGGTTCTTTCGTTGCCGTGGGCGATCCCGGAAGAATTCTCCAATCCGATCCCGTCCTTCAATTGGGGATCAGCTTCGACCGCCTTCCAACTTTGGCCATTTCTGGCCCTCGCGGTGCATATCAAATTGAAGCGGCGAGCGAATTGCGCCCCACCAACGCTTGGGAGGCCGTAGCGACGATTTCCGTAACAAACACACCGCACATCTGGACGGACCCACACGCGACGAACGCGGCAGGCCGTTTCTACCGCGCCGTACTGCTGCCCTGACAAAACCGCCGGATAGACTCTTCGGCAAATGAACATAAATCTTCGAACGCTCCTGATCGCGGCATGCCATGTTGTCGGCTGTCATCGCGGCATCGGCTCAGCCAACGCACATCCAGTTTGCGTCCGCTCAGTACGCGGCGGGTGAGATCTCCGGCGTGGCAACTGTCACCGTGGAGATCACTTGGGGCGACCCGTTCAACGTGTGCACGGTGGACTACGCGACAGCGAATGGCACGGCCATGGCGGGTCTGGATTATGTCGCGCAGAATGGAACACTCGGCTTTGAGTACCCCGAAACCCTGAAAACCTTCACCCTTTCGATCCTCGATGACAGGTTGGCTGAAGGCGATGAAACACTGCTCTTGACATTGCGGAACCCGGCTTTGGACGGGGTTCTTGGCCAAAGCAACGCCGTCCTTACGATTTGGGACGACAAACCTTGGAGTCGCGATGATCCCTTCCTCGACGGCGGCTGGGTATTGACCGTCGCACGGCAAGAAGACGGTAAACTGGTTGTCGGAGGAAGACCGAGCGGGAACTTGGGCGGGATTGCGCGACTGAATCCTGACGGCTCGTTGGACGGAAGCTTTGATTCAGCGACGGTTATTGAAGGTCTTTTTCCAAGGGTTCATGCTCTCGGCGAGGGCAGTTAATATTCTTTGGGGAATCTACATTCGCCTGCTGCAGGATACGAACTACGAATCCCTAGAGACTTTCACCATAGAACTGACGCGGGCGAGGCCAAGCGATTCTCAACTCGGACACCAACTGTGTCGCGTGGGCAGGAATTCGTTAACGTCGTCGGTCATCGGTTCCCATTTAACGATTCAACGATTTAACCCATTTAACGGGGGCTGTTGCCAATGCAATCCCGCCGCCGTCCCGATTTCTTTCAAACTGTTTTCATTTTGTTTGAAAGAAACCGGCGCCTCCGGGGATTCCCTCTCAATGACTGAACCAAACATGGCCATCAAATCCGTAGCAGCCGAGGTCACGAGGCTCACTTGTTCAGTCTCTCAACTCTCAACCCTCAACCGCTGCCCGTCCTCCGTCGTCAACCGCTGGGTTCAACGAAGCAAAATGATTCAGCCTATGAACAGGAAAACCAAACATCTGATCTTCACCGTCCTGGCGTACGGACTCGTGATGTACAAGACGGTTTTGGCCCAGCCCGTCATCACCAATCAGCCGCAGAATCAGACGAACATCGCGGGAACGACTGCCATATTCACCGTCGGCGCCACTGGCGTGCCGCCGTTGAGCTACCAATGGCGCTCGCACGCGAGCGCGACGGTGTTCACAAACGTTCCGTGGAGCGCCGAAGCCACGCTGCTGTTGACCAACGTGCAGCCAACCAGCCGCCGGTTTGGTGTCGTGGTCACGGATGCGGGCGGATTGTCGGCGACCAGCACGCTGGCCACGCTCACCGTGCTTGGGCCGCCGAGCATTACGACGCAGCCCACCAGCCAAACCGTGGAGGTCGGCGGCACAGCCTCCTTTAGGGTCACCACGACTGGGACGACTCCATTCAACCACCAGTGGCGTTTCAACGAATTGGTCCTCGCGGGCAAGACAAACGCCAGCCTGGTGCTCACGAACGTTCAACCAGTTGACGCGGGGAATTACACGGTCAACGTCAGTAATGTCGCCGGCTCTGTCACCAGCACAGTGGCTACCCTCACAGTGCGCCCTGCGCAGTTCACGAAGGTCATCTCTGGTCCCGTGGGGACCGACCGCGGCAGTTCCTTTGGCGCCTCGTGGGGTGACTACGACAGCGACGGCTACTTGGACCTTTACGTGGTCAATTGCTGCGGACAGATGAACTACCTGTATCACAACAACCGTGACGGAACCTTTACTCGAGTCACGAATGGGATCGTTGCTGCCGAAGGTGCCAATGGCGGTGTCGGAGTCTGGGGAGACTTCGACAATGACGGCGCGCTTGACCTTTTCGCCACAAATTACGAGCCGCGGCCCAATTTTCTCTATCGCAACAACGGCGATGGCAGCTTCACGAAAATCACCAACGCGCATCCGGTGGCGCTCCTTGGGCAGTTTGCCAGTGCCGCCTGGGGCGACGCTGACAACGATGGTTACATCGACTTGTATGTGGTGAATCAGAATTTCCAGCGGAACTTCTTCTATCGAAATCAAGCCGACGGCACGTTCGGGAACGTCACGAACGATCCCATCGTGGTCAACATCGGTGGGCTGTTCGGCTGTGCGTGGGGCGATTACGACAACGACGGAGATCTGGACTTCTTCATCTGTGACAACGCGAGCGACAGCGCAAACCGGCTCTACCGAAACGAGGGCCAAGGCTCGTTCATCGCCACCACGACAAACATCGTCGGGAGCATCGCCAACGAGAATGGCCGGTCGCATGGATGCGCTTGGGGCGACTATGACAATGACGGAGATCTTGACCTTTTCACTGCCAATGGCGGTGGAGTGGGCTTTCAAGGCAACTTCTTGTACCGGAATAACGGTAATGGGACTTTTAGTCGCATCACCTCTGGAATTGTCGTGACTGACCCGGGCACATCCGAGAGTTGCGCTTGGGCCGACTACGACAACGACGGCTTTCTCGATCTGTTCGTCAGCAATTTCGGATTAAATGGCGTGGGTGCGAACAACTTCCTTTACCGCAACAACGGCGACGGAACTTTCACGAAGGTCACAACGGGGCCGGTGGTCAATCACGGCGGCGCATCCCTTGGATGCGCCTGGAGTGACTACGATAACGATGGTTTTCCTGACCTCTTTGTTGCTAATCTGAGCCAAAGTCGGAACGGAGCCAACTTCCTCTACCGAAACAATGGCAACAGCAATGCGTGGCTGAAAGTCAAGTGTGTCGGCGCGGCGTCCAACCGCTCAGCAATCGGCGCCAAGGTCAGGGTCAAAGCAATCATCGCCGGTGCGGCACGGTGGCAGATGCGTGAGGTTTCCGGTGGGTCCGGCTACGTCAGCCAGAACAGTCTCGACCTCACGTTTGGGCTCGGCGACGCGACCATTGTCGATCTCGTGCGCGTCGAATGGCCGTCGGGAATAATACAGGAGATTCTTAGCGTAGCGCCCCGTCAAGCGCTGACCATTACTGAGCCACCGCGGTTGCGGGTGGCAGGACTCACAAACGGTGGCTTCCAATTGCTGCTCAGCGGCTGTCAAAATCTTATCTATGCCATCGAAGCCTCGACCAACCTCGCTCATTGGTCGGTGCTGGCGGTCGTCACGAACCTGTCACGAACGATTGCCTTTACCGATGCGGACGCGCCCAATTCACAACAGCGGTTTTACCGAGCGCGCGTCCAGTTACCTTGAACGCCGAACCTCGCTCTCCAGTGCTTGGACCAGGACTACGAAATCAGGGTCGGAACGAAAGCTGTCCCAGACCTGGTCTTTTCGGATTTCGAGAATGTTCTGCGAGCGATCCGCGAGTGCCAGGCGCAGGCAATCTATGGCCTGTCGCCGTGTGCCCAGCCCCGCATGGATGATCGCCTTCCAGTACGCGGAGACGTATCCCGCTTTCTTCGACAACGCCTCCAGATCGGCAAGCAAGTTGAGCGCGTCCTCCCGATGCCCCATCAGAGCCAAGGTGTGCCCCATCCATCCAATCAGGTCCGGGCTGTCCTCAATCGATCGGGCGTCCTCAAAGGACGCGACGGCCTCATCGTAACGACCTAATTCCTTAAGGGATCGCCCCATTAGAAAAAGTGCCGCGATATTGTTGGAATTCGCCCGCAGCACTTTCCGGCAGGCTTCCAACGCTCGCGTGTATTCCCGGCGATGGTAAAAACCCCATGCTAGGTCGATATTCACGCCAATCGAATCAGGCGCCAGTTGCATTGCTTTGAGCTTCTCCGCCAAGGCGGCGTCAGGATGCCCGAGCTCTTGGAGGCAAGTGGCGTAGAGAGCGTGGCACGAAGCAGTGTTGGGAGAGAGTTCGATGGTGCGCCACGCCGAGTTCGAAGCGCCCAGCCAGTCCCAGTCGTAAAGCAGCCTGACCCAGGCGAGGGCTTGGTGTGCGGCAGGCGAAGCGCCGTTCAACGTCACAGCCTTATGAGCGTTGCGCTTCGCTTCCTCCATCGCGTGTTTCGGCGGAAGATACCAATCCGCGGCACGGCGGTAGATGTTGGCCAGTTGCGTGTAGGCGAGCGCATTGTTCGGATCGGCACGGAGCGACTGGTTGAAGTAATGCACCGCCTGGTTGAATCCTTCCCGCGTATCCCGCTCAGCGTAAGCGCGCGCTTTTTCATACAGCTCGTATGCTTGCGGATTCAATGTACCCCGTTCCTTGAGCAATCGCTGATCGGCGGCGTTGATTAGACCGGTGGTGCGCAACTCTCCACGCGGGCTAACCGAGTAGAATAACTTCCATGCTCCACCCGCTAGCAACGTGAGCGCGACGGCAGAGATTGAAAACTTCTTCGCGAGCGCAAACCGCCGCTTTGCGGCGCGTTGGTGCCTCACCGATTGGCCGCGTTGGAGTAGCTCCAAATCCCTGCGAAGTTCACCCGCACTTTGGTAACGGCGGCGTGGATCGGCTTCGCACACTTTCACCAGCACTTCGTTCAGTTCGAGCAATTGCGCCTGCTCGGCCGGGTCGAGCGCGTCCCAGTCCTGCGGCAACAGGGGATAGTCCTTGCGGTCGCGGCCGGTGCTCATTTCGTAGAGGACTTTGCCCAGGCTGTAGAGGTCGGCCTGCGGCGTGCCGGGGCCTTCGGGCGGCAGGT
>JAKEEH010000489.1 GCA_022616725.1 Limisphaerales bacterium | reverse complement strand
CCCTATCATCGGCCACTATCAGGCCAGCTTTCGCCATCCCGACCGCGACAAAAGCCATGGCCGCATCTGGCGCGTCACCGCCAAAGGCCGCCCACTGACAAGACCGCCCGCTTTCGCCGACGCTTCGACCGCAGACCTGCTGAATTTCCTTGACTCCCCCGACCGCTGGACACGGCATTTCGCCAGGCGCGTTCTCGCCGACCAGCCCACGGAAACCCTCAGCCCAGTGCTGAACAAATATACAACCACACCCGGCCTTTCCGACCACGCCCTCAAGGAAGCCCTCGGCGTCTATCAGTCGCATGAATTGGTTGCGCCCGATCTCCTCGCCCGCCTTATTCGCGCTCGCGATCTCGGCGCGCGCGCTTACGCCGCGGCCGTGATCGGCCTTTGGGCCGACCGGTTGCCTGACCCACTCGCTCTTCTGCGCCCGCTCGTCGCGGACGAAAATCCCCGCGTCCGGCTCCAGGCAATTGTCGCTTCGACTTACGTCCGCTCCGCCGAAACAATTGAGGTGACCCTGATCGCCGGCGATTACCCGACCGACCGCTTCCTTGACTACGCGCTTCGGCAGGCCGTTTTCTCGCTCAAGCCGCTGTGGCGCGCGCCGTTTCGCGAAGGAAAATTGAGTTTCGGTAACCGGGAATCCCGGCTCGGCTGGCTGGTGCGCGCCGATGGCACGGCCGATACGATTGAAGCTGTGCGCCAACTGCTCCGTTCGCCGACTCCGGATTCGGTCGCCCGCGAAACCTATTGGAGGCTTCTGGCCGACGCCGGCAACGCCGACGACTTCGCCGCCGCGCTCTCGCTCAAGGATGCTGCGTTGCAAGAAACCATTCTGCCGGCGTTCACAAGCGTCACGCGCAGCCGCAAACTCCGCCCGCGCGGCGACCTTGAAGCCCTGCTCCGCCCCCTCTTGTCTGCCCAAAAACCTGGCGTGCGTAACGAAGCGATGCGCCTGGCGGGCATCTGGAAAGTCGAGTCGCTCCGTTCGCAGGTCCGCGCCAGCGCCCTTGACTCAAAGGCTGAACCTCCGTTGCGATTCTCGGCGATTGAGAGCCTCGGCGCTTTTGCTGATGAATCCTCGCGCGCAGACCTCGCGAAGCTCGCCGCGGGCGACGATCCAGCCGTCCGCGCCGCAGCCGTCGTTGCGCTGTGCAACACCGACCTCAAATCAGCCGCCCGATTCGCCGCGCAAGCCTTGACCGCGAGTGCGGAAAGAGCCGGCGAAATCTTTGCCGCCTTCCTCGGTCGCGAGGGTGGCGCCACCGCCCTCGCTCAAGCCATGGCCGCAACAAAGCCCTCACGAGATGCTGCGCAACTCGGAATCGAGGTCATGAACTCCCGCGGCAAACGCCACCCCGAACTCATGCGCTTGCTCACCGACTCTGCCGGCCTTGCTGCCGACACTCTGAAAATTGACCCCTCCGCCATGGGCGAATTCCTGTCCGAAATCCGCGCTGCGGGCGATGCTCGCCGCGGCGAAGCCGTTTATCGCAAGCCTGAACTGGGTTGCGTCGCCTGCCATGCCGTTAGAGGACAGGGGGGCACCATAGGTCCAGACCTCGGCGCGCTGGGGACCGCCCAGCCCCTTGACTTCATCGTCGGCGCCATCCTCGATCCCCAAAAGGAAGTCAAAGAAGGCTATTCGTCCGTCGCCATTACGACTCGCAACGGCGACGAATATCAGGGACTTGTCCTGCGCGAAGCACCCGCCGAAATCGCATTGCAGGATGTGACTCAGAATCGTGAAATCCGCCTCCGGCGCGAGGATCTCAAGGAAAAACAAGTTATCGGCTCCGTCATGCCCGAGGGCCTCGTCAACACGCTGACGCGGGCCGAATTCCGCGATCTCGTTCGCTACCTCTCCGAACTCGGGGTCGCGAAGCAATAAAATCGTTTGTCGGTCTCATTGGTTGCCTTGGTTGTCGAAGGCGGTCACAAAAGTCGTGCAATCCGATGGGAATCCGTTATGGTGCGCCGGATGCAACCTCAAATCGACACCCGCATCCCAAGCGAAGTGGAGAAGCATGTGTATTCCATCTACGTGCGAATGTACCCCGACGGGGCGCGGGCGTTCGTGCCGCGGGCGTTTGAGTGGGTAGGCAACTGTTTTTCAGGACAGTATGGCGATTATCAGCCTATCGACGCCCGGTATCATGATTTTGAGCACACGCTGCAGGGCACGCTTTGTCTGGCCCGGCTGCTGAACGGGCGTCACGCGGCAAAGGCGAAGCCGGAAATACCGCGCAAGATGTTCGAGCTCTGTCTGCTGGCGATTCTGTTTCATGACACCGGTTATTTGAAGAAGCGCACCGACAGCGGCGGCACCGGCGCAAAGTACACACCCATTCATGTCAACCGCAGTGTCGTTTTTGCGCGGGAGTTTCTGGCCCCGCAGGGATACTCCGAAGCCGAGTTGCAGATCGTGCAAAACATGATTCGTTGCACCGGCGTAAACGTCGATTTGCGGTCGATACCGTTCCAGAGCGAAATCGAGCAAACTCTCGGGTTTGCGCTCGGAACCGGGGATCTGCTGGGGCAAATGGCGGCGCGGGATTACGTGGACAAATTGCCCGTGCTCTATCTGGAATTCGCGGAGGCGGCGCGGTATGATGAGCAGGGGGCGCGTTTGAACCGTTACACGGACGCGGAGGATCTGATGCGAAAGACGCCGGCATTTTGGAGCAATTATGTGTGGCCGCGGATCAATGATGATTTCGGGCGGCTCTATAAGTTTCTGAATGAGCCATACCCGGATGGCCCCAATCCGTATCTGGCGGCAATTCAGCGCAATCTGGATCGCTTGCAGGAGAAGCTGAAGAAAAAGTGAGTCGATGTCGCGCGAGTATGTGCTGCAACCGTTTCGCCCCGCGGTCAATCTCCAGATCGATTACTCTAAAGAGCTGAACCCGCAGCAGCTCGCCGCCGTCACCGCCCCGCCCGGACCCGCGCTGGTGCTCGCCGGCGCCGGCGCCGGGAAAACGCGCACCCTCATCTACCGGGTGGCCTTTTTGCTCGAACAGGGCATTCCGCCCGACCGGATCCTGCTCCTGACCTTTACCAACAAAGCGGCACGCGAAATGATGCGCCGCGTGTCGGATCTGCTGGGCAACGAAGTGCCTGAACTGTGGGGCGGCACCTTCCATGCCATCGGCCATCGGCTGTTGCGGCGTCATGCCGCCGAGGCGGGCTACAGGCCAAACTTTACGATTCTCGACCGGGAGGATGCGCGGGACCTTGTCAAGGCGTGCATCGGCGAAACAGAAGCCGACACCACGGCGACGCGGTTTCCCAAGGCCGACGTGTTGCAGGAGCTGTTTTCACTGGTGGTCAACACGCGCAAGCCGCTGCCGGAAATCATCGCCCGGCAGTATTCGCATTTTGCGACCTTGACCGGCGAGATCGTGAAGCTCGAACGCAAGTTTCAGGAACGGAAACGAGCCGCCAATGTGATGGATTTCGACGACCTGCTCGTGTTGTGGCTGGAATTGCTGGAGAAGAATGCCGAACTCCGCGAGAGGTATCAGCGCAAGTTCCAGTTCATCCTTGTGGACGAGTACCAGGACACGAACAAAATCCAGGGCGAGGTGATCGACCTGCTGGCCGCGCGGCACCAAAATGTGATGGTCGTGGGCGACGATTCGCAGAGCATCTATTCGTGGCGAGGCGCGAACTTTCAGAATATTTTGGAGTTTCCGAAGCGTTATCTGAAGGCGCACGTCTTCAAGATCGAGACCAATTACCGCAGTACGCCGGAGATCCTCGCCGTGGCCAACGCAGCCATCACGGCGAACGTGCACCAGTTCGCGAAGGAACTGACCCCCGAGCGCAAATCCGGAATGAAACCCGTGCTCGTGGCGTGCCAGGACAGCGCGCAACAGGCGGCGTTCGTGGCGCAGCGACTGCTCGAACTGCGCGAGGAGGGCGTCGATCTGAGCGAGATGGCGGTCCTATACCGCTCGCATTTTCACGCGCTGGAACTCCAACTGGAACTGACCCGGCGTAACATCCCGTTCAGTATCACAAGTGGAATCCGCTTCTTTGAGCAAGCCCATCTCAAGGACGTTGCGGCCTATTTAAAGTTGGTGACGAATGCGGCGGATGAGATGGCGTTCAAGCGGCTCGCACAACTCCTCCCCGGGATCGGCGCCAAAAGCGCCGACAAGCTATGGAAGATTTTCACCACAAAAGTGGCAGGGCCCGCTGCAGCCGGGAGTGCGTCCACCCCGCTCGCCGCTGCCTTGCAGGCATGCGCCGACCAGGTTCCCAAGAAAGCGGCGCGCGCGTGGACCAATTTTGCGATCACGATCTCACAACTGGAACCCGAAGAAGTGCGGACTGATCCAGACCGGATGATTCGCGTCGTGCTCGAAGCCGGTTACGAGGATTATTTGAAGGAGAACTACACAAACTACCGCTCACGGCTGGAGGACCTGGAGCAGCTCGCGAATTTTGCCGCGCAGTTTGAAAACACCGCCGATTTCCTGACGCAGTTGTCCCTCTTGAGCAACGTCGAAGCGGAGGAAGACAAGCCGGCCACGCGGGACGACGAGCAGGTGCGCTTGACGACCGTGCACCAGGCCAAGGGGCTCGAATTCGACGTGGTGTTCGTGATCATGCTCTGCGAAGGGCTCTTTCCGTCAGAGCGCTCCACGCAAACACTCGAAGGAGAAGAGGAAGAGCGGCGGCTGTTTTATGTCGCAGTCACGCGCGCTCGCAACGAGCTGTATCTGAGCTTTCCGATCTTGCGCATCAGCCCGGGCGGCGATTCGCTTCGGCAGGAATCGCGATTCTTGAAGGAGATTCCCAAAGGGTTGCTGGACGAATGGAACTTGCGGACCTTCAGCGCCTATGGTTGATGGGCCTCGTTCGCAGCCTTTTTCGTGTTGTTGTCAAGGAATGTTTTGTTTGCGCCAGCGGGCCATAAACCCCGGTTCGTTCCCGGCAAGGTCGGCCTTCCGCTGGCGAGCAATTACCTCGCCATAGATACGCACATCGCGCACGAGCATTTCGAGGCGGCTTCGCAGGGCATCGCTGACGATTTCCTCTCCCTTCACGTCGATCCCCTCGGCGAAGGAGGCGCCGTAGGGCAATGACCACGCGTAACATTGCCGCGCCACCGTGCGAAGCTGATCTGTAACCGTGAGACCCTTTTCGTGGGAAGCGACGATGGTGGCGAACAACTTGCCCGCGAATTCGTGCCAGAAGTGATCAAGGAAATTCTTAATCGTGCTGCTCATGCTGCCGTGATAATCCGGGGTGCCCAGGACGAAAACGTCCGCCCGGTCCACTCGCGCCTTTAACTCGGGGAATCCATTTACCGCTTGAAAAGTCTCGGGATTGAATAACGCCAGCGGTTCCCCCAGGAGATCAAGGACGTCCACATGCGCTCCGGCGTCGCGAAGTTGCCGCGCCACCACGTTAACGACAAAACGGGTCGAAGAAACCTTATTCAGGCTCCCCACGACCGCGAGCACGTTCAGCGGTTCGCTCATGCGCCCAGCCTAACGCGATGTCACGCGGACGCAATCCTGCTGGAGGCAATGAGCAGTGTTTCAGTGTTTTCAGTAGGGCATTGTTTCATCCACACTTGGCGCATGCTGCAACTCGAAGAGGCTCGCGAGCGAATTCTTGCTGCCATTCAGCCCCTGGCGGCCGAAACGGTTTTGCTCTCGGCTGCGGCAAGGCGCTTCCTTGCATCCGATGTGGTGGCGCCGATCGATTTGCCGCCTTTTGACAACTCCGCGGTGGATGGTTATGCCGTGCGCGCTGAGGACACGAAATCCGCCAGCCAGGACTCTCCAATGTCGCTCCGGCCTGCTCTCCGAATTCCGGCAGGAGCCGATCTACGGGGCTCCCTTCAGCCCGGAACGTGCGCTCGCATCTTTACCGGTTCCCCTCTCCCGACGGGAGCTGACGCCGTGGTGATGCAAGAAGATGTGACCGCCGAACGCGACGAGATCCTTTTCCGGGAGCCTGGCAAACCTTGGGAAAACGTCCGCCTTCAGGGCGAAGATGTGAAGTCAGGCAGTGTTGTTCTCAGAATGGGCGAACCGCTGGCGCCGGGAGCCGTTGCGTTGCTCGGCGCTTTGGGCCTGCAGGCGGTCGCGGTTTGCCGGCGCCCCGTCGTTGAGGTGCTGGGGACGGGTGACGAGCTTCAAGAAACCGGCGCGCCATTAGGCCCCGGCCGGATCTACGAAAGCAATCGCGCCGCCCTCGCATCACTCCTGGAACGAGATGGCGCGATTGCAAAGATCTTCCCATTAGTCTCAGACAATCTCGATGAAACCCGCACTGCCCTTCGTCACGCCCTTGAGACGTCTGACGCGGTGATCACAACGGGCGGCGTATCGGTGGGCGAACTGGATTTTGTGAAAGAAGCTTTCACCAATCTGGGCGGCGATCTCGATTTCTGGCGCGTGGCCATTAAGCCAGGCAAACCATTCGTCTTCGGAAAATGGGAGGGGAAATTTCTCTTCGGATTGCCCGGGAACCCGGTTTCGGCATTTGTCACGGCTTTGATGCTCGTCCGGCCTGCGATTCTGCGCTGGCAAGGCGCTGTCGAAACGCGCCTGCCCTCGCATCCGGCCGTCGCCGCCGAAGCTTTCACAAATCGCGGCGGTCGCCGCCATTTCATGCGCGTGCGAGTCGATAACGCCGGGCGAGCGCATCTGACTGGCGCGCAGGCGTCGCACCTCCTGGTCTCGCTGGCGCACGCGAATGGGTTAGTGGATGTGCCGCCAAATACGGTGATTGAGCAAGGCGCACCGGTAGAAGTAATGCGCTTCGACTTCTAGAGCCCGTCGAACTCGAACTAGAATTTCCGTTTCGGAGGGTCGAACGTCAGGGGAGCTTTCGAACGCGCCGTTTCTGGCGGCGTCAGGAACGAGTCTGAGCCAAATGTCGCGGGCCGCGCGGGCGCAAATGATGACGCGCCGGGCGAAAACGGGGAGGAGCTTGGACGGGCCAGCCCCGGGCTTGATCCGAAGGGAGTGGCTGCCGGCGCAGCGTTTGCCCCGAAGGGCTGCGGTGTGGTTGGGTTGACCGGTTGGCGCGTTAAATCACCGCGAAAATTAATGGGATCCGACGGGCCGGATAACGGCGACGCTGCGGTTGGATTATTCAAGAAATTCCGAAACTCTTCGCGCCGTGCTTGCTCGCGAGCCGCGTCCGGCGTGTTGTCTGAATTGAGCAATTCGTACAAGGTTAGATCGGATTTATTGAATTTGGGCGACAGACTGTCTCCGCCGCTGGGCTTGGCGTCGAAAGCGTTCCCCAGATTCAGTTCGCTGACAATGTGCGGCGCGACGCGGGCGTTTTTTTCCTGGTCTTGGCGCAGGCGAACATCGGTGTCTTCGGTGCGCTGACGTTCCTGGCCGCTGACCTGCCGCTGTCCCAGTTGGCGGCGGCCGTCAACGGAAGACCGAAATTGCCCCGGCATGCGCTTATTGTCGTCCTTGTTTAGGTCGCGGAACATCAGGTTCCCCGCATCGTCCTTTTCCAGGTCATCCAGCGAATAGTCGCGAACGCCCAGGAAGTTCTTATCTTCTTCTTCCTGCTGGAGCTCGCCCTGCCCCACGACCATCCAGTTCTCCTTTTCCAGTCGGCGCAGGCGCTCCCGCTTTTCCTCCCGCCCATCAAGCGGCTTGCGCGGAATCGTCACATGCACGTTAAGCACGTCCAGGGGGGACGGTCCGGGGGCTTTCTCCCTCAGATTGAACAGATCGCGCGCGGCAGACTTATTGATCTCGGCAGCAGGTGATGACTTCCCTTTGTCGGTGGGACCGATGATCGGTTCGCCGGCGGTGGCGGACAAGCTGGCCAGGCCGGACACCAGCAACGCCACACCGGCAAATTTGGTCAGCTTTCTCATCGGAAAACCCATCATAGCATTGTTCCGGCCATCCATCAACCGCAGAAACGGCTAAAATCCGGGGTCGATGAAGCAGCAATTAGACAAGACTAAGTCACACCCTGTTCAAAGACGCCTTGCCGCGTGGCTTATGGCCGGGAAATGCCCAGCATCTTCTCCAGCTCCATGGAAAACTTGTCCGCGCGCTCGCGTATCTTTGGCGGTTGCTCCATCAAGGTATTGAGCATCCGGGGAATCAATTCGGGGTTCAGCTTGATCAGTTCGGTTGCGGCGACGATCAATGCGAGGTCACCGTTGATGTCATGCCGCATCGCGGAGAGATGCTTGTTGATCTCTTCGACCTGGGCAGGTGTCAAGGTGACCGAATCGGTTGGCAAACCCATGCCAAAACGATGCTGAGCCGACCGTCTGATTGCAAGCCAGTTTCGGCTTTTGACCATCCAAACTCTGTGTTTCAGTGTCGTGCGCCTTTGTCATGAAGAACTTGCTTGCTTATCTTTCCTCCCTAACCGCAGGACGCCTCGTGCTGTGGTGTTATGCCATCTGGTACTTCGTCAATGTCGCCCACCATTTCGATCCTCGTCCCCGCTTGTGGTTAACCTCCGTCGGCCTCAGCGCCATCATCGGCACCGCCTTGCTGATCAGCACGCGCACCTCCAGCCGCGGGACGACTGATCTCGACCGATGGCAGATCTTTCGACTTTATCTCATGCCGTTCTGCGTCTCCAGCTTCGCAGCGCTCGTCAAAGACGCCGGATATATCCTTGTCTTTCCTCCCAGCCTTACCGAGAACGCTATCGGCCTCGGCCTGATCGCCCTCGTCGTTCTCATAACGTGGAGCCTCAAACCGAAAGGGAGTCGCCGCGTTGCAACTTTGCCCAACCGCGGTGTTTAACCGTGAGTGCCCCCGAGGAAAACGGGGCGCGAAGAAAGGTGCTTATGAATTCACAATCATGCAAGAAGTCTGCCTTCACATTGCTCGAAATCATGATCGTCGTCACCATCATTGGCGTGCTCGCGGCGATGGCCGTTCCGAGCTTCCAGAAATCCCTCGCAATCTCCCGCCGCAATGCCTGCATCATCAACTTGAAAAACATCGAGAGCGCCAAGGTCCAGTGGATGGGCGCCGAGCGAAAGACGGAAGCGGACACGCCAACGGACGAAGATCTGTTTGGCGAAGATAAATTTATCACTGCAAAACCCGCCTGTCCCGCTGGGGGCACGTACGATTTGCGCGCCGGGGCAGCCAAACCCATGTGCAGCATTCCCGGGCACGGCTATTGATGCAGTACACGGGCCGAGCGTCGTGAACCGGGATGGCAGTTCCAGGGCCAAGCGATCGCTTGTGCCGGGCGCGCATTAAATTTGAACTCTTGCAAGATTGCTTTTGGTCACGGCGTATTGAGTCGTGATGAAGACAATCGTTGTGAGCGCGTTCTGCATGGCTCTCGTTTCCATATTCAATGGCAATAAGCTGCCACAGCTTCAACCGCTCCGGCTAGAGTGCAACGTCAGTCTGGAGCGGATGCCGACGGTCTTTCAGTGGAAGAGAGACACGCGCTCCAATCAGGCCTGCCTGATACACCGCCATCACCATTTCAATCGCTTTCATTCCAGCTTCACCGCTACAGGTTGGCTCGCGATCCGACTCGATTGCACCGAGCCAATCATCCACCAGCCGGGCGTTGGCAGCGCCCGTGCCGTCTTTCCCCGGCGTGGGAACTTGGAACCGTTCCCATTCCGTTTTGCCACCCGCGTCAGACCATTCGACCCCGCGCCGAACGAAAATGCGCGGCACGATGTCCGCCAGAATTCGCAACGCGCCGCTACTGCCGGCGATCTCGATTCCCCAATGGCCAGCCGTTTGGCGATTCCGTCCGCGGCTTGTGAACGAGCCGTGTACGCCGTTTGGAAACGCAAACTGCGCCTCGATTTCGTCGCCTAAGATCGGGCCGATATTCTCGGCGGCTTTCCGAGCATCGGCCCGCGTGGCTTCGCGCCCCTGGTGACGGATTTGGGCCGTGCACCATGCGGGATCGCCCGCCAGCAAACGCATCAAATCAAACAGATGAGTGCCCAGCACGAGCATGTCCTCGCCCCCTGCACGGGCATCCTGTTTCCCGTGTGCGCGAATTTGCAGGAGGTCGCCGATCAGCCCCTCACTGAGCCTTTGCTTGAGCAACTGAATTGCCGGCGCAAGGCGCATCTGATGAGCAACCGCGATCTTCAAGCGCTTCGATTTCGCGATCGCCAGCAGATCGTCGGCTTCGGCGAGAGTCGTCGTGAATGGCTTCTCCACGAAGATGTGCGCGCCGGCTTCCAGAGCCGCTTTGCAAATCGCGTGATGCCGATCCGTCCAGCGCATCGCCACACTGACCAATTGCGGTCGTTCCTTGGCGACCAATTCCCGGTAATCGGCGTAATCGCGCAGCGCGCGGCAACGCTCCTTTGCTTTGGCGCGCCCGTCCGCGTCCGGATCCGCGACCGCGACCACCTCGATGTTCTCGCGCCCATTAAAGAGCACGTCCAGCCCGTGCCCATAGTCGCCGTGCTTTGTGTGACCGATGATGGCGGCACGATATTTTTTAGCGTCCGCCCCGAAGATCATGCGTGGAGAGGCGAGAACAGAAGCGGTGACTGTTAGCGAGCCGACAAACTGCCGACGTGTGACTGCAGCCTGCGTTTGTGAAGCCATGGCCCAATTCGACACTGCGAATTGACTTGCGACAAGCCGATTTCGGGCGATAATAATGGCCCCGTGGGCGCCAATGTAGCTCAGTGGTAGAGCAACGGTTTCGTAAACCGTCGGTCGCCGGTTCAATCCCGGCCATTGGCTCCATTGATAATCAAGGACTTACACCAAATCCCAAGCCACCCAAGGCCCTTCGTGCATACATTTTCAGCACGATGCCAACACAACAGCGCGTGTCATTTTCATAACTCGGACGGTGTCTTGGCAGTCGAGATCACTCCTCTTCGAATGAAACGCCCATGCTCCTTTTGGTGGCTACGCTGCTTTGAAATGCAGTTCGAACCACTCAGCAGCCATTTCAACGACCTGTTCCAATGTGCCGGGCTCTTCAAACAGGTGCGGCGCTCCTGGAATTAGGCGCAGTTCTTTCGGGCACTTCATTTTTGCGAGAGCGTCCCGGTTCATCTCAATCACCGCCGTATCATCGCCTCCGACAATAAGCAGTGTGGGAGCTTTGACTTTGGGCAAAGCAGGATCGGCGAGGTCTGGCCGGCCGCCGCGCGATACAACCGCATGAACAGGAATATCCGACTGCGCATTTGCGACGAGCGCAGCTCCGCCCCCAGTGCTCGAGCCAAAATAACCGATGGACATGTCTGGCTCTTTCTCATGATACCAGCGAGTGGCGCCAAGCAAGCGTTCGGCAAGAAGATTGATGTCGAATCGCAGATGGCCCGTGAAACGGTCCTCCTGCTCCTCATCTTCCGTCAGCAAGTCAAAGAGAAGCGTTCCCACTCCATGTTCGCGCAATGTTCGGGCGACGAATTGATTTCTGGGACTGTGCCGGCTGCTCCCGCTACCGTGCGCGAACAGCACAACTCCGGAAGCATTCTGAGGAATGTTCAACTCGCCATTCAAATGAAAATCCTGAAACGGAATCTCGACTTCCGCTTCCATGTGTTCTTGCAACTTCGGCATAAACCAATGTCCTTTGTATTTGTATTACAATCAATGTGCAGCCACCGGCAGCACAAAAATACGTCTTACCGCCGCCGACGGGCGCGGGGCCGGGGCCAGTCGGCGTATAGTTGATGCCGTAGCATAAGAGCCGTTGTCGCAAGGCAACAGCACATTTTTCGACGGTGTGGCGCGTGGCCAGGATCGCGACGGCGATGAAGTTCTCCCCTGCCGAGCCCCCGGGGCGCAAAAGAACGCCATTTACGAATGCCGCTTTAGGGTCACGCGGATCGGCGGCAATTCAATCTATGCGGGAATAAGGCTTTCGAGATTGCAGCCGTGCGCGGCTACGGTCAACACCGACAAAGCATTGATGGGCCTTTACGGACTAGTAGGTCTTCACCCTATAATTATAGCGGTGCCTGCGGTCAACACTGAAAGACGGGCTTTCCGGCTTGGTGAAATGGTCTAGTTCTATTGTTGCCAGCGCCATTTCATGTGGCAGGTTTTCGCATGAACCTGTTTGCACTTACATGGACGGCAT
>JAKEEH010000488.1 GCA_022616725.1 Limisphaerales bacterium | reverse complement strand
GCCGTGGTCAAACCATCGACTTCAAATCGAATCTCCTTCGTTGCATCCGCGCTACCCTCGACAATCGAGGTCGTGTCCACGAACGGAGGCGATGATCCACCGCCACCGACGCAATTCACATAGACGCCGCCGTTTTCCGAGCACTGGAACTTATCCAACACAAGATCGAAATAAATCCTCCCCTGGTCGGCGGGACTTACCGGGGGAGCGGTCGAAAGACCGCCATAAGTATGCGACCCAGCCGCGCCAATGGAATAAAGGATAGTCCCGGCGGAATTTTGAACCTCAAAGATGGCCTTCGCCTGAGCTGCATTGCCCTGGGCTATGAGCACTTTGAGATCGTTCGACGCACTGGCCGGCGCGAATTGCACCACTGCATCGGAATTGATGGTGTTTGGCGAGCCGACAACGAGCGCGCTATTCGAACCTAAATTGGTCGAGACTACGGTCGATGATCCCGGCCTAATATTGACCGTGCCGAGGAAGTTGATCAAAACCTGCTTCGTCAGGGTCGAAGATGCATTCTGGGTAGTTGAGATTTCCAGGCCGGTTCCCAAATTCGTGCTCAACTGATTTTCAGCCGCAACTGCCTGAATCCTTGCGGATGGATTAAAAGAAACGGCATTTGAGCCTATGAAATCGACGCGGCCGAGTGCGTCAAGGGAGTTTGGGAAAGCTGGGCCAGTACGTCCACTGGCTAATTCTATAAAAGCCGGACTAGCTGTCTCGAACCTCCTGAACTTCGCGTTACCAAGACTATTCAACTGAATACTGGCAATTGTAGATGCGTCGGTCCTCTCCAATCGAAGGTTCGTTTCTTGCGTGGCATGTGTCAGCCGTACAAGATTGCCTCCGTCGGCGCTGGAAATTTGATAAAGAAACTCCGGCTCGCCCCCACATACCCCATTGTTATTATATTGAACGCTTTGGTTGGGGGCATCAGGACAGCTTCCGCCACTCCCGCTGCTGCTAATCGTTCCGCCCGAAATCGAGAGCCCCGATCCCACCGCCAGACAAGTCTGAATATTGCCGGTCGCGGCAAAATAGACCAACTGCCCGGCGGGACACGATGGGAAACGGGCGTCAATCGCGGCCTTTGAGTAAGCGTCGTTGTCCACGTTGACGACCGCGTTCGAATTGAAGAAGCACAGATCGGGCAGAGAGGTCGGCGTTGTCGGCGGGACGCGAAGCTGAATCGCGCCCGAACAGGTGAAGTACTGAATCAGGCTGTTATCAGTCCGGTAGAAACCGATGGTGTACCGCGCCTGGTTGTTATCGGCTGAGTCCGTCGTGCTCTCGAACACGAACTGCGGAATAAATAGAATGCTCGTCGCCACGTTCGACGTGAACAGCACGTTCGACTGCGATCCCGCCGAGGCAGACAGGGTTAAGCTCGTGGCCGACTGGACCGAGCTGACGGTGTAATTGACGCTGTTGATTGTGATGGTCTTGCCAACCATCACAAAGGAGAAATAGTCGCCTGAGGCAGACGTCACCGTCGTTCCCGACGTGTTGACGTTCCCGCTCATAATCGGCGAGACGCCGGCGGCGATCCGCTTAAACCAGGCCGACGTTCCAGGCGTGCCAACTTGGATGATCTCATTCGCGCCGAGCGGGCGAAACGAAATGTTCGAGTAGAACCGGACTTCGACGTATTTATACACCGTCATCGTCGCCGAACCAGTTGTGCCGGCGTAGGCCGTCGTCAGCGACAGCGCACTCGTGGATTGCACGCTCGCGACAGTGTACGTCACGCCCGCAATCAACACGCGAAAGCCGCCCAGCCCGACCCACGCCGCGCGGAACAACGACGAGGAAGTAACGGTCGTGCTGCCGTTCGTGGCGGAAACGGAGATGCCTGTCACGTCGCTGCCGAGGCCCGACGGATTGAAGTTATTTTGCTGCGTCGCTGACACAACGACCGGCGTGGCGTGCACGTCTGCCGTAAACGCAATGAGCAATGCGAGTAAAAGAATCAGTCTTTTCATCGGATTATTCCTGCAACCGCGCCTTCAAGCTCTGAATCTCGATTTGATACCGGGTAATCTGCTCTTGATCCAGCTCGCGCTGGATTCGCAACGCCTGGAGCTTGCGCGCGGCGTCGCAGCGCTTCGCCAGCGCGGCTTCGAGGTCGCGGAGGTGGCCGTAAGCGTAGCAGATGCCGCCCAGGACTGCGCCCGCCATCACGAGAATGAAGCAGGTTTCCATTGAATCAGCGCGTGAATCAGCGCGTCTTCCCGTTTCGCGCGCCAGACGAGCAGACCCGCGAACAATGCGAGCGGCACGAGAGCCGGAAGCGATTGCCAGACGAGCCAGATGCCCGACGCGGAGACGAGATGGCCGGTATACCCGGGGTGTCTGAGGCGCCGGTAAACGCCCGTTCGAATCACGACAGGCGGGGCGACGATCACGGGGAGAAAGTACGGATTCTCCCGCGCCGCGCAGATGACGAGCGTCTGACCCGTGGCGTATAGAAAAAGACCGAATACGACGAAAAAGAACGGCACATTGTTCGACGCGAACACGCTTACGACGAGAATTGCAATTTGTAAAAGCTTCGCCGCAATCGCGTCTCCCGGCACTCCGTGCCGGTCGCGCGCCGCAATGAGCGCGGCGGGAACGAGCCGGCGCCGCAACTGGTTCACGGCCCACTCGACGATGAACAGCAGGCAGAGCCGCACTAAATAAACCCTCCGCCGAGGCCGCCTCCAAGGGCCTGTCCGAAGCTGCCGACGAGTGTATTCCAGAATCCCGGCTGCCCCGGCACCGAGCCGTAGCCACTTGAGCTTCCCGTTTGCGTTCCACCGGTCTGCACGAGCTGCGGCAGGAGCCTTTCGCGCCGGGCCAGGGAAAGCGCGTTCTGCCGGTACCTCGCATTTTGCTGGTCATAAGCGCCTTGCTGCCGGATCGCTCGATCTTCCGCGGCCTGCATCATCATCCGTTGCGCCTGCGGGATGCCCAGAGCAAACGCGGAATTCCACTTGTTCTGACTGCCTTGCTCGGCCAGATCCGTGCGCTGTTGCGCGCCGGGGTCAACCTCGACGCCTTCGTTCATGTAGTCGCGAACGAATTGATTTTCAGGATCGAAAGATTGAAACCCGTAAGTGTTCGTTGTCGCGCCGGTCGTGTTTTGCGCGAAGGGCATGCTCTGTGGCTTGGGTGTTTTCATAATCGGATCGCCTTCGCGGCGAACTCCGCCGCAGTCAACTCGAACCGCCGGTACGCGCCGATCTGTCCGGCCGGGATCATTCCACACAACGCGGCCAGCAATCGCGCGGATCGGTTCTCCGGACAAATCTCGGCAATGATTTTCCTGATGCCTCCCTGAAACAACACCGCGCCGGTGCTGATGAGCGCATGGCGCAGGTCCGCAAGCCTTACGCTCCTCGGCTGCATCGAAAGATGAAAGCCCGCTTCATCCGCGCCGATCAGTTCGAGCGAGAGACATCCGACGAACTGACCATCCCGATTAATTGCGTAGTGCAGCCAATTGCCGCACGAGAGCCGCGCGGCGTACGGCTCGAAGTCTTCGAGGGCGGATACATTGTCCCACTCGTAGACCTGGCGCAGTTGGCCCGGTTGCAGTAATTCGAGGTCGAGCATTCTACCGCCTCGTCTCCAGCGGATAACCCCGCATCGCCACCCGGTCAAACCGGGACAGGTTGGAGGTGAAAAAATCGCAGCGGATCGCCACGCCGCGCGCAGGCGCAAGATTCGTGAAGACTTCCGGCTGTATTTCAGGGCTCGTCGGAAACAAAAATGTGGCGGAGTATGACGCTTGCGCCGCAATACTAACATCTGGGACGCCGCTGTAGGTCGCAAGGTAAATGCGGAAGGCGGAGACCACGCCGGTTAAAACGTAGCCCTTCACCTTCCACCTCTGTGAGGAAAAGCGATACTGCGACGCGAAATAAGGATTCGGCGTACCGGTCGTTCCCGCTTCCCATTCCTGCACCCGATAGTTACCGCCCGACAGAACGATGATGTACATCTTTCCGCCAACAACCGCCCAGTCCGTGATCTGGCCAACGATCGTTATCGGGATGCTCCACACCCCCATCTGTTCCATATAGGGGATAACGGTCGTGTTCGCGCTGCCGTCATAGTGGGCAAACAGAACCGCTTCGTTTTTCGGATCAACCATCACGACGACGTTGTCCGGGTTCCACGCCGCCATATCGGTGAAAACCGGTGTCCCGAAGACCACATCCGCATTGCCGTCTATGCGCGTCCGAAACGGGCGCTGCGCGAAGCCATAGAAAACGTTCTTATAGAACACTCCCGCCCTCGCCGTCTTGAACCCCGGTTCATAGTTGACGCGGATTCGATACGGGTCCGCGACGTCATTTGTCAGCGTGAGCAATTCCAACGTCGTGCGAGTGAGCAGGAACATACTGTTCGACCGCTCATCGCCCGCTGGGAGCACGTTGAGGATGTCGCCGCCGAGCGAGCGCAAGCCAAACAGCCCGACGTGTTCGGGGTTATCCGCCAACATCAACCGAATGCCCGGCCCTGTCACCGCGCTGGATGATTCACCATCCGTGCCCCACAGGAAAACCCGATTCAGAAACTCAAAGACGCCCGCGGCCTTCACCGGCTTGAAGACATCGAAATCAATCAACTCTCCCAGGCTACCCGCGACCCACTCCGCCGAGGCGGTTGTGACAACCATCGTCTTGCCCGCGCCGGTCGCGCCCGCAAAATTTGCGGTCAACGTCACCGTGGTCTGCGATGTGACGGCGCTGATCGTGTAAGACGCCGCGTCAATCGTGACGACATCGCCCGCGCGCAAATCCTGATTGAAGAACGTGCCGACGCCCGCCGTGATATTCGGCGAGCCATTGGTCGCGGTGAACGTTCCGCGCGGCGCAATTCTCACGTAGCGCACAACCCGAAGCGGGAGCGTCTGATCGCCGCCCGTCTCCGTCCCGCCAAATACCCATCCGTCCTGCCCGCTCACCGCCGCCGGAAGCTGAATGCTCACGATATCGCCTGCGGTGAGCGTTACCCTAATGAGGTTCGAGGGCGCCGAAATGGCATTCGTGACCGTGCGCCAGGCCGAGAGCGCGACCATCACCGTGCCGGTCATATTCAAAACGCCGCCCGCCGGCGTCGTCACGTTGCCGGACGGCAGGCTCGGCGGATCGAACCCGGCGTCGAAAACATTGTAGCCACCCACTCCATCGGGAATCGCGACTCGCAAGATACCCGACGACGACGATGTCGTGACGCCGGTCAGAGCCGTTTCATTGACGTAGACCTGCTGACTCGTAAGCTCGGACAGGAACAGCAGCACGCCGCCCGGCAACCGCAGGAAGGACGCGAACGGTAGACGCCCCGATACGAGCGCCCCGCCAATCTCCGCCCGCGAATCGTTCGACGGGAAGATTCGCGCGCCGACGTTGGTTGCGCTGGTCTGAACCGGGCCGCCGGCTATCTCCAGCCGGTTCCCGGGACGCACCCACATATTGTTGCCGGCCTTGATCGTGTTCCAAAGCTCTTCGGGTGGGAAATTGCTCGTCGCCGGGTAGTACCCGCCCGTGATGTCGAAATCAATTACTTCGTCCACTGCGAATGCCGACTTGATTGATAGGCGAAACCTGTCGCATCAGAATCTCGGTCAGGATGCTGATCGTGTCATCTTCAAGCTCTTTCGGAACGCCGCTCACCGCGGCAGGAGCGTAGCTTGAAAATACGGTCAGTGGCGTCGCGGCGGGGGCAATATCGAGCGACGGCGTAACGGCAACGCCCACCGCCCGCGTGTAAATCCGCGCGGCGACCAGCGTGTAATACCCGAACGCGATGGACGCAGGCCGCAGGAAGTCGTCATAGTTCGGGAGCCACACCAGGACGTTGTTTTCCGCATCACGCACGACGCCGAGAGCGACGCCGTCCTGCAAAATCTCGCCCGCTGTGCCCGTGATGCCGCCGATCGCGGTCAACAGATTGCCGATGCCCGCACTATCCAGCGCCACCGAGTAGGACTGCTGGAGCAAGTTACGCCGATGCCTATCTCGGAGCACCTGAGCGCCCAACTCTTGCAAGGCGGCGGGAATCGTGGCGGCAATCTCGATCTCCCGATCCGCCCACACCTCACCGCCCGGCACGCCCACAAGACGCCGCTTCGTATATTGCACCAATTCGTTAAGCGTCATTTCGCCGAGGGGATGATCGAAGTCTCCGACCCAGTGAGGAGTCCGTGCGCGCGAATGCCGGCCAGATGGGCCTGGAACAGGCCGCTGGAGGCGGTGAAGAGCGCGGCATAACGCCCTTCTTTTTCAGCCATCTTCGCGACCGCGCCTTGCACGAGCGCGGGAACCTGATCATCAAAAAGAGAAATAAAGGAAGTCGGATTAAAGACCGGTCGAACCAACGTGCAAAAGTACGCGCGAACGCCGTCCGCTCTCGTGTGATAGATTTTCTCAGCGTCCAGCGCCCACCAGTACACATCCAGTCCCGCATAGATAGTAGTGCTATATAAATTGTAATCACGAATGCGATCAAGCGGCGCTGGCAGACACGGGCGCGCGGTCGTGAATTCCTCAACCTGCCCCCAGACACCTACGATATTATTCCCAAGACTATCGACTGTCGGCCGCAAGGCACCATTGCTTAGATTCGTGGAACTATCGGAGTAAGACGGCCATTGCGGATAACGTGGCGTATCGGCAATGGCCAGCAGAATTTCAATGATGCTTTCAATAACCGCGTCACGCACCGGCGTGAAGGCGAAGTCCGGATTGAGTCGGTTCGTATTCGACGATACCGCGACGTAGTTCGTCTCTACCGTTGCCACGTCACCGCCCGCGACGTTTGCGAGAATCTGATGCACTTCTCGCTCAACCTCACCGTAAGTTGTCGCCATCAGTTACTCTCATTCCGCATACCACCGCAACCTGTTGGTCTGGATGCGCGGGGGTGCATCCCATGCAAACAGATTCTCGGTGAAGCTGGACTCCTTGACCCTGCACCGATTATTGGGTTGCAGGGCATAGTTGCCATTTTGGAGCGCAAGCAGATGGAAGTGCTTGTGCTGCTCTGGCTCATCGCTGAAGCCATTATTCAGGAAATCAATCGTGCAAATGTAAGTGCCAGCATGCTCGCTACCATTCGTAGTGCGGTAGGTGATGTCTACCTCGCGCAAGTACTGAAATTCGATGGCCGTCAGCCAGTACCCGAACGAATCCCATGGACAGCACTCACTCAGTTCCATCTGCGGAGCATCCAGCAGATGGCAGAGCGCATGAATCGGCACTTGCGAAACCATCGCCCCGTCCTCACGCAACACGTGGAAGCCCAGCGCGCGGCCCGGCTGCGCTTCCACCCCAAAAACCACGCATGGGATCAGACCTTCCGTGCCCAGCTCCAGGTTGTTGCAGAACTCCGCGCGGAGCAGGGCATAGAAATGTTTCGGCAGATCGCAGTTGTTGTTCAATCCGATAATGTCACCATGCGTCAATCCACCCGGATCACCATCAGTCAAGCACTCCGTTGAGTCGGACGGTGACATTGCCGCCGCCCGTAATAGTCGCAGAGATACGAGCGCGAACGAAAGGACGCAAGCCATCAGTCACGCCGAATCCATCCGTTCCCGCAGCAAGATTCGCGGCGGCGATGGAAGCGAGCTGACTCCACGTCTGGGGGTAATCCGCGGCATGGGCATACTCGATGATGATCGTTCCACCCGATACCGTGCCGCTGTAATCAGTGCGCCACTCAACCATCCGACAGTGATTGAGCGCTTTCACCGTGCCCGTGCCGCTTGTTGCTGCGTCCAGGCTCTTTTCCGCGTCAGAGCCGGGTTGATATGCGTGTCCTACCGCCATTGATTTACCTCACCATGATGCAATGTTCGCGAACCACTGCGTATCGTCGTCGCCGAACCCGACCCGCGGTTCAATCCCGGCTTGCGCCAGGGTTCCGATGTACGTCGAAAACTCCCGCTGATATTGAGCCTCTTCGCGCAATCGCGCCGCCGCGAGAGCTGCTGTCTTCCTCGCCCACGCCTCGCCAGCCTCGCCGAGCGCTTCGTTCGTCAGCGCGCCCCATCCACAGTGAGGCAACGCCGCAAGCGCGGTTTGAACGCGAATCAGATGGTTGAACGGGGTCAGACCTTTTTGACTTCCGAGCGAAAGCGGGGTGTCACCGGTCGTCTCATACCAGATGATGTACTGCTTCGAGGCCGAAGGGATCGGCGTCACCCGCGCCCACCACGCATCATCGTCCTTGCGATAGAAGCTGATGAACTGCGTGGTGTGATAGTCGGTCAGTTGGGTTTGCCGGACGCCTCGATAAAACTGGTCAACGTTCTGCATCATCACGAACGGGATTTCGTGCCGCACGAAAGCCTGATCCGTCGCGTCTTCGGTGTAGACAAAGAATGGCTTTCCGAAATTCGCCGCGGACAGCAGGTAATCTTCCTGCCCGCTCGCCGTGTAGAGCGGGAACGAATCCACCGCCCACTGCGCGGACGAATTCTGCAATTGGTTCTGATGGTGCTGGACTTGATCGCTGATCAACTGAAACAGCAGATCGAGTCCGGGCCGCTGCGGGTCTGGCCGGTCGAGCAGCAGCCGGACGGCCGTGATGTTGTCATTTACTGTCGGCATTCTTCTGTTGCGACTGCCTGACCGCAGGCTTCGGCCTGTCTTCGACCGACACAGCCTGCTGCTCATTCATCAGCTTCATCGCGTGCGCGATCGCCGCACCGAGCATCTCCGGCGTGAAAGCCGGCTGATTCGCTGGCACAACCGTGGCGAGAATCCGCTGAAGTGCGTCCTCACTCAGTCCGCCCGACGCCGCCTTGACACCAAGCTTCATCTCTTCAGCGACACGTTGAAGTGCCTGCGTGTTTTTAATCATCTCTGACCGCTTGAAACACGCTTCATCCCGCGCGTCGAAGCCGCGCTTGTGCGTCTCGGAGCCGCGCGGTTCGGCCACCCCCTGATTGCTGCCAGCGCAAACCCATTCCTGATAGGTCTGCGCGGCCTCGACCGCGCGAAGCATGTCCGCGCCGATCGTCCGGTAAAGATCGCGATTGCCGGCAATCAACGGTTCATCCGTCTTTTCGATCTCTTCGATTCGCGCTTCAAGATGCGCCCCCACCGCGCGATTGGTTTCAGGGATGCGCGGCCACTCCGGGAAGAAAACATCCTGGATTTTGAGCGGCTTGACTTCTTTTTCCCAATCCAGGCCGCGCAATAAGTCCGGCGCGACCTCGACCAATCCCCAATGGCGCGTCGGGTCCGTGCCGTTGCCGTAATCCGAAAGCATCGTCATCGCCTCCGGCCCGGCGAACACCCAATATTCAGAGCATCCCGCCTTCACCCGATTCTCCGAACCTGGAATCACGGCGCCCGTGGGAATCAAATTCGTCAACTCCAACTGCCGGACTGTAACCACTGGTGTTACTAAACACCGGTACAACGTCTTCTTCGGAACGCAACGTGTCTGGACGCGCATTCCGCCAGGACCGGGCACGTCGCCCGCGTCGCCCGCGAAAAAGAAATATCGCGTTCGGCGATCTTCCGCCGACACGATTTCATAAGCCTGCATCTGCTCATTCATCCCGTCGAAAAAGCTTTCGGCGGTCTGAATTTGCGCTTGCCCTGTCTGCATTACTTGCTACTCCCTGATTTGTTGTGACCGTTCGTGAAGTGCCGGCGGCCCCAGGCATTCGCGGTCGGATCGTCCGAAAAGAGACGCGGCGACTGCGACATAAAGCCGTCAATCATCGCGTCTTTGTATTTCTGTTTGGTGATCGCTTCCCACTGCTCGCGCCACGCCTTGAGCCGTGAAAGCGCGGACTGCATCTCGCGCCCGGTTAAGGGCCGATCCGCATAGACGCGCTCGCCGAAGGCTTCCCGCTCCCGCACCCGGCGCTGCAGGTCGTCCAGGTCGGATCGAGACGGCTCGCGATACAGCCCGTGGCAAAGCTGCCCCTGCACGGACTCCGCGCCGGCGCAGCATCGGGCATCGTGGAAAGCGATTGTTCGAAGGTGGAGGTAGGAATCAGACGGTTCGGAATACTCTTCGAGCATCCATCGCGGCGGTACAATGTCTACCGTGATCGTCTCAACTGCGATCAAGCCGGCTTCGGTCAGACGCTGGCATTCGTAATCCTGTGAATAGAGGCAGTATCGCGCTCGCCGCTCACCCGCGTAATCCACGCGCATCGAGACCTCCGGGTCAGGGTCAGCCGGCCACATCAGCCGAACGTTGGGCTTACCATTCACGGCTATCCCGCAGATCGCGTTGACCTGTCGCTGAAACTCCCGTTGCGCTCGTGCAGAGAGCGGCGGCGGAAAGTTTCCTTCCCACGGCCACACATCGAGCGGATGCCCGGAGGTTTTCAGAAGAGCAATCGATCGCTCGTGCATTGGTTACTGCCTTTGAAACCCAATTAGCACGACATCGAACTGCCCCGCCGTCACGGTCCCACCCTTCAGCGTAAACGTGACATTAGTTGCGCCCGTTCCCGATGTCGGTACGTCGTGC
Organism: Limisphaerales bacterium; assembly: GCA_022616725.1. GTDB lineage: Bacteria > Verrucomicrobiota > Verrucomicrobiia > Limisphaerales > JAKEEH01 > JAKEEH01. The sequence continues at coordinate 5,625 of JAKEEH010000488.1, read as the reverse complement.
GACACCGGGCCACCGATTGCCGCTTTCACGTTGTCGAACCGGTTCGGCGCAATCGTCGCCGTATCGCCATTCACGCCGCCCGATGCCACGCGGTAGACCTCGACCGGAAACCCGTCGAAATTGAGCAGGCCGAAATTGAAATCGACCTGCGTGCTTGCAAGTGTCGCCATTGGTTCACCCCCTTGAAAAAAGAAGAGGCAGGAAGCCTTCCCCCTGCGACCATCTCCCTGCCTCGCGAATAACCGCCCGCGTCGCTTCAACAACCAACGCGGGCGGCGGAGAAGACACGCCCTAGCTGCTGGCTGGCGTGCCGATGACGACTACATCCACCGCGCCGACCGTGGCGGTCGTGCCGTTGCCGGTCAGCGTGACCGTGACCTGCGTCGCGCCCGTGCCGCTCAGGTTATGCTGGCACGCGCCGAGGGCTGTTACGACCGCGCCCATCTCCGGGATCTTCGGCAGGACGGCCGTGTCGCCAGGCGCCTGCCCCGACGCGATCCGGTAAACCGCAATCGGAAGGCCCTGCGCGATGGAAAGCGACGTGCCAAGGTTGTTCGCGATGGTCCTGTCTATGCGTGAAATGTTGGACGTTGCAACGCTTGCCAAAGTAACTCCTTTATAGTCGGCTACTTAGCCGACAAAAAGGGCGCATCCTCAAGAATGCGCCGCTGTGATTAAGTTGAATTGGTTGGTGACTGTTATTGCCGATGCGGACTAAATCACAGATTACGAGAACGCCTGCACCTCAGTCGGCAGGCCGGTGGACGACGCGCGCTTGATGAGCGTGTGCATACGCGGCTGGCCCCAGCCCAGGTTGAATTGAACGCCCAAGGCCCCCACGTAAGCGTCAGATCCAACGCCCGCAGTACCAAGTTTCATCCGAAGCTGGTTCCCGTCCAAGTCGTAGGTTCCGAAGGGCATTTCTTCGAGGTTGAACATGTCGTCGCTTCGGCAGAAATACAGCCGGTCTTCGTCCATATCCTTCGCCACATTGATCATCAAGTTGCCGTAGCCGAAGGTCTGGAACGAGCCGTCGAACTTCATGTCCGTCCCGCTGAAACGTTTCAGGTTCTGCCCCAGCCGGAGCAGATTCGCCTCCTGCGCAACCGGCATCCACACGCTGACGCCGCTTTGCGGGCCGAGCACGTCACCGCGAATTTGCAGGAACGAAACCGCTTGATTGAAATCGGAGACCGTGCAGGCTGCGCCAGCCAGATCCACCACGCTCGATTTCAGCTCGGTGTAGGTCGCGCGGCTAAGTCCCTGGAAAATGCCCGTGTCATTGTTCACGCCATAGGCAAACCCACGCGGGAAGTTCAGGTAGCCGCCCTGCGGAACGATGAAATCGCCGCTCGCCACGTCCGCATCAGCCATCCCTGAAAACGTAACCGTCGCCGTAGTCGCCGTCTTCGCGGTAACGCGCGCCTGCCCGCGAACCGCGCCGGTGGAAGAGTTGATTACATCATAGGTCTCGCCGATCTCCAGGTGCGTCGCGCCCTTGGTGGAGCCATAGGTCGCGGCTGCGGCGGACTGGCAGGTGATCACACCGGCCGCCGAAGACGTCGCGATGGCCCGCGACCCCTGTCCGTTGCCCCATATATTGCGCTCGATGTCTTTCTGCAGCGCGGCGGCGATATCAGCCAGGTAATCCGAGAGGCCGTCAATCTGCGAGTACTCCGAGCCGGCGTTCATATTGCGGATGACGCGACCCGACAGGTCATAAGCCAGGCTCACAGCCAACGGGTAGACGTACATATCGTCATACCGCGGCGTGCCCGGGGCGTTGAAGGAACCGCCCTCCTGATGGGCCGTGATGCCCACTGGACGGCGAAATTTGGACGGGATGCGCTCGCCTTTCCCGTTCACGAAGTTTTTCTTTCCGCGCTTCGCGATCGCGTTGTAGGCGGTCAACTGCGTTTCGTACTGCGTCCGCAGGTCGCCCACAATCTGATTCAACGCGGGGTTGATCGTCGGAATCTGAAGTTGTGCCATTGAAAATTCCTCGGTGTTACGCCGCGCCCTGCCGTTGCAGCGCCAGCTGCGCGGCAATCTGCTGCTTCCGCTCCTCGGACAAACCGAACGTGCCGTTCGCCAATGCCGGCGCCGGTTTGGGTTGGTTTGTCACGGATTGTGGCTGCAGTTGCGGGTTCGGCGTCTGTGTTTGTTGCTGCGGCTGTGCGGCAACAATCCGTCCCTTCAGCTTCGCGTTCCAGGCATTGACGCGATTCGTCACAGCCTTCGCGAACTCCCGCTGCAGCTCCATCGCCAGCGCGTCGGCTTGCGCCAATGCGCGTGAAGCTAATGCAGAGTTGTTCGTCGCCTTGTATCGCTCGGCCTGGTAATAGAGATTGCCCGCGCTTTCGGCTTTTTGCCGGATCGCGGGGTTCTCGAAGATGCGGTCCCCAGCAGCCATCACGTCGTCATAGACGAGCTGATTGCCTTCCGCATCGTCCGGCCCGAAGGGTTGGTATTGCTGTTTCAGCCGCTCTAACTGAGCGTTTAGGGTTTGTTCCCGCTTTGAATTGACAATCTGCAGCGCGCTCTGCTGAATGCGCTGCTCCCATTGCTGCTGCTGTTGCAGCTTGGCTTGTTCCTGCTGCTGCCGGGCTTCCGCAATGAACCGCTGGTTTTCGATGTTTTGTTTGCGCTCGCTTAACCGGGCGAGGAACCGTTGCTCATCGTCAACCGAGAGGTCCTGCAACTGCTGCCGGTCACGCTCATCGAAACTCTTGTAAGCTTCGTGGAACTCAGCCGGGACGTAGGTCAATTCATCGGGAGAAACGCTGTTCGGAAGGTACTTCACAGCGTCTTGCGGGGATTGAATCTGCTTGTAGGTATCCAGAAGAGCCGGGTTCAGCCCATACTTTTGCTGTAACAGCCAATCGCCGACCGACTGGTTTTCGTCAATCGGCTGTTCGGCTGCCTCCCACAGCATGGTGTAGAACGCATCGGGCGATTCCTGCTGAAGGCTTTCGATGAACGGCCGGGCCGTGATGTACGGCAGGCCACTCTGCGGGTCGAGCAGCGGGTTGCCCGCTTCATCCTGTTGATGGGCAAACAGCATCTGCGCATACCGCGCGTCCGCCTTCAGCGCCTCCAGACCGCCAAGTTGTTCGATCTGCGCGGCAATCGCCGCCCGCTCGGAAAGATCTTTGGCCTGTTGATTCAATTCCGCGATCCGCGACCGCGCCCTCTGCCAATTGCTTGCACGCTGCTCTCCCGGCAATTGCTGGAAAGCGGCATCGTCGGGAAATTCATCCTCCGGCGAAGCAGCCACGGTCACGCCGCTATTGGCTTCGGTCGGTTGCGGTTCAGCGCCGGGGGTCGCCGGCACCGAGGGTGTCTCTGTTACGCTGACCGAGGAATCAGCCGGAGCCGGGGAGGCCCCTTCACCGCCAGAAACTGCGGTAGCATCGCTCGTTAGTGAATCCATTGTGTCCCCAAAATGAAAAAAGGCCGGTGCGACGACACGTCTTGCGTGCCATCACATCGGCCTTATCTTCGATATCGGACAGCGGCAAGCCTCACGGCCTTCCGCTGCGACTTAACTTAGATCAAGCTATTATGTTTGGCGTAAAGGAAATGCCTAAGAGCTTCAACCGGCCTTTCGGCCTGTGGGTCTTGGGATTGATCCCTCAGGGTCACTCGTCTGCATTCCGGCTACTCCAGCCCCTTGTTCGCCCGCCAAAACATGTTTTTCGAGGTATCGAGCTTCGCGCAGCAAGCCATCGCGACGCGCGTCGGCCCATTTCTTGATTTCCATCGCAACCACTGCGCGCACAAGCGCGAGCAGGTCGGGCTGCAAGACGGCGAATTGACCAATCAGTTCAGAGTCGGTCACTGCGTTTGCTCCATGGGCTTCGGTCGAGGGGGTGGCGGCCTCTTACCTGCCGTATCGCCCGCCCCGGCCTTCATGTTCGCCCGCGCCGAATCGCGCCTCATATCGGCTTCGCTTTTTTGCGCCTGCTGCTCACCTTGCATCGCAGCCTGCTGTTCCATCGCCGGCATTTGTGCGGCCATCTGCATCGAGCCTTGCACCTGCGCCTCAATCGCCGCCGCTTCGATGTGCGCGTGAATCAGGGCAATCACGCACGCACGCAACACAGGCGACGCATCCTTGCCTTCGTCGGTCACCAGCCAATCCCGCAAATACTTGATCGAAAGCACGTGCCCAGGCTCTTCCGGCACGACAGGCGGCTGAAGCGATTGGAGAATCTGCGCCGCGATCATCTGCGCGGGGTCAACCGGCAGGCCGGTCATCGGGTCAACCTGGGGCGCGATGCTCGCCGCCATCTGCTCAAACTGCGGCGCAAGCTTCTTGATTTGCTCAATCCGCTGCCGGCACAGGATCTGATTCGCCGTGTACGCCTCGCCGTGGATCGTCACGTCGTAGGCTTCCTCAATCTGCGCCAGAAGGTCCGGCGCGGCATCCTGCAATTGCAGCAAGCCCATAATCCCGCCCGTGAGCGTCAGCACCTTTTCAATCCCTGCCTGCTTGTCGAGCCGGGTATTCGGCAGCCACGAATCCCGCTTGGCCTGAAGCTTGACCTTGCCTTCATCCAATTCCGCGCTCGAAAACCAGGTCCCGGCAGCCCTCCCGTTCTTCCCGCGAATAAAACGCGGGGCGTCGTAATGCGCTTTGGCCAGGGCTAGCATCAGACGCGCCGATCGAACATCCGCATCGCCTTTGAGCGCAAATTCGGGCGAGTTGTGTTGCTGCGCGGCGTTGGCGTTGAGTTGCGCGCCGGTCGCCGTCTTGCTGTCCATCCCCGGCAAGCCCTCATTGATGAGCGCGCCGGCGGTCGTCTGCATATTCGCGTCCAGTTGGCCGATGTACCAGGGGATATGCGACGGAATCTGACCTGGGGCCATCTGATAGACCAGTTGTTCGAGCCGCGTCCCTTCGGGCCGGTTGCGCAACGACGCCGGCACGGACATTTGAGGCTGGCCGAGTTTCCGCACCTCATCCGGCGATACCGCGTCTTTGTCGTACAGCCAGCCCGGCAACGCCGCCGTCCGGATGTGCGTGAAGACCAGGCCGAGCACCACGTTGAACTGCCTCTGCATCTCGACCGCATCATTGATCCCGATGCCAGTCCCGGACAGAAATCTCAGGTGATACGGCGCCGAGACCCAGTGCGCCCGGTGACAGTCATTTTCCAATGCAAGAGGCTGATCGCAGCCGGACACGAGGATGAAATGCAAGCCATCAGGAAATACATTGCTTGCCTTTGTCCCTGCCGGGATCGTGCCGGACTGCGTTTCAGTGTCGATCGGAAAGGTATAGTCGGCATACATCGGCGGCGTGAGCCACCAGTGCGTAACCTCGCCATACTCGCTCCGATCCTTCGACCAGTAGCCGAGCATCGCCGTGTTCTGGTAGCCGCCCACAGTGCGCTGCATCGTGTCCTCGACTTCGAGGCCGGAGTCGCGCATCTGCGAGTCCCAGGTTCCAATCTTGATGCCGGGAAACGTGGCCTTGATGTCTTCAATCCGCACCCGCTCCTTCCAACGGCACCAGGGCGAGTCTTCGAGCGACTGGCCGATTTCGTGGCGAAGGCGCGTGTAAGGCACGGTTCTGCCGCAGACCTTGCCGACGCGCTTTTTCTGGTAGCCGGCAATGTT
>JAKEEH010000088.1 GCA_022616725.1 Limisphaerales bacterium | reverse complement strand
TGATAATCGACCGCTTCGCCGTCGAGCTCTGGGCGACCCAACCGGCGTCCGAAATCATCCGCCACAACGTATGTCCCACCCGCGAACGAGGCGCCGGCGAACGCCGTCAGCCGTTCTGCGGCACTGAACTCGATTTGAGGTCGGGGCAGCCAAAGACTCAGCAACCATTGCTCGGCAAATCTCCACCGAACTCCAGCCCCGCCGAGCAACGTCGCGTTGCGCCGCGCATCCACGTTAAGCTGAGCGCCGACCAGCAGCGCGGGGCTGATTGAATAGGAAAGCTCGACTGTGAACGGCGCGTTGACGTCACTCCCGTCGATATCGCGAAAGTCGCTGTAAATCCCCGGAAGCACCTCGAGCCGCAGGCGCCATTTCTCCGCGATTCGGCTGTCGAAGCCAAGGACCGCGGCCGCCGACTGCAAAGTTTCAGGCACCGGCAGGTCTCCGGGAACGCTGGACTGAAACCGGCGCCAATCGAAACCGACGAGCCACTCGAAGTTTTCTGCTTGTCGGACATCTTCAGTGTAGCTGGTGTGAAAGCTGAGCGTATCGATATCTCCAAGCCGAGTGTCGGCCTGGCGAATCGGCGAAGAAAATGAATAGGTGACTTCAGCGGGCGGCCAGCCGCGGAACCAATCATTATCGATCTCAGAAGTCCTGGCTAATCCCGCCGCGCCGCAGGTGTTTGCTACAAGGCACGAAAGTGCGAGGGACGAAGCCTTCACTTGCTGGCCACCTGCCGGGCCTGATCTATACTGCCCGCGCCGGCGACCTTCATGCGTAACCGATAAATGCCCGTTTGCGCGGCCAGGTAGAGGGACTTCCCATCCGAATCGCCCCAGGCCATGTTGTGCGGGTGCTCAGGGCCGCGCAGCGTCCCAAGGTGCTGGCCTTCGGGTGAAAGAATCCAGAGGCCGCCCGGACCGGAAACATACACGTTTCCACGCTGATCCACTTTGATTCCGTCGATCGCGTCTTCACCGGGCGCGGAGGTCATGTCAAAGAACAGTTTGCCATCCCCGAGCGTCGCATCCGCATGGACCGCGTAGCGATATACAACTTTGTTGGTATCATCCCAATTCCCCACGTAGAGAAACTTTTCGTCCGGCGAAAATGCCAGGCCATTTGGACCGGTAAAGTCCTTCGCGACCAAGGACACGATTCCGTTACGCACCGCATAGACACCGAAGTGCGGCTGCTCGCGCCGGGGGTCGTCTTGAAACCGTGGCAGGCCGAAAGGCGGATCCGTGAAGAACAACGTTCCGTCTGTGCGATAGACCAGGTCGTTCGGAGAATTCAGGCGTTTGCCGCCGAACCGATCCGCGAGTACGGTCGTGAGTCCATTCTTTTCAATGCGCGCCACGCGGCGATTTCCGTGTTGGCAGATCGTGAGCCGGCCCTGTTCGTCCAGAGCCAGTCCGTTGGATCCGGGCTGACGATATTCGGCGACATCGGCGCCCGTGTAGCCGGATTTAGCGAGGTAAATGCCGACTTCCCCGTCGCGAGTCATGCGATAGATCACATTATTATTTGGGTCGCTAAATAACAGATAGCCTTCGCCATCGGGCACCCAGACTGGTCCTTCCGTGAACATGAAACCTTCGGCGAGCTTTTCCAGTTTGGCGGCGGGCGCCAAAATTTCATCAAGGCGTGAATCCTTGCGCGTGACCTCCAGCTTTGCTTCCCGCGCGCGCGTCAGCTTGCCCGGCGCATAAAAGTCCAGCGTCGCCGATCGCACCCAAATGTAAGTATCGGGATGGCTGGAGATCGGGCCGTTGATCCCGAACAGGGCGATCTGGAATTTGTCCCCGGGTCGTGCGTCGCGCGTCAGGATGACGCGATTCGGCGCGTTCCAACCCGCCGCTACCGGCCCGCCGTTCTGCCCGAGAACATATGACGCTTTGCCGTTGACCCACACCTCGGCGTAATCGTCCACCACAGCTTCGAACACGACTGTCGATCCGGCGCTGGCGAAACCGCCAATCTTCTCCGGGATCGTGGCATTGATGCGATACCAGTTGAACGACAGCCTTCCATTGCCGCGCCGCTGCTCCAGCGACGTCGGCGCGATGACCTCCCACTGGCTGTCGTCAAACGCGATGCCGCGCGCATCCGGCGTAAAATCGAAAGTGCGATTCGCTTTGCCGCTCGCCTTCAAGTCCGGCCCGACGCTGCGGTGATCGATCTCGCTGATCACGGCATCGCGGTAACGCCACTCGCCACGCACCAATGCCGTTCCCGCCTCGGTCCGCAGATCCACAATCGCGTTCGGTAAAGTTGTCCGCGCAACGTGTTCAGCACTTGCAATTGAGGTCAGCGCCCACGCGGCGGCGACAGCCATCAGGGAAGATCGCGTTTTGTTCATAGTCGATAACGCGCGTTGGTCGGGCGAGGGGATTGTTCCTTACAAGTAGAGTTGAGAGTCTCTCAACTCTCAACTCACCACTCTCATCTGTGCCCGCGACCTCTCGTGGTGCCCCACGATGCATCGTGGCCACGACCATTTGCTACTTTGTCGCTAAGCCCAAAAATTTTCATTTCCCCAAGGAATTCGCGGCTTTTCATCAGTCAGTCCGTCGTGGCACGGCCGTTGCAATAGGACGTTTCACCATGAACGACCTCGTTAAACACAACACGGACCCCTCCACGGCGGCGAATTGGGTGGATGCTTACGGCGACTACCTCTATAACTTCGCCATCGGGCAGGTCCGCGACCCCAACATTGCCGAAGATCTCGTGCAGGAGACTTTCTTCGCCGCGCTCAAAGCCCGCGAACACTTCGGCGGAAGATCATCCGAGCGCACCTGGCTGGTCGGCATCCTGCGACACAAAATCTATGACCACCTCCGCCGCGCCTGCCGCGAACGCGCCGTGCGCGTGGACTCTGATCCCGTGCGGCGCGATGATGAAGCCTGGGATGACGCGCTGCTCTGGGCTCACGAGGTTGCCGCCGAATCCCAATCGCCCAGCCGGCGCCTCGAGTTGGCCGAGTTCCGCGCGAACCTCGAAAGCGCGTTGGGCAAACTCCCGCCCCGCCTCGCGCAGGTCTTCCAGCTCTATGAGGTCGAGCAGCAATCGAATCGCGAGGTCTGCGCCAAGCTGAATATCTCTGAAAGCAATCTCTGGGTCATGCTGCACCGCGCCCGCGTCCAGTTGCGCGAACACCTCGGCCCGTGGTGGAAATCGGACAGCCCGAACAAATTGAACTCAGTCCTGTGACCCTTTTTATGCTCAGAATCTCTCAAGTCCAACCGGTCAACCACCACGTTACGCTGCGGCTCGAGGGTAGTGTTGCGGGTCCGTGGGTCGCCGCTGCGCGCGATGCCTGCGAAAACATCCTCAGCCAGGGCCGTACCCTGCGGCTGGACCTGGCCGACGTTGAATTTATGGACTCTTCGGGCGTCGCCCTTGTGGCCGATCTTACCTCCCGCGGCGTCGTCATTAGCGGCAGCTCGCCTTTCGTCGAAGCACAGTTGAGAGCCAGGCCCGGCACACCCCGAAACGAACCTGAACAGAATTGAGGGGACTGCGACGATCTCCGTGACTGGTTGACCGTGGCGCCAGGGGACCGCCACCGCCCGGTACAGTCTCGGTGCCGAGGAGGGCGGCGAATACTGCCCAATGCTGCCCGCCCCGACTATTTGGCCGCTTTCTGCAGCCTTTTCAGGAATGGTTCGCCAGTGATCGCCAGGCGTTGTTCGAGCCGCTTCGTGCAATCGCAGTCGCAACAGGCCCACGGCTCGGTGCCATCGAGATCACGGCAGTTTTTGCGCGCGTGCGCATCGCGGACGCTGATCAAATCGAAGTATTCTTCCCAGTAGGGCCGCTCTTCCTGCATAGGCACGGGGCAAAAACAAACCTCGACCCAATGCGCGGTCCCATCTTCGCCCATGCGAGCTTCACGCATATTGTGCTGGTATTCATCGCCGGCAACTGACCCCTGGCCGAGAGTGCCGCGATCAATCGCGTCCAGCAACGCCTTTTCACGGCCCGGTTTGACGCGCGCTTTAACAACGTACCGCATAGCTCAAGATACACAATTCTCGGCACGATGCGGGAGGAATCGAATGGTTTTCAGAGTCAAGGGTCCGGGCAACAGACGCCAAGGAGGTGGGGGTTGGGGGACCCCGCAGAAGAAACGTTCTGTCGCCCGGAACGCTCGGATAATACGAAAAGCCGCAACCTTGGCAATAGCAAAATGTGCCTTACAGCAAAAAACCTGGAAAAATAAAAAACAGCTTGAAAATCGCAAATCATGGGAAAATCGGCTCGCCAGAGACGCGGGTCAACGCTTTGTACTTGGCGACGAGGCTGTTCGTGATGGGACCGGGCTTTCCCGTCCCGATGGTGCGCCCATCGATTTTCACAACAGGAATGAGTTCGGCGCCGGTGCCGGTGAGAAAGCATTCGTCGGCATTAAACAGATCGTACCGTGTGAGGTTCGGTTCGCTGACCGAGATGCTGTTTTCGCGGGCCATTTCGATGACGACACTGCGGGTGATGCCGTAGAGGGCGCCAGCGTAAAGGGGTGGCGTGAATATCTCGCCGTTCTTAATTATGAATACGTTGTCGCCAGTGCACTCGGATACAAAGCCTTCGGCGTTGAGCATGATAGCTTCTTCACAACCGCCGTTGTTGGCCTCAATTTTCGCCAGAATGTTATTGAGATAATTCAGCGACTTGATGGCAGGGTTGAGGGCGCTGTGCAAATTGCGCACGGTGGGCACGGTGATTATTTCCAGGCCGCGTTCGTAGTATTCGGGCGGATAGAGCTGAATCTTATCTGCAATGACAATGACCGACGGCTTTTTGCAGCGGTTGGGGTTTAATCCGAGGCCGCCAACACCCCGGGTGACGACGAGCCGGATATAGCCGTCGCGGAGTTTGTTCTGGCGGCAGGTCTCGACCACCGCTGCCATGACTTCGGCATGCGACATTGGGATGGTGAGAAGAATCGCCTTGGCGGAATAGAAGAGGCGGTCGATATGTTCCTTGAGCTTGAAAACGCGGCTATTATAGGCGCGGATGCCCTCGAAGATCCCGTCGCCGTAAAGCAGGCCGTGATCGAACACGGATATTTTCGCGTTCCTCTCGTCGAAATATTTCCCGTCGATATAAATCTTCATCGCCAAAAGTTCGCGCACACTACGGCAAAGCATCCGGGGGTGCAACCGGGGATTTGGAGTCTCACTTGGAGTCTTGAATCCTTCGCGTTGGCGCGCACTTTGCGTCATTTCACGGCAAGCGGGCTTCGCGATGAAAATGCCTTGCAGGTCTCAATCGCCCGCCAGGGGCTAAAACTGAAAGAATGAAGGGGCGTGAGACAAACTTCAGGAGCCAGTCGATGCTTGATTTTTGCGTTCTGTGACTAGTGGTCTAGCATCCTCCACCAAATCGCCGCCATTGCAACGCTGGAGACGCGCCTGCGATCTCCGCACACTCGTGGTTTGACGCCGTTATCAGGCTCGGGCTTGCATTCTGCTCACAATGTGCTACTATACACGCAGTAAACCAACACGGAAGGAGGTCGGTGCGAGTGCATTGGCTGAACTCCGTAACGAACGATGCTACAGGTATGCTGCCGAACAGCGGAAATGGGACCGGATTCAGGGGAGATTCCTTGACACAAATTGAACATTTTTGAACAAAACTGAACATTTCTAAACATTTTTGAACATGAACCTTGCGAATTCCTTAGGAAAATGAAGAAATTGAACAAAATTGAACACCTGTGGGGGTGGGTAGGGTGCTCTCGGCTTCTTTCCTCGAGTTCAAAAGTGGACATTTCTGGACATTTCTGGACGAAAACAGGGGAGGGGGTGTCCAGAAATGCCGGCAAAAGTGATGAAAACTGATGAAAAGTGATGGCTTTCTCACGGGGTAGCTGTACAAATTTAAAAATTAGGAGGAATTCTCAGTAAATGGCGGAATCGCGGACGCGGGACGAAAGACGCGACCTCGACAAGAAAACGAAGCATCAAAATTCAAGAATTGCGCTGCAAAGGGTTTGGGTGCAGAGTCGATTTATCGACTTAACCAACGCTTTTAAATCTTATGCCAAATCCCTGGACTGGAAAAGGTAACCCTTACACGCGCAAAGAAGTGGTCGAGCGGCTGCGGGCGACACTGAAAAGAGGCGAACCGATCATCGCGGCAGGCGCGGGCACCGGCATCAGCGCCAAGTTCATCGAAAAAGGAGGCGCAGACCTGATTATAATTTATAATTCCGGCCGGTTCCGGATGGCAGGACACGGTTCGACGTGCGGATTGATGGCTTATGGAGATGCGAATGCGGTCGCGATGGAGATTGGTGAATTCGAGGTCCTGCCCGTGGTCAAGGAGATCCCGGTGATTTGCGGCGTCCATGCGACTGATCCGCGCCGCCGCATGTGGCACTGGCTGTTGAAGGTCAAGGACATGGGTTTTTCAGGTGTCAATAATTTTCCAACACACACGATTGTGGATGGGCTGTTCCGCCAGGTGCTTGAGGAAACGGGTATGAGCGTGCAGAAGGAGTTCGAGATGGTCGCGCTGGCGCGGAAAATGGATTTGTTCAGCATCGTTTATGTCGCGACCCCTGACGAAGCCAAAGCGACGGCCGAAGCGGGCGCCGACGCAATCATCGCGCACGTCGGCACGACGGTGGGCGGGTCCATTGGCGTGCGGGGCGCGGTGGTGACCATGAAAGAGGCGGTGGCGCGCACGCAGGCGATCATCGAAGGCGCGCGCAAGGTGCGAAAGGACATCATTTTCCTCTCGCACGGCGGGCCCATCTGCAACCCCGAAGACGCGGCTTACATCAACGAGCACACGGATTGCGTGGGATTTGTCGGGGCTTCGAGCCTTGAACGGCTTGCGGTGGAGAATTCATTGACCGAGCTGACGAAGCGGTTCAAAAAGATTCCCGTGCGAAAGGAGTCCTTGAAGCAATTCAAGAACGCCAGATAGCTACTCCCACGAGATTTGCTTGAACAGCTCAGCGATAGGGTAACGGAAGCCCGGAAGAAGATGTTCTCCATCCAGTTCAGCGCCGGGGCCGAGCAACTTGCGGTTGTCGAGTGCATAGCAGATTTCGACACATTCAAGTTCTGGATTGATGAGCCAGGCTACCTGCGTGCCGCTGGAGAAGAAATCGCGCAGGCGCTCGTCGATATCACGCCGTGACGTGTTCGGGGAAAGAACTTCGACGGCCAGGTCGGGAGCGCCGGGGAAAAACTTTCTGGTCGAACTCGTGAAGCCCGCCTGTTTCAGCCGGGCCCTGGGTATGAATGAGATATCCGGCGCGCGGCAGTTGCGATTGTACATCCAGTAGCCTGCGCTGGAGCCAAGAACCACGCCCAAACGATGTGTCTCGTTAAAGCTGTGCAGTGCACTAAAAAGGCGCGCACAGATGTTCTC
>JAKEEH010000487.1 GCA_022616725.1 Limisphaerales bacterium | reverse complement strand
GTCCGAAGCTGGAACACGTCAGCGAGCCGAAGGTGTTGGTCATCTCGCCGGACGGTCGTGCAGATTCGGCGACCATTCACCAGGACGCGGAGGTCTATCGAGTCCGGCTCGAACCGGGTCAGACTGTAACGCACGAAGTAAAGCCCGGCCGGGGCGCGTGGCTGCAAATCGCCGAAGGCGCCCTGACGCTCAACGGCGTGGCGCTGGCCACCGGCGGCGGCGCGAGCACAGAGGACTCCGGTACGCTCACGCTCACCGCCACGCAGCCAACCGAGGCGTTGCTTTTCGACCTGGGTTGAAACGGTGGTCGGAAAGCAAACTGTGGTGCACCCCGCTGGCTAGAGACTTCTTACGTCGTCTCCTACGAGGGGCATCGCAGGTTCGCCGATTTCGGCGGTGCGACGGTTCATCGTTGGACAGAAGCTGATCCGCGGCAGCAGCGGGAAGTGGCGCTGCAGCTTGACCAGCCAAAAAAAGAGGCGCATGCGCCAGCGGATTTTCCAGCCCCCTTCGAGTTCGCCCCCAAGAACGGCGGTCACGGCCGCCGGTATGGAGAGTTTGTGCCGCGGCGACATGAACACTTCCATAAACGGAGTCGTGTAGAAGCCTTCGACCATTTCCCAGTAGGTGCGCATCGCGCGCTGGATGCGCCGGTCGTAGCGGAGCAGGGCGACATTCCCATCAGTGCCGTTTCGCAACGATTCGTCCACGATGCGGGCGGCCATTCTCGCCGAATAGCAAGCCAGATACACGCCGGCGGAGAAAATCGGGTCCATGAATCCGGCGGCATCGCCGACGCGCAGCAAGCGTTTGCCGACGTACGTGCGGTTGCGATACGAGAAGTCGCTGGTCGTGTGCATCGCGCCAAGGAGCCGAGCATTGCGCATGCGTTCGCGCAGTGTCTGGCTCGATTGCCAGAGTCGCGTGAAGATCTCCGTGGGCGTCTCGCCGGCCTGCGCGTACTCCTCCTGGTCCATCACGCAGCCGACGCTGGTTTTCTCAGCCGAAAGCGGGATGATCCAGAACCATTTGTTTTCCAACCTGATAATGACCGTGTCACCTGCCTTCTCGCCCTCGTCGAGGCGCACGTCGGCAAAGTGACCAAAGACAGCGAGCTTCTTGAGCTTGGGATGTATCTCACGAATGCGTTCCTGGTTGCCAGTGAGATTGCCGCGGCCGCTCGCATCAATGAGGAAAGCGCCTCGAAAAGTCTGCTGTTCCCCGGTGTCGCTTCGCGCCTCGATGGTGACGCCGGTGTCGTCAGCCGTAAAGCGCGACACGGTCCAGCCTTCGCGCACTTCCGCGCCCGAGACCGCCGCGTGCTTGAGCAATACATGGTCGAATGTGGAGCGTTCGACCTGGAAAGCTTCCGGCTCGCGGGTGTATCGCCCATTCCGAAAAACCAGATAGAGCGACTTGCTGCCGTTACCCAGGTGAAATTGTGCGCCGGTCTTCGTAATCAGCCCCTGCGCCTGGAGTGTCGCCAGGACGCCCAATTCTTCGAAGATGACGCGGTTATACGGGAGCAGCGATTCCCCTATGTGAAAGCGGGGGAATCGCTCCTTCTCCAGCACAAGCACACGGCGGCCTGCGCGGGCGAGGAACGTCGCCGCTGTCGAACCGCCCGGGCCGCCCCCGATGATCAAAGCGTCGTATGCTGATGGCCGCATGCGCGGGCGATGATGTGAGGAAAGGGCCATGCTCACAAGTCTTTGTGTTTGTCTTGGGCCGAAGGTCACCATGCGGCCAAAGAGTTCCGCGTTGCTTGACGTCGTGGGGAACGGCTGCGACGGTGCTTCCGGTTGGTCGATAACAAGGTAAGTGCGGCGGCCGAGGAGATGTTCGCCGCCGTGGCAGAAACTCCCGCTGCGCAGGAGGTCCGGCAGCGAGTGGAGAAGGGAGGGGTTTTGTCGCTCAAGGGCGTGAGCGCCGGGGGACATGCGTTCCTCGCGGTGCTGCTGCGGCGTTTGTTCCCCGAGCGGGCGGTTGTTGCGGTTTTGGAGGGTGTCAAGGCGCAAGAAGTTTTTCATCAGGACGCGGAAACATGGCTCGTGATGTCGCAAGCGGGGGGCCGGCCTGCAAAGCCGGCGCTGTTCTATCCGGCGTGGGAGGTGTTGCCGCATGAAGCGAAGTTGCCGCACGCCGATGTGATCAGCGAGCGGCTGGAGACGCTGGTCGAATTGGCGAGCCCTGAACGGGACAGCGCAGTGCTTGTGGTTACGAACGTGACGGCGTTGCTGCAGAAGACGTTCGCGCCGGAGGCCCTGCGGAAGCGGATGCGGACGATCAAACGCGGCGAGCAGATCGATCCAATTGCGCTAATGGAGTGGCTGGAGGAGCAGGGCTACGAGCCGGAAGCGCAAGTGAACCACAAAGGGGAGTGCGCGCTGCGCGGTGGCATCCTGGATGTTTTCCCGCTGAACAGCCCCTGGCCGGTGCGGTTGGAGTTCTTTGGGGATGATCTCGAATCGCTGCGTTACTTTGACCCGGTCACGCAGATTTCGCGCGAGCAAATCGCGGAAGTGACGCTTCCGCCGGGCGGGGAAATTGGGATAATCAAGAGATTCCTGGAGAAGGCAGACGCTCTCTCCCCTGCCCTCTCCCTTGGGGAGAAGGAGGCTGTCGCCGGAACCTTGATCGATCACCTGCCAGCAGGGACGATTTACCTGCTCTGCGAACCGGCGCGGCTCGATCAGCACGCGCGGGATTACAGCGCCGCGATTCCTGAACACGATTTGTTTCACGTCACGTGGCTGGATGTGCTGAGGCAAATCGAGAGCGGCGCGACGGCTCTGCATGTGAGCGAAGCCGACGAAGCTGCGGAGAGTGTCGAGTTGCGGCTGGAGAGCCTGGAGGCCTTTCGCCCAGTCGTGGAACGCGCGCCCGACCCGCAGGTGGTTGAAACGCAACGGCGCGAGTTTTTCGGGCAACTGCACCGCTGGCTGCGGCAAGGGTATGCAGTCCATGTGTTTTGCAACAACACCGGCGAACAACAGCGCTTTTCCGAAATCTGGCAGGAATACGGGCTGGAACAGGAAGGGCCTCGGAAACGGCCCACCGTGCACATCGGCACCCTGGCGCGCGGATTTCTTTCCGCGGAGGCGCAACTGGTCGTAGTGACCGATGCCGAGATTTTTGGACGTTACAAAGTGCAAAGGCCGCGGCGCCTGAAATCGCCGCATGCGCAGACGAGCCGCTCGCTGCTGGACATCGATTTCACCGATCTTGAGGAAGGCGATTACGTGGTCCACTTGCAGCACGGGATTGGCCGTTATCTGGGCTTGCAAATGCTCCCGGTGGCTGGCGGGACGAAGAAGCTGGAAAAGGCAGTCAAGCCGGAAACGCAGGAATGCCTCGTCGTCGAATACGCGCCGAGCGACCCGAATCAGCCGCCGCCGAAGCTTTTCGTTCCCGTGAGCGAAGCGCACCTTATCAGCAAATATGTCGGTACGGGCAAGGCGCGCCCAGCATTGAACAGCCTTGGCGGCACCCGCTGGGCAAAGGCCAAGGACCAGGCGGAAAGAGCAGTGCGCGACCTCGCCGGAGAGCTGTTGTCTATTCAGGCCGCGCGGGAATCACAGGCCGGGCACGCATTTTCACCGGACGCACCGTGGCAGCGGGAATTTGAAAGCGCGTTCGTATACGAAGAGACGCCGGACCAGATGCGCGCGATTCTCGAAACGAAGGCGGACCTCGAGCTGCCGAAGCCGATGGACCGGTTGATCTGCGGCGACGTGGGCTACGGGAAAACCGAAGTGGCGATCCGCGCCGCCTTCAAGGCAGTGATGGGCGGCAAGCAAGTGGCCATTCTTGTGCCGACGACGGTATTGGCGCAGCAACATTTCAACACGTTTCGCGAACGCATGGCCGATTATCCCATCCGCATCGAATTGCTGTCGCGCTTTCGCAGCCCGCAGCAGCAACGAAAGACAATCCAGCAACTCGCCGCTGGCGCGGTGGACATTGTGATTGGCACGCATCGCCTGGTCCAAAACGACGTTGAGTTCAAGGACCTCGGGCTGGTGATTATCGACGAGGAGCAGCGCTTTGGCGTCTTGCACAAGGAAAAGTTCAAACTGCTGCGGAGGCTGGTGGATGTGCTGACGTTGAGCGCGACACCGATTCCGCGGACGCTTTACCTGGCGCTGACCGGCGCGCGCGACATGAGCACCATCGAGACGCCTCCGCAGGACCGGCTACCGGTCGAGACCATTGTAACGCAATATGACGAGCGGGTGATCCGGGACGCCATCCAGCGCGAGTTGAACCGCGAGGGTCAGGTTTATTATCTGCACAATCGCGTGTTCGATATCAGTGCAGTCGCCGAACGCGTCAAGACACTTGTGCCGAAGGCGCGTGTGCTGGTCGGGCACGGCCAGATGCATTCCGATGAGCTGGAGGAAGTGATGACGAGGTTCGTCAACGGGGATGCGGACGTGCTTCTGTCCACGACCATCATTGAGAGCGGGATCGACATTCCGAACGCTAACACAATTATCATTGACCGTGCGGACCGGTTTGGTTTGAGCGACCTCTATCAGCTCCGCGGCCGCGTTGGCCGCTACAAGCACCAGGCCTACGCGTACCTGCTGTTGCCCCGGCATGCCGGGTTGCTGACGGACGCCCGGAAGCGGATCAGCGCGATCAAACAATACTCGAGTCTGGGCAGCGGGTTCAAAATTGCGATGCGCGACCTGGAGATCCGCGGCGCGGGCAATTTGCTCGGCGCTCAGCAGAGCGGCCATATCACGGCGGTGGGATTCGACCTCTACTGCCAGCTTCTCAAGCAGAGCATCAGTGCTCTCAAGGGCGAAAAGCTCAAGCCGCGTGTGGAAGTGCAGGTGCGGCTGGATTTCCTGGCGCTGAATGCTACGGAGGAGAGCACTCCGGCAGCGGCGAAGCCGCGAGCGGCAAAACGCGAAACATCATCGGCGATCAGCGTCCCCCGTGAAACGGCGTTTTACACCGATCCACCGACCGAGCTCGAAGAGGATGAGGCCACTGTGGCGCGGACCTCGGCTTATATTCCGTTGTCGTACGTGGGCGATTCACGGCAGCGCGTGGAAATATACCGGCGCATCGCCGAATTGGACGAAAAGGCCGGGGTGGAAAAGTTGCGCGCCGAAATGATGGATCGATTTGGTCGCCTGCCCGAGAGCGTCGATCTCCTGCTCCAGGTCGCGGAACTGAAGATGCTGGCCGCGAGCACAGGCGTCACGGTGATCGAATCGCGTGGACCGAAAGCCATGCTAACACGGAACAACGATTATATTATGACTGGCGGGAAATTCCCGCGATTGACCAAGCCCGATGCCAAGGGGCGACTGAAGGAGATAAAAAAGCTGCTCCAGGGGCTGCGCTGAGACAATCATTGAAACGACACGTGTCTTTTTTCTCGCCCCGGGTCGGCGCGCCTTGTATTTCATTCGGCCTTTGAATTCGGCATGGACCTGATTCGCAAACTGATCGATTTGGGGCTGCACCTGGACAAGCATTTGGACCAGTTAGTGCTGAATTATGGCCCCTGGGTTTACGCGATCATTTTCTTGATTGTGTTTTGTGAGACCGGCCTTGTCGTGACTCCCTTTCTCCCGGGCGATTCGCTGCTCTTCGCGATTGGCGCGCTGTCGGCGCGGCCCGATGGATTGAACTTCGCTTTTGCGTTCGTGCTGTTGTGGGTGGCGGCGATTCTTGGCGATACCGTAAACTATTGGATCGGAGCGTTGGTGGGGCCCAAAGTCTTTCACAAAAGGGACTCTCGCTGGTTCAACCCGAAACACCTTGAGCGCACTCATGCATTCTACGAAAAATACGGCGGCAAAACGATCATCCTCGCGCGCTTTCTGCCGATCATTCGCACGTTCGCCCCGTTCGTAGCCGGGATTGGCCGCATGACCTACCCGCGTTTTCTCGTTTACAACGTTAGCGGAGGGTTGATCTGGGTGGTGCTGTTTATGGCGGCGGGCTATTTCTTTGGGAACGCCGAGATAGTCAAAAAGAATTTTTCGCTCGTGATAATCGCCATTGTTGTGATTTCGACGATTCCCCTCTTCACCGAATACCTGCGCCATAGGCGGGAGAAGGGGGCGCACTGAAGGGCTGAAACGTCCGTAGCCGCGGTTTCAGTACGGCTAATTTTTTGCTATTTGGCTTTTTTCTGCTTTCTCCGTATCAAATCGCCCATGACATGGAAGTTTTTGGGACGCCTGCCCATATTGTCTGTGTGATATGAAGCGGATTCTGCGTGTACTGATGCGCCTCCTTTATCGGTTTCGCGCGTATAATGAGGAAGCGCTGAAGACCCCGGGGCCAGTGCTTTTGATCCCGAATCATGTCTCCTGGCTGGACTGGCTGTTTCTCTATGTTTGCCTGGAGAATGACTGGAAGTGCGTCGTCTCGAGCGTATCAGCGCAGACGAGCTGGTTGCATCGCAAGATCATGCTCAATCGGCGGACCTTTCCCATCGATACTACTTCGCCTTACGCGGTCAAACGGATGGCGGAATATCTCGAGGGCAAGGGCCGCCTGGTCCTGTTCGCGGAAGGCCGGCTTTCGCGGACCGGCTCTCTGATGAAACTTTTTGAAGGGACGGGGTTTTTGCTCCATAAGACGCGCGCGAAGGTCATCACATGTTATCTGCGAGGGGCGCACCGTCTGCCGCTTTCGCCGAATCCGGACGAGAAGAGCTGGTTTCCCAAAGTTACGGCCCACTTTGGCGACGCGCTTACGCCGCCGGACATTGGCCACGTGAGCACGGCGGAGGCGCGCACCCGCCTGACGTCATGGCTGCGCGATCGGTTGGGCGAACAGCAATTTGATGTCCATATGGAGTTCGGCCCCAGGGACCTGCCGGCTGCGATCGTGGAAACAGCGCGCGCATTCCCCAAGCGCGTTGTCCTGGAAGACGTCAATCGCCAGCGACTGACATCCCGCCGTATGCTGGTAGGCGCCCGGCTGCTGGCAACGAAATGGCGCGAACTCACGGGGGGCGAGCGCATAGGGGTGTTGCTGCCGAACGTGAACGCGATGCCGGTCGTGATGCTCAGTCTGTGGGCGGTGGGGCGAGTTCCGGCGGTTCTTAATTACAGCACGGGTGTTCCGACGATGCTGGCCTGCGCGCAACTCGCCGGATTAAAGCAGTTGATCACCTCGCGGACATTCCTGGCCCGCGCCAAACTCAACCTGGCCGCGTTTGCCGAGGCTGGCGTGGAGTTAATCTACATCGAAGACGTCCGAAAAGGGTTTTCGTCGGCAGACAGACTTGGGGCGCTCCTGGCGGAAACATTCCTCAAGCCGCGCTTCGAGCCGCGAGCTGACGCGGAATCGACCGCCGTGGTGCTCTTCACCAGCGGCTCGGAAGGCGCGCCCAAAGGTGTGGAACTGACGCACCGCAACGTGCTGGCGAACATTCGGCAGATGCTTTCGGTGATTGATCTGCTTGATAACGACAGGTTTTTTAACGCGCTGCCTCTGTTCCACAGCTTCGGTCTGACGGTAGGAACGCTGCTGCCGCTGGTGCGCGGCTTGTCCGTGTTTCTTTATCCGTCGCCACTGCACTACCGGGTTGTGCCGACGGCATTCTATAATCTCGACTGCACGGTAATGTTCGGCACCAACACGTTTCTGAACGGTTACGCGCGCAAGGCGCATCCCTACGATTTCCGCGGGTTGCGTTATCTGTTCGCCGGCGCGGAGAAACTCCAGGAATCGACGGCCAACACGTGGATGCGGCGCTTTGGCGTGCGGGTGATTGAGGGATATGGCGCGACGGAGTGCAGCCCATGCGTGAGCGCCAACACGCCACTGGCGCCGAAGCATGGATCAGCGGGACGGTTTCTGCCGCGGATTGAACACCGCCTGGAACCCGCGGAGGGAGTGGCCGAAGGCGGCCGGCTGTTTGTGCGCGGGCCAAATGTGATGCGCGGTTACCTGAACCCGGAAGCGAACGCGCAGTTCAAAAAGCTGGGGGGGTGGTATGACACGGGTGACATTGCGCGCGTGGATGAGGAGGGTTTTCTGTTTATTCTTGGGCGGCTAAAGCGATTTGCAAAGGTGAGTGGTGAAATGGTCAGTTTGACTGCGGTTGAGGAAGTGCTTGCCGGTGCGTTCCCCGAGTACGGTTTGCGCTGCCAGATCGCGATTGTCAGCCGGCCCGATGCCGACAAGGGTGAAACGCTGATTGCAGTGACGAACGAGCCAAAGCTGAAAATAGACGCGATCCGAAGCGTGATTCGCGCCAGCGGCCTTCCGAACATCGCCGCTCCGCGCGAAGTGAAGTTCATAAAGGAGTTGCCAAAACTCGGCACCGGGAAGATCAACCACCGCGAGCTGGAAAGGGCGATTTGATGCTGCCGGCGCTGTGGACCTGAAAAACTGAATCGCTGCCCCGGGGCCGAGTTAGCGCTTCAGGCGGTAGAAATTGCGCAGGGCGCTTGGAGTAATGGTCGCGGGGCTGGTCGCGTTGACGCTCGACCAAACTGCGGTCGGGCTGAGTTCATCGGCGGCCTGCAGCATGTAAGCCGAATTTGACCAGTAGAGGACGAGGTCCTCTCCGAATTGCGCGACATTCAGACGGGGAGGAGCGGCGGGCAGATTGCCCAGCAACTCAAAATCGAAGCTGACGTCGGAAGACGTGATGGATTCCTGGTGAATTTCCACCGCAATCAGGTTTGGACCAGCAATGAAGTTCGTCGGATTGACCGTTGCCTGATCGATCGTGTTCTCGCCGGTGGTCGTAGCGCGAGTCAAGTAATTGATCGCGGTCGGAAACGCCGGCAGATTTGGACTGCGGAAGACTTCATTGCCATTGACATATACGACGCCCGCATCGTCCCGGAGCAGGCGCATGCGGGCCGAGACGAATTGCTCAGGATCTGCGATATCAATTTCTCTTCGGAAATAAAATGTGATGTTGGTGGTTCCGGAGGGGCCCGTGCGGCGGATAAGCGTCGTTTCGTCGCGCGGGCTGTCGCCATAGCCGAGTTGGGCGACTCCGTTGGACCAACCCGTATCATTAAAGCCGCGCACGCGCCAACCGACGCCCTGATTGGAGCCGTCGTCCAGGTATCGCCACGATGAGCCGAAAGCGATGAGGGCCACGTTGGTATTGGCGCTGGGATCGGGCGGGGCAATCAGGATTTGCGCCGCCGTTGTTAGTTCGCATCCGACAGGATTGCTTAAAGCGACACGGACCAGGTCCTGAGTCGATACCGTGCCCGCAGCGAAGACGTATTTGACGGTCTCGCCGGGTTGAAACGTGACTGTGCCTGTGGCCAGCGTGGTGCTCGGCGTGTGCACGACATAACCTGCCGATATGACATTTGTAGCGAATGTACTGAGCCGCAGCGGAATGCCATTGCTGAGGCTTGCAAGGGTAAGGGGATCCCAGTTAGCGAACCCGAGACCGACTGCGGCGCCCGGCGGCGTGCGCATGAACGGCGCCAGGAGAGGTGCGTGGACGGCCGGATTCCAGACGGTATTGTTCGGATGATTCGTGTTGGGCGCGGTCAGGAAATTATCATGGATGTTCATGTCATTGACGCGATAGTTCCACGTGTTGTCCCAGACCTGGCCCCAGACATCGCGGTAATTGTGAATGATGATCGAGTTCGTAACAGTGAGGAAGCCGTCTTTCAAACCGAGGCCGGAGGTCCCTTCGTAATTGTCGCCGTAACGGGCGCCGACCGAATTAGCAAGACTCAAGAGGCGCCCGGCGTAACACAGCGGGCTGTTGGCATTGCCGCTCCACCCGCATTCGATGCCCTGGCCGCTGTTAATCAAGACCGTATCATAAGTCCAGGTCTGACGGTCAGTCCCCGACCACGCCAGGGCCTCGTGCAAGGCGGATTCGACCCAGCAGTTGGATACCACCACTGTCCCAGCTCCGCCCGAGCCGGAGTCAATCGCGTCGTCTTTGGCGAAGCCAATGAGGCTGTTTTGCAGAATGTGCGTCCCAATCGTGAAATAAATCGCGTCATAGTCAGCATCGGCAATAGCTGCGTTGTAAACTCCGTCAATAGAGGGAAACTCAATGACCGCCGAGTTGTTCACGATGACCGTCCCGCCCTCGTATTCCCCCGCTGTGATCGCACGCTGGAGCAGGCAGTGATCGTAAATCACGTCCGAGTTGTAGCCATTGCCGATCTGGCCCGCATTGTTGATCAGGAAGCAGTTCGTCAAAAACGCTCGCGCGCCCGAGTGGACCAGGAGCAGCGCCTGCTCACTGCGGTGGCTCGCGCCCGGTGAAAAGCTGAAGCTCGCCGCGGCGCCCGCGCCAGTCATGATCGCCCCGTTTGCGATCAGTTCAGCGGACGTGCCACGGAGCAGGAATCCGCCCCAGGCGCCGGTATGTTGTTCGGGCGCGACGCGAGTGGCGGCGGTAAAGACCACGGGTTGCTCGGTCGTGCCGTTAATCACAGTGCGACCGCTGCTGGTGATGTTCACCGATGCGTTCAGACGCACAATTGTCCCGGGCCCGATGGTTAGCGTGTTGCCAGCGGAGATCGTCAGGTCCCCGGTGACACGAATCCGGGAGTTAGCCGGCCAGATCGCTCCTGCAGGCAAAATGCCTGAGACGTTCGACCACGTGGTGCTGGAATCGATTCCGATCACCTTGTTTGTGGCGAGTGAGTGTATCAGTGCGTTCAGAGCGAGCGGACCGCCATTTGTCGCTGACGGCGGCAGGAAGCCATGGCCAACGCCGCGACGCAGCGCCAGCGGGCTGCCGGGGTAACCCGAAAGGCTCACGTTGCCGTTGACGCGCCGGCTGTTGCCCGGACCATCGTCCACCCACGCGATGACGGGCATCTCCAGCCCAGCAGGATAGTTCTGTGGCGCGACAAGATGAAGCGTGCCACCCGCAAACTCAGCGGAGGCGGATGGGATCGGCGGAAATGGCGTCCACTGAATGAGACCGCGCTCCGGACTGCCACGGTTGGAGGAAAGGACGATAAAACGAACCAATTGACTCGCGACTGCGCCGTCAGAGATCTGGGTTCGCCGGGCGAACAGGTCGTAGTAATCCATCCGGTTGAGAACATGCGACACGCCTGCCGCGACCGGAACGCCATTGAGAGTAACTTGATAAGTAAAGCCGCTATTGGTCGGCACATTGAACGATACGCTGTCAGTATAAGACGCGCGGTCGGAGACACCGACGATGAGTTGAGCGCGGCCGAGCGGGAGCCCTAATCCGAGGCACAAAAGGATCAGGAATTGGCATTGGATGTTCCGGAACATAGCGGATTATAGGCATAAAGGGGAACTTTGTTCAAATGACGATTTCGGATT
>JAKEEH010000087.1 GCA_022616725.1 Limisphaerales bacterium | reverse complement strand
TTCGGATTTAGCATGATTGCGTTTGTTCATTACATTGGTGGGTGTAGCGCTTCGGCGCTCGCCCGCCAATACTCATGTCATCTCCACGACCTGGCGGAAATATCAACGCCCCGTGAGGATGCGCTTGCGTCCTGGAGTGCGCCTGTCCTCTGGCGCTCTCCGTCGAGTGCACTACAGGTCATCTCACCTGACGCAACGTCCGGTGGCGGCATAGGAATGTTCAGTCCACGAACAAAAACTCGTTAGACAACAACAATACCTGCGCGTATTGCTCCCAGGGATCGAGCGGTTTAGGCGGGGGTTGCGGCGGACCGGCGAAATCTTTTTTCGCGGACCATTCGCTCGGTTCGGACGCAGTCGCCTTGATCACGGGAGCCCACTTGAAATCGTCTGAGTTCAGGTTGTCGCGGAAATCGACGACAAAATCCAGCGTGTCACCGGCCTTGAGATCGATATTCTCCAGTTTGATCTCGGCTTTGTTCGTTTGCAGTATCCATTCGCCCAGCAATCCAGCGCGGCTTGAAACGATTCGCCCGCGAATACCGTCGCCCTGTTTATGTTCGTGGCGCAAGGCGCCCGTGATCGATACGGCGCAATCGCGTGAGGCAGTCCAGCGGCGAATGGCGGCGTGCTGAAGGTCATTGCCGGCGTGACCGCCTTCGGCAGTGAGTTGAACCCATCCGAGCTTCGAGTCGGGCCATTTGGATCCGCCCTGCCAGGCATCGTCCGCGAAGTGCGGCAGGGTGTGAAATGCCTTAATGCGCTGACTGGCGGAATCGTACTCGCCGTAGCCGTACTTCCACGGCGATTCTACCGGTTTCGGAGGCAGGGGCGGTTCAACGAGGGCTGCCTGGCGGACAAACTCGAGACCGTCTTTGACCTGATCGCGAGTCGCCTCACGCTGGAAGAGAACTCGATACATCCGCTGGACGCGCTGTTCGGCGGCGTTCGAGGTCGCCGAAACTGAAGCTAGCGAGCGGGCGCGCTCGACGACGAAGGGGCTGTTCATGAAGAAGAGCGCCTGTTGGGGAACCGTGGTGTCCGGCCGTTGCGGAATGTGCAAATCGGGATTGGCGAAGTCGAAGACGCGCAAGACCCCGGGAACGAATTGACGGTCAATGAAGCCGTAAACGGTGCGTCGTCCGGTGAAAGGCGCTTTGAACAACTCGACTCCTTTGCCGCCCATTGCAGGATCGAGCTCACCCGTCGCCCAAAGGAGCGAATCGCGCATCGCCTCGAAGTCCAGCCGTCGTGGCGTCATGCGCGCGAGCCATTTGTTTTCCGGATCGCGCTCGGCGCTCGAACCGCCGGTGCTTTGCTGATAGACGCTGGAGAGCAGGATGAGTTTGTGCAGCTTCTTAATCGACCAGCCGTTATCCATGAAATGCAAAGCTAGCCAGTCAAGTAGTTCCGGGTGGCTCGGCGGTTCGCACCTTGTCCCGAAATCGCTCGGTGTGCGCACCAATCCCGCGCCGAAATGATGATGCCAGATCCGGTTCACCATGACGCGGGCCGTGAGCGGGTTGTCGCGGGTGGCAATCGCGCGCGCCAACTCCAGGCGACCGCTGCCTTCGCGGAAGGGCTGGCGGTTAGGGCCGGCGACCACTTCCAGGAATTGCCGCGACACCTCGTCACCCTTGTTGGCGGGATTACCTCGGATAAACACGCGAGCATTCTTTGGCGTGGCGCGATCCGTCAAAATCACGGCGTGCGGCGGGGCGCCGGGGGATTTCAAGTTCCAGCGGTCGATTTCGGCTTGTAGTTTCGCCAACTCGACCCGCGCGTCTTCGTCAAAAAACCATTCGATATCCACAATGGCGCCGTCAGGCACCATCGCAGGAGAATCCGAGCCGTACAAAACCTGCCGGAGCGCTTCGCGATTCGGGTCACCCAAGCTGCGTGGGACTGCCGCTCCGTTGGTTTTTGCCTTCTTAACGAGGGCGCGCCACTCCTTATCGACTTGCGCGAACAGTGAGCCGCAACGCCGCGCTACCTCGCGCATGGAACCTGGAGTATTGGTGGCAAACAGAGCTAAAACGACTGGATTGATACCTTTGTCGGGCACCGTCACCTTTGCGGCGCGCGCGGCGAAATCCCTTTCGGGCAACGCGCGATAAGTATGCCAGGGCGCGAAAATCGGGTGAAACTCCCTTTGCGTCTTGAAAATGTAGGCTTCCCACTGGCGCACGATTACCGGATTCAGATCGTCAGGACCCGAGATCGTATAGAATTCCTCCGTTGGTAGCTTGGCGACATCGAGGACCGCGACCACGTATTCCGCTGCTTTGGCGCGCAAGCGGTCGGTCATGTCATTGCGCTTGGCTTGAAACGTTTTGTTGAGCTTGTCCACACGGGTCTTGAGCTCCTTCTCGTATTCGCGGTAGGCGTCGGTGGCGAGCGGCTTATCGAGGATCGGAACTGCCTCTTCGTTGCAACTGTTGAACACGCCGTAAAGAGAATAGTAGTCACGGGTCGGAATGGGATCGAACTTGTGATCATGGCAACGGGCGCAGGAAACGGTCAGCCCCATGGTGGCGCGCCCGACGACATCGATGCGATCGTCGATAATGTCGTGCATGACGCCGAGGAATCGCCGTCCGACCGTCAGGAAACCCATGGCGGCCAAATCGTCCTTCGCGGCTCCGGGGAGCCGGTCGGCAGCGATTTGCAGCGTGAGGAAGCGGTCGTACGGCATGTCGTCGTTGCAGGCGCGAATTACCCAATCGCGATAGACGTGCGAGTGGACGAAGCGCTTCTCCTCCCGGTCGTAAACATAGCCCTTGGTGTCAGAGTAACGCGCGACATCCAGCCAGTGCCGTCCCCAGCGTTCGCCGTAATGGGGCGAGGCAAGCAACCGGTCCACGGCGCGGGCGAATGCCTCCGGCGATTTATCGCGCAGGAACATGTTGAGCTCTTCGTGGCTCGGGGGCAGGCCGGTCAGATCGAAAGCGGCCCGGCGGAGCAGGGTCCGCTTATCGGCTTCCGGGGCCGGGAACAGCCCTTGCTTCTCAATTTTCGCGAGGATGAAGTGGTCGATGGGCGTTTTCGCCCAATCGCGTCGCTTCACGCTGGGAAGTGGCTGGGGGCGGGGCGGCTGGAAAGCCCAATGCTTGGCTGCGTTATCGGCGACTGAGACCGGCGCACGATTCGTTCGCGGGTCCGCCGCGCCCGCGTTGATCCAAGCTACAAAATCGGCCACCTGCCGTTCCGTCAGGCGCTCCTTGGGCGGCATCTGGAGGTCTTCATTCTGATACCGGATCGCCTCGATCAGGAGACTCGCCTCGGGGTCTCCCGGCACAATGGCCGGCTTGCCTGTTTCTCCTCCCTTGAGCATACCTTCGCGCGTGTCGAGGAGGAGGCCGCCCTTGAGCTTCTCGCTCGAGGCGCTGTGACACTTATAACAACGCTCGACGAGGACGGGGCGTATCTTCTTCTCGAAGAAATCGACCGGAGATTCTTCGGCTAAAAGGGTGCCATTAAAGCCGTATGAAGCCGCGCAAAAGATTGCGGTGACGAACCATAACCTGACGCCTTCGCCAGCCATCATGCAATGATACCACGTTAGCGCGCGCTTTTGGAAGGTCCATCGAAAACTGTGAGGGGTTTACGTACAAACAAGCGCACGTCGGCGCATCACGGCGCGAGTCGGACGCGGTAGAACTTGGCCGCAGCATTTGTCGCCGCGCCAGCACGGAGAATCAACCGGACCTCGCCCTCCGAAAGCTGGAAATTGCTATGCCGAAGACAAGAAAGGCGAATGGGACAGCGCGGGTAATAGCGCCGCATCCAATTTGGAATTCTGACAGCCGGGCGGGGGCTGATTGGTGACGAGCCAATATTGCTTCAGGACCTGCAACAGGTCGGTCATTTTTTCCGGAGCGGCCAATTTGGTGATGTAGGAGTTTGCGCCAATGCGGTAGGCGTCGTGGATGTCCTCTTCAGAGGTCGAAGAAGTCAGCACGACTACCAGCGTTGTTTGTAATTCGGGATTGCTGCGAATCCACTGTAGAACCTGAAGCCCGTGCTTTTGAGGCAGGTTAAGGTCGAGAACGATCAGGCACGGGAGCGGATATTTGGCCCGATCGGCGAATGGGTGCGCCCCGGAAAGGTAGTTGATGGCTTCGCGACCGTCACGAGCCAACTCGATCCGATTCCGGATATTCGCCTTCTCGGCGGCGCGCTGGAAGAAAAAGACGTCGTTCTCGTCGTCCTCCACCAGGAGAATGAGGCCTTTGTTCACGATCGCGCCCTCGGTTCAATCGGTTTCATGTCGCGTAATCACGCGCGATGTCCACTCATCCGTCAATCGACTTATCCTTCTTCTGACCGGCCTGCTGACTCATTTCGACGTCGGCCCGCTTTAATTTGACCCAAAATCGGCTTCCCTTGCCCGGCTCTGACTCGACTCCCACTTTGCCCCCCATGCGTTCGACGGCCTTGCGAACGATCGCCAGGCCCATGCCCGTGCCCTCGTAGAGTTCGGGTCGGTTGAGCCGCTGGAACATGTCAAAAATGCGCGCCTGAGAATCCTTATCGATGCCGATTCCATTGTCCTCGAACCACAGCTTTACCCACCGGTCCGCGCCGGATGAACTGGCAGTCCGCTGCTCTTCCTCCGCCCGCACACGAATTTCCGGCTTGACGCCGCGGTCCACGAATTTGACGGCATTGCCTAGAAGATTGGAAATCACTTGCGTCAAGGATGCTGGGTTTGCGATGACAGGCGGAAAAGGTCCCTTCATCTCGATGCGGGCGCCGGAGCGCTGCAGATTCGGATACGAATCGATCACTTCGCGCAGCAGGCTCTCGATCTGCACCGGCTCCATCGGGATAGCGCCCCGAACGATTTTACTGTAATTGAGCACGTCCTGGATCAGGCGGTCCAGGCGTTCGGCCGAACTGATGATCCGCCGGAGGTATTCTTTGCCGTCGGCGTCCAATGCCGCGCTGTACTCCTCGACCAGGATCCGGCCAAAACCCTGCATCGCGCGGAGCGGCGCGCGCATATCATGGGCGATACTGTAGGAAAAGGCTTCCAGTTCGCCGAGTGTATCGCGAAGTTTGGCGATGCGGTCGGCCACGATCTCTTCGAGCCTTTCCTCGGCGCGTTTCTGGTCGTCAATGTCAGTACTGGAGCCGATCCACATCAAGACCGCTCCCTGCTCGTCCCGCATCGCCTGGGCGCGGGTCAGGTGCCAACGGTAAACGCCGTCCTTGCGGCGGAAGCGGTGCTCGAATTGGAATGGTTCGCCGCTGTGAATCGAGTATTTCCACTGCCGGAGATTCTCCTCAAGGTCATCCGGATGAATAAACTGTGTCCAGCCGCCATCCTTGATCCGGTCGAAAGTCAAGCCGGTGAACTCAGTCCATTGCCGGTTAAAATAATCGACGTCTCCATTCGGTTTGGCCGTGAAAATCTTCTGGGGCATGGATTCGGCCATGAAGCGCAGGCGCTCGGCGCTTTCACGCACGGCTGCTTCGGCCTGTTTGCGTTCGGTAATGTCGCGGCTGATTTTCGAGACGCCCACGACGCGGCCGCCCCTGTCCACGATGGGGGAGACGGTCAGCGAGATGTCGAGTAACGTGCCATTTTTATGGCGGCGAACCGTGTCAAAATGTTTAACCGGCTCGCCGCAACGGATGCGCTCCAGAATGCGGGGTTCTTCATCCAGGCGATCCGGGGGAATGAGCATCGTCACCGGCTGGCCAATCGCCTCCTGCGCGGTGTAACCGAAAAGCCGTTCTGCCCCGTGATTCCAACTGGTGATGACCCCATTCAGGTCCTTGCTGACGATCGCGTCATCGCAAAATTCGACGATGGCGGCAAGCCTCGCGCGCGCCTGCTCCGCCTCCTTCCGCGGCGTGATGTCGAATGTGACTCCGTCGAAGCGGATCGGCTTGCCGTAAGCGTCGTAAAAGGCGTGCCCAATGGCGCGGATCCATTTCTGCCGTCCGGTGGGGCCGACAGTGCGGTATTCCACGTCGTAACCGGTTTTGTTGCTGATACACTCCTCAATCGCCTGCCGGGTGCGTTGACGGTCGTCGGGGTGCAGGCGCTCGTAAAACGTGTCCATCGTCACGTCCGCCTCCGGGGGCAGCCAGGAATGTTCCTTCGCGCGTTTGTCCCAAATCAGTTTGTTGAACGGAAGATCAGAGAACCAAAACCCAACCTGGGCCGCGTCTTTGACGATATCGAAGCGCGTCTTGCTGTTGCGCAACGCTTCATCGGCCTGTTTGCGCTCGATCAGGTCGGCGGCCTGCCGCGCCAGAATGTCCAGCAGCCGCAGGTCGCGCTCCGACGGCTCATGCGGCTCACGCCAGTAGGTTGAGATCATCCCCAGGTTACGGCCGCTGCGCGAAACCAGCGGTGTCGTTTGCACGGCACGAATGCCGGCTTGGAGGCAGGCTGCCTGCTCGCTGGTGTCGCCCATGAATTCGCATTCCTCAACGTTCGTCACGACTACGCGCTTGCCCGTGCGTAACGCCAGGCCAGAAGTGCTTGCGGAATCCGCGCGCACCCGTTCGCAGAACTTCGCTGCTTGTGCGTCGAACCCGCGGTGCGCCAGAAGGCGAACTTCGCCCCCGCTCCCCCGCTCGGGGTAAAGCATCTGCATACTCGCGTATTGCGAACGCATGATAGCGACCGCCGCGTCGAGAATCCTCTCGTAGAGCACTTCAACGTTCTCCTCGGAGATCAATTCTCCACTGATGCTTTGCAAGAGTTTCGTGTCAGCCAGTTCCGCTTCCAATTGCGCTTCGCTCTCCCGCAGCGCCTCGTCGGCCCGCTTGCGTTCGATTGCAAAGACGAGTTGGCGCCCAATCGTCAGCGCCAGGTCGAGTTCCTGGTCCGTGAAGATGTGAGGCGCGTTGAAATACGACATGAATTTGCCGATGAGCTTTCCATTGGAAACCAGCGGAATGAAAGCCAGCGCGGCAATTCCCTCCTTCTCTACCGTCGCTTTCAGCGAACCCTCGAGATCGGCAGCGGCGATATCGTTGATCCAAATCGGTTCAGGATTCTTTTCCTGCGGCGTCCAGGGGGAATGGCCTTCGACGGTCTTGCGGTACCCCTCGGAAAGCCCGTGCCACGCGACGAAGCGCATCTTGCCGCCGCGATCGAAAAGCAAAATTGCAGCCTGCTTACATTGCAAGGCGCTGAGAATTGCCTTCAACGCGGCTTCATAGACCTCCGCCGACGATTTCGCCCGGTGCAGTTCGTCCGCCAATTGGAATAATGCGGCTTGCTGACGCGCGTACTCGATCACCGTTGGGCTGGACCGTTCCGTAGCGCCGGTGCGCAACGCCACGGACCGTGCTTTGCCCAATCCGAGCCCTTTCTGTTGCGGACCTCCAGACTGTCGCCTGTGCTTTCGCTGAGAACTGGGCAACATCGCTGCTTGGGAACGCTGGACGCCTCGGGCCATCACCTCGGGTACCTACCCCGCTCTGCCAACGGTACCCGTCTCCGGCCTCGTTTCAAAATGGGGTCTCGACCTACCCATTGGGTGCCTATCGAATGCGTCTTGCTAAACAGGCGTTGCCTGTTTACAACCGCGCTACCTCATGAATGCATTCTGGGCGGAATTGGTCGGCACGATGTTCCTTGTTACCCTGGGCGATGGAGTCGTCGCGAATGTGGTGCTCAACAAATCAAAGGGACACAACAGCGGCTGGATTGTGATCACCGCCGGCTGGGGGCTGGCCGTCGCGATGGCGGTTTACTCTGTCGGCACTATCAGCGGCGCGCATCTGAATCCAGCCGTGACACTTGGACTGGCGTCCATCGGTCAGTTTGGATGGAGCGGAGTGCCGGCCTACATCGTGGCGCAACTGTTGGGCGCTCTCCTGGGTGCGGTCGTCGTCTGGCTGGCTTACCTGCCGCATTGGAGCGCCACAGAGGATCAATCGGCCAAGCTCGGCGTGTTTTGCACGATTCCGGCCATTCGCAAACCGCCGCAAAATTTCATCACCGAAGCGATCGGCACTTTCGTGCTGCTCGTGGGTGTTTTGGCAATCCCCTCGGTCAAAAATCTGAAGCCGGAACTCGGTTTTGCGACCGGTCTCGGTCCGCTTCTGGTCGGCCTGCTGGTGTTTTCTATCGGTTTGTCGCTCGGAGGTTCGACCGGTTATGCCATAAACCCGGCGCGCGATTTCGCTCCGCGGCTCGCTCATTTCCTCCTGCCCATCGCCGGAAAGGGCGGCTCCGATTGGAATTATGCCTGGGTCCCTGTCATCGGCCCCATTGCCGGTGGTGTCGCGGGTGCGCTTTTTTACAAGACGCTCTGGGGCTGAGAAATCCGAAGCCCGAATGGCGAATTTCGGGCTTCGGCACGCGGTCTGGATTCAAACTTGCCTGCTTTGGATATTGAGACTTAATTAGGCAATACAATCGCCATCGCGGCGAGCAACTCTTGGACATCGACCACGCTTAATGAACATCGCTTATCGGCTGGCACGGACCGCCTTAAAGGCCCTGGGAAAGGACGTCTATCTGGAGGATGCTCTCGTGACGACACACAACCACGACTTCGTAAGCGATGTCGCTTTCCAGTCCGCCTATAATCGCGGCCTTGAAGCAACGCATGGCCGGGATTACCACTTTCGCTGGCGGGTCCATGTGGCATTATGGGTTGGCCGGACGGCCGCCAAACTCCCGGGCGATTTCGTTGAATGCGGTGTCAATTACGGTTTCGTCAGTTCGGCCATGATGCACCATCTGGCGTGGGACACGTTGGGCAAAACGTATTACCTGCTCGACCGCTTTGATGGATTTCGGACAAAGGATTTTTACGTCGATAACTCCGAAAGCGTTCAGGCAAACTTCGCCAAAGAC
Organism: Limisphaerales bacterium; assembly: GCA_022616725.1. GTDB lineage: Bacteria > Verrucomicrobiota > Verrucomicrobiia > Limisphaerales > JAKEEH01 > JAKEEH01. The sequence goes on along the minus strand of JAKEEH010000087.1, from coordinate 6,049 downwards.
TGGAAGAACTTTAAGCTGATCAAAGGTCTCATCCCCGAAACGCTCTCGCAAATCGACAGCAGCAAGATCGCGTACCTGCACCTGGACTTGAACGTCCCCGAGATCGAAGCCGAGGCGCTCAAGATTCTGTGGCCGCGCCTGGTCAGCCGAGCGATGATTTTGATGGATGACTATGCCTACGCCGGCTCGGGCGCCAAACCGGCCTATCGAAAACTCTTAGGCAAGGAAATGGACGACATCGTCAGCCTGCCGACAGGACAGGGGTTGCTGATCAAGCCGTAAGTCGTCAAATCCGAAGCTCGAATCCCGAAGTCCGAAGGGATGTCGAATCCCGACCTCGTGCGCTTGCGTCGTGGAGTGCGCCTGTCCTCTGGCGCTTTTACTTCGTCCCGAGCGACGTGTTCGGGTTCAGCACGCGAAAATCCTTTCGCCAAAATCTTAAGGAGCTGACGCAGGCTCCCCAAAATGCCGCAGCAATTCAGCTTTCGCAACCTTGGTTAGGTTGCATCCAACGTTCTTGCCGATTTTTTGTCGCACTTCCGGCCCAGCCTCATCGAGGATCTGCTCGTTGATCTCCTGGCTGGCCGCAAAGTAACAGCGTTCAACGACGGGATCGTTCACGACTCTTCGCAAGTGATCCGCTACCTGCTTAATCAACCGCCGGCGCAGTTCCAACCCGATCTTTTGCCGTTCACCATAGGACATCGCGCCTGGCAGCGTCGGCGCCCGGTGCCGGCCCGCCTGGTCCGTGACTTTGTCCCCGAGCTTCCCGTGCCCATCGACAAGCTCCAGCTCTTCGATCAGGTCAAGACGCGGCGTGTTCATCCGGGTGTGCTCCAGGCGATACGCTTTGAAAGCGCCAAGATCCGTCGCGACAATTATCGTCTCACTCATAAAACTCCTTTCGATCCCATTACCACTGTTTTTCAACTCCCGCCCAAAATCAAGTGAGCCAAATGCGAACAACCAGGGATCATAGCTTCGTCATTAGTCATTCGTCATTAGACATTCCTCCTTCCCGCCTCCATTCTTCGCACCATGGACCTCGACATACATCCGCCACTGCCGCGCAAGCGCGATTTCCGGATCGGCGTGCTTGGCAGCGGATTCATCGTCAACGATTGTCATCTGGTCGCCTATCGCAAAGCGGGATTCAACCCCGTGGCCATTGCGTCACGCAGCCGCGGTCACGCGCAAAAGGTGGCCGACCGCCATCAAATTGCCAGGGTCTGTGACACTTACGAACAACTGCTGGACGATGCCACGATCGAGGTGCTCGACATTGCCGTCCGCCCCGACGCGCAGGCCGCGTTGATTCACGAAGCATGCCAGCGGCGGACAGCTCGCGGCATATTGGCGCAGAAGCCCCTCGCGGTGGATTACGCCGAGGCTCTCGAGGTGGTTCGCGCCTGCGAAGCAGCGGGCATCGCGTTGGCTGTCAATCAAAATATGCGCTACGACCAATCGGTCCGCGCCGCCAAAACTCTCCTCGGCAACGGGGTCCTGGGTGAGCCGGTGTTCGCCACCATTGACATGCGCGGCATTCCGCATTGGATGCCCTGGCAGGCTGAACTCGGCTGGGTCACGTTACGGATTATGTCCATTCATCACCTGGACACCTTCCGCTACTGGTTCGGCGATCCCGAGCGCATCTACTGCAGCCTCCGTCCCGACCCGCGCACCACCTTCCCCCACGAGGACGGCATCTGCGCCTACATCCTCGAATACGACAATGGCCTGCGCGGCGTCGGCATCGATGACACGTGGACGGGACCAGCCAAAGAGGGCGCGCCGGCCGATATTCGGATCGAGTGGCGGATCGAGGGGTTGAGCGGCCTCGCAATTGGCAACATCGGATGGTGCCAAAACCCCTACACCACACCCTCAACGGTGCGGTATGCGGCCAAAGGCGACGCGGATTTCCACCGGCCAGTGTGGAACGAGAGCTGGTTCCCGGACGCCTTCATCGGGACCATGGCGCAGCTTCTCATTGCCCTGGAAACCAACACTGAACCCGCCATCAGCGGGCGCGATAACCTCAAGACAATGGCTCTCGTTGATGCGGGTTATCGCAGCGCCGCCGAGCAGCGCGCCGTCGCCTTAACGGAAATCGAGTCAACAAATTGAGGATTGCCGATTGCCGATTGACAAAATCGTAAATCGCAAATCCGAAATCGTAAATCGCTAAACGCCATGCGGGAACAACGACCCTCCTCCTGCCTCCAACAACTGTAGGCTTCAAAAGTCTTTACCTTTTGCCTTTTGAAGCGATCCGCGACATCATTCGTCGGTAGCACCGTCGCGGGCTAATCAGCTATGAAAAAGAGACTTACTCCGCTAAATCCGCAACGACGCGGGTTCATCAAGCGCTTTTCGGCGGGCTTGATCGGGGGCGTTCTCGGTCTCGTCCCATTCCTGAGCGGCCTCGCCGTATTGTTCGATCCCCTGCGCCGCAAGTCCGCGGGCGCTTCCGCGATTCACGTCGCTTCTCTCAGCGCGATTCCTGAAGACGGCACGCCCCGAAAATTTTCCGTGCTCGCCAGTCGCGCCGACGCGTGGAACAAGTCGCCCCAAACCCCTATTGGCGCTGTGTACCTCCGGCGCACCGGCCCGAAAACCGTCAAAGCCTTTAATGTTGTTTGTCCGCACGCCGGTTGCTTTGTCGAGTTCGTCGCCGCGCGGAAATCCTACTACTGCCCATGCCACCGCAGCGCATTCGCGCTTGACGGAGCCATCGCTTCGGCCAGTCCCGCCAAACGCGGGCTTGACGAGTTGGAAGTTGAGATTCGAAACGGGACCGAAGTCTGGGTGAAGTTTCAGAACTTTCTCGCCGGCAAGGCCGAGAAGATTCCAGCATGAAATTCTTCGATTGGCTGGATGGCCGCACCGGCTACCGCAAGATCATTCACGAAGCTCTCTACGAAAACGTTCCCGGCGGCGCTCGCTGGCGCTACGTCTGGGGGAGCACCCTCACGTTCACCCTCGCCGTCCAATTCATCACCGGCATCTTCCTTTGGATGGCCTACAGCCCCAGCTCTCAAACCGCATGGGAAAGCGTCTATTATATCCAGAATGAGATGACCGGCGGCTGGTTGTTGCGCGGCATTCATCACTTCACCGCGCAGGCCATGACTATCCTCCTTGTGCTTCACCTGATGCAGGTGATCATCGACGGCGCGTACAAAGCGCCGCGCGAGGTTAATTTCTGGTTCGGGGTCGCCCTTCTTTTCCTCGTCCTGGGTCTGTCGCTCACCGGCTATCTTTTGCCCTGGGATCAAAAGGGCTATTGGGCGACCAAAGTCGCCACCAACATCATGGCTCTGACGCCGATCATTGGGCCTGCCTTGCAAAAAATCCTCATCGGCGGCGCTGACTATGGGCATCACACTCTTACGCGGTTCTTCGCCCTCCACGCCGGCGTCCTTCCCGGTCTCATAATCGTCCTTCTCGTCGGGCACATCTATCTGTTTCGTCGTCATGGCTTGACGGCCAAAGAACCCCGACGGCGTCCAGATGCTCCTTTTTGGCCAGACCAACTGTTGAAAGACGCTGTGGCATGCCTCGCCGTCCTCGCTGTGATCATGGTTTTCGTCTTAAAAGGTGGCGCCGAGCTGGGCGCGCCAGCCGATCCCTCCGAACCCTTTGCCGCCGCGCGGCCGGAGTGGTACTTCCTCTTCCTTTTCCAACTCCTGGAGTATTTCAAAGGCCAATACGGCTTCTTCGATGCGCCGATTGTCGGCGCGCTCATCCTGCCAGGACTTATTATGCTGATCCTGGTCCTGATGCCTATCGTCGGGAAATGGAGGCTCGGCCATCGCTTCAACCTCTCTTTCACCGTCGCCCTGCTCCTCGGGGCAGCCATGTTGACCGCCATTGCCGTCAGGCACGACGCAAAAGATGCGGACTACAATGCATCACTTCGGACCGCTCACCGTGACTCCGAGCGCGTGAAAGTGCTCGCCCGCGCCAGAGGCATCCCGCCCTCCGGCGCCGCCGCGCTGCTTCGCGAAGATGCCTTCGCCCAGGGGCCGCGAATTTTCGCCCGCAATTGCGCGAGCTGCCATCGCTACGACGGCCACGATGGTCTCGCCCAGGTCCCGAGCGACCCGCAGAGCGCGCCCGACCTTAAAGGATTCGCCTCCCGCGAATGGATTGCAGGAATGCTCGACCCGGCACGGATCAGCAGTTCCAACTACTTCGGCGCGACCAAATTCGCCGACGGCAAAATGGCCAAATGGGTCAAGCGCAACGTTCCAAAGCACACCGCCGAACAACAAGCGCAGATGCGCCAAATCGTCATCGCCCTTTCCGCCGAAGCCCAACTCAAATCACAACGCGCCCTTGACGAAAAGGACTCCGCCGAAATCAAGGCGGGCCGTGAATTCATCGACGGCGACGTCGCCTGCACCGAGTGCCATAAATTCCACAAAGAAAACGAAGAGGCCACTGCTCCGGACCTCACCGGCTATGGCTCCCGCCAATGGATGATCGACTTCATCACCAATCCGGCCCATGAGCGCTTTTATGGCAAGCGTAGTGACCGGATGCCCGCTTATGGCGTCGAGAAAATGCTCGATCAAAAACAAATCGAAATGGTCGTGGACTGGCTTCGCGGCGACTGGTTTGAACCCGACACAGACCTCGTCTCGAAGTGACCATTGCCGATTTGTGTTTTGCATTACACGGACTGGCACCAATTCGTGCCCAAGCGTGAAATTCGTGTCTCCCCTGCGGAAATCGGCAATCCGAATCGCCATCCGAAATCGCCAATCGCCAATCGGCAGCTATGCTTCGGAGTTATGCGGACAATCGCTCTAATGCTGCTCATCTTCCCGGCCGTGAGCACTGCGCAAAACCACCAGGAATCCGTCGCAACCTTCGATACCGATCCGCAATGGGAAGGCTATCGCAACCGCCTCGTTCCCGATCCGCCGCCCCTGACTCGCCAAAGCTTCGGGTATCGCCTTTCCCAAAGAGCCGGGGGCGCGAGCGCGGGAGAAATCGGCGGTTGGATCCAGCGTTCGACCACTCCCGCGTGGTACGCCAAACAGATCGCGCCCGTGACCCTCACCAACCGCCTTTCTGCCAGCGGAAAGTTTGCGGTCACGCGCGCCGAAGGAGGCAGCGCGATGTTGTTCGGCTGGTTCAACGCGCGGTCACGCGGCTGGCGCATGCCCAATTCACTCGTTTTGCGCCTCGATGGGAACGGCGGCAAATACTGGCTTTTCTTTGAATATGGCACCCAACACTGGTTCACTGGCGGCGGCGCCACCTTCGAAGGCGAATACCAGACTACAAAGACAAAGCCCTTTGCCGCTGACGGCACGGTTCACACTTGGCGCCTTGAGTATGATCCAAAGGGCGATGCCGGCGAACTCGAACTCGTGCTCGATGGCACGAGTTATCTCGCTCACGTACCGCCCGCTCACGTCCGCGACGGCGCAGTGTTCGATCGCTTCGGCCTGGTAAACGCACAACTCACCGGCGACGGCATGGAGGTCTTTTTCGACGATCTTGAAATCAATGGCGAGAGGTTTGCCTTCAACCGCGACCCGCGATGGGACGCCAACGGCAACGAGGTCGAATTTCGCGATCGCGTCCGCCGGCCATTTCATGACTTTGGCTTCAGCCAGACACGTCACGCCGGCGGCAAAATGGGCGAGATCGGCGGTATTATCTGGCGCGATGAACAGCCCGCCTATTATGCCGTTCCTATTGCTCCCTTGACGCTCCAGGACCATCTGTGCGCTTCCGGCACCGTCGTCCTTCGCGGCGCTGCATCGGATAGTGGCGCCTGGTTTGGATTCTTCGACAGCAGCACCAAACGCAACAAGACCACTTCGGATCATCAGGTCGCGCCTGCAAATCTCCTCGGCATCCTCGTGGAAGGCCCCAGCCACGTTGGGCACTACTTCCGCGCCGGCTATCGCAATCGCCTCGGCGAAGGGATGCTCGAAGACTCTGGCCCCGCCATCCAGCCCGACGGCAAATCACACCGATGGTCTCTTCGTTACATTCCGAATGCCTCAGGCGAAGACGGGGAAATCAT
>JAKEEH010000086.1 GCA_022616725.1 Limisphaerales bacterium | reverse complement strand
TCCTCGAGCTTCACCTTCAATTCCGTGTTGCCGAGTTCTTCGGCCATTTTGGCGTGATTTGTATAGTTCTCGACATCCTCCTGCTCCATCCGCAGGTCCAGGTCCACCATCTGCTTGAGTTCGCTCGGTTTCTCGAACTCTCGTGGTTTCGTCGTCGGATCACCGCCCAGATCGGCAATCACATCGGTCAGATATTTCGCGTGGCCTATTTCATCCGCGATCTCCTTTTCCAGGATTTCGCGCAGTTCCGCTCCGCGCAACCCCACGACTTTGCTGCTCTGGTAGGTGTAGCGCATGATCGTGCCCCACTCGGCCGCCAAATCGGCGTTCAATCCCCTAATTAATTCTTCCTTCGCAATCATAAGCTCAATATGCCTCCCTCCCGTCGGTATGTCAGATGGGTTTGACACCCCGGTCTGATGCTGCGCGCATCAACACGCCGATCACTCCGGACAATTTCAAATTTTCATTTTACAATTTTCAATTTTCAATTCTCTCGCCTTCCTTCGTTCCTGCTCTCCTCATGGATTTTTCAACTTCCATGCCAACTCCCGCCAAACCCGCTAAATTTTCTCAAATCGCTGCTGACATACCGTTGTCACACCCCTCGCCTACCATTCCCGCGTGAACACGAGAAATTTAGACCGCAGCGGACGGGCGAGACGCAAAAACCCTCGTGTTTGCAGGTAATGGGGTGGCGATCCGCGCCGCCGTTTCGGCATGGTTCGGCAAGACTCCCCCGTCATATCTTTTCAATTCCTTTCAATTTCTTTCAATTTTTGCCTGAGTTCTCTGGGGTCGCAGCCATTGGGGGTCACCCCCAACCTCCCCCACTGGTGTTCAAAGTGTTCAATTTCTTCATTTTCTTAAGGATTTTCGTAGGTGCGTGTTCACAAATGTTCAATTTTGGCGCCTCCGGCATGAGCGTCCCGGCATGCTCCACACGTGCCGCTCAATATGGGCGGCTTCGACGTTCGGGGGTGCAGCCACCCGGTTATATTTTTCATTCTCATGGTTGTATTATATCACAAGTGATATTGAAAATCAAGAGCTAATTATACATGTAGGCTTAGCCTGATCGTCGCATTTCTAACAAAAGGCCGTTTCGTGGAGCCGGTTTTCAACAGAAGGTCACGAAGGGGGCCAAACGATTTGGAGTGAGAGATTAAAGGCCGGACAAGCTTCCGGAGCGTGGGGTGCAGGTCTGGCATTCAAGCCCTGCCAAAAGAGCGGAAATTGAAGAAGTCAAGCGGGAGGGGTTCAGGTAGTGTCGGGCCATGAACACGCCTGAATCGGAACTGGCCGCTGTGGGGCAGATTGGCCTGACGGTGGATGACCTCGGAAAAGCGGTCGCGTTTTATCGCGATATGCTGGGGCTGAAGCACCTCTTTGATGCTCCGCCAGCCATGGCATTCTTCGCTTGCGGCGACATACGTCTGATGTTGAGCCGTCCTGAAGGGCCGGATGCGGAGCGATTCAGGACAGCGATGTATTTCAAGGTCGGCGATATTGACGCTGCACGCGATGCGCTGGCCAGCCGCGGAGTTCGTTTTGAAGTCGAGCCGAAGTTGCTGGCGAAAATGCCAGACCACGAACTCTGGATGGCCTTCTTCCGCGACCCAAGCGGCAATCTCCTCGCGTTGATGTGCGAGAAGCGAGCTTGAGAGAAGGTACGCGCCACGTTTCAAGCCAACAGCCGCGGGCACAGTAGCGCTCGGGAGGCGACGTTGGGCAAAAGTGCGAGTCAATCGCACATGATTGTTACAATCGCGGGTCCACCGGCTCACTTTCAAGCGCCAGGACCCCAAACACAGCTTCATGAACGCGGCGCAACGGCTCGTTTCGAACGAAGCGTTCAAGCGATTCGATACCGAGGGCGAATTCGCGAAGGGCCAGCGAGCGCTTTGTCGATAAGCCGCGCGCGCGAAGGCGTTCAAGATTTGCCGTCTCCGTATATTCCGGGCCATAGATGATGCGCAGATACTCGCGGCCCCGACACTTCACCGCCGGCTGGACGAGTCCGCGGCGGTTTTTGGCGACAAACTCGAGCGGTTTGACGACCATGCCTTCTCCGCCGCTGGCCGTGAGTGTCTCCCACCAGGCGACGCCTTTGGCCTCACTCTCGGGATTCGTCACATCAATAATATGGAACGGTGTGGCGACGATGATACCGCCGGCAAGTCGTGCGAGGGTGTGCATGTGCCAATCGTGCGGCTTGTCCACATGGACGTGTCCTTCGGTGGCGAGAAGATGAAACGGTGCGAGTTTCAGGTCGCTGACTGAATCCACAGACCAGCAATAGCGCCGATACGCGGCGACATAATCATTCGCCATTTGTTGTCGAGCTGTTGTGTGTACGAGCAATGCATTGACATCGAGAGCTCGGTCCATGGCCTGGCGCAGCGCGCCAACTTCGTCGGCCAAGGTCGCGCGGGCCGCGGCGCCGACCGCTGCGTATTGTTGTTTCAAAAGCTCCTGAGCTTTGGCAGACCACGGCATCAATTCGCAGTCGATGCAAAGCCAGTCGGTGTTGAACTCGTGCCAAAACCCGGCGTCTGTGGCAGCGACCCGTACACGTTCAAGGAGTTGGGTTTCCAGATCGGGGTTATCGAAGAATCGTCGGCCAGTTCGGGTGTAACAGATGCCGAGACCTTCACCAGTCACACCGAATGTTTTTCGGACTGCATTTTCATCACGGCAGACAATGACCACTGCCCGCGAACCCATGTGCTTTTCCTGACAGACCACGCGGGGGACGCCCGCATGACGGAAGTAAGCGAATGCTTCCGCCGGATGTTCCAGGAGTCCCGGCGTTTTGCTCGTCTCGGTGGGCGACATCGTGGGCGGCAGGTAGATCAGCCACTTTGGATTGGCGGCGAAACGGCTCATCACTTCGAGGGCGGCGGCGGCGTTCTGTTCGCGGATGGTCACGTTTCCGTGCAGACGTGTACTGATGATGCGTTTGCCAGTGACGTCAGCGATGTCAAGCAAATCGTCATGCTGCTGTTGCGCCGATAAGGAGGGCGCCTGGTCGTCCGGCGAAAGGAACGGCTTGCGTGGCTCGGCGTAAGTATGTTTTGCAGGTACGGAGACGAGTTCCTTTTCCGGGTAGCGCAACGCGGTGAGCTTTCCACCGAAGACACAGCCGGTATCGATGTTGATGGTTCGATTCAGCCATTCCGGTTCCGGCACAGGCGTGTGCCCGTACACGACCGCAGCCGAGCCGCGGTATTCGGCGGCCCAATTGTAACGCACGGGTAAACCAAACTCGTCGTTTTCGCCCGTGGTTTCACCGTAGAGAGCGAACTCACGAACCTCCCCAGAGCCGCGGCCCTGCATTGTCTCTTTCATGCCGGCGTGGGCTGCGACGAGTTTGCCCTCATCGAGGACGTAATGGCTGACAAGGTCGTCGATGAATTCCGCGACGCGCTTGCGGAAATTCTCGGGCTGGTCAGCGAGTTGCGCCAGCGATTCCGCCAGGCCGTGCGTGATTTGCACGTCACGCCCGCGAAGTTTGCGCATGAGCTTCACGTCATGATTGC
>JAKEEH010000085.1 GCA_022616725.1 Limisphaerales bacterium | reverse complement strand
GGCAGCCCAAGAGAGAGAGGAGTGCACGAGCGGGCGATTGGCCACCTTGCTGAAGCAAGGTGTTAATGAGAGGCGTCGCGCCGCTTGATGGCAGGGGAGTTAATGGGAGTGCGTCCCGTTGAATCGGTTTGAACCGCAGAGACTTAGCGCGACAGAGCCGTAACCAAACGGGTAGGGAGTGAAGCGGTAATCCGGATAGTCCAGTCGCCCTCACCCTGCCGAGTTGACTTACTTGAACCGCGAGAGACTTCGTCTCCGCAGCCCCGGGGAGAGGGTGAAGCTCGTGCCCGGTTCTTCTGGAAACCACGGCTGAGGTTTCGGCGGCAGGTTCCTGGGCAGGGAGAGCCGTCGAGCGGCCTGGGAACCAATTGTTGCAAAGGGTTTCGACGGCAAGTTCAGTGCCTGGGAGGAGCTGTCGAACGGGCTGGGAACAATCCATGAGCGGTGCTTCGGTTTTTCGATGATTGTTGCGGGAAGGGAGACTTCCCGCGTTATCATTAATGTTTTGCGTAATTTTGATTTTCATACGCCTCAATTATGGAACAGGGGGTTGGACTTATACGGTCCAACCTCATAAATTGTTTTTGGGTTTATTTTTGCATAAAACAGGGGTCTGGTAGCATCCTTGCTACGTGGTTTTGGCTCAGTTTCTGCTTAGTGTTAGGCTCATCAGCGCGTCAATCACGAGAACGGGCGATATTCGACGTTGGTGAACCTGGTTGCGCCCAGCGCGAGAATGAATGACCGATGTCCGAGGAATGACCTTGGGATGACTGTGCCGCATAAATGCGGAACTCCGACGATCATCTCGGGGACGAATCGCTTTTTCGGGTCGCCGGCAATCACACTGTCGGAGTTCCGCTGTTCAAGGGAGATTGGCCATTGGACATTTTCTTGCCGGTCTTGTTAGTTTCGCCGCCGGTGGACAGACGACTCTTCGTGCTTATTGCCCTGCTTTCCGGCGTTTCGTGCCAGCGCCAGTCCGAACCGCTTATTTCAGGTACTATCGAAGTTGATGAAGTTCACATCGGCTCGCGCTATGGTGGGCGCGTCGAGCAGGTGTTCGCGCGCGAAGGCGACTCTCTGACGAACGGGCAGGTGATTGTCGCACTGGAAGCGGCGGAACTCCGAGCGGCTCATGACAACGCTGCAGCGCAGCTCGCCGAATTGAAAGCCGGCGCGCGGGAACAGGAGATCGCCGCCGCTAAGAACGACTGGCAGGCCCTCAAGGCAGAACTGCAAAACGCGACTGCTGAGGCTGCTCGCGCCCGGGAACTCTTTAAAGACAACACGATTGCCGAAAGCGAACGCGATCGGCTGGTTTCTCGCGCCGCAACACTCGAACGCAGCACGGCCGCAGCGAAAAGCCGCTATGAGCTGTTGCTGGCCGGCACGCGCGCAGAACGAATCGCGCAGGCGGAGGCGCGCGTCGCAGAGATCGAGGCCCAACTACGCGAGATGCGAATTACCGCGCCAACGAACGCAATCCTGGAAGTGCTCAGCGTCAAACCCGGCGACGTCGTCGGGCCGAATCACGAATTGGCCACCCTCCTTCTGCCCGATCATTTGTGGGTGCGCGTTTACGTGCCCCAGCCGTGGCTCGGTCACCTTCAACTCGGCCAAAAGGTGCGCGTCAAGGTCGATGCGTTTCCGGATCGGCAGTTCGAGGGCGAGATCGAGCAGATCAGCCGTATCGCGGAGTTCACGCCGCGCAATACGCAGACGGTGGCGGAGCGAACCAGACAGGTTTTCGGCGTGAAAATTCGATTGCCTTCCGCGGACGGCTCGCTGCGGGCCGGGATGGCGGCAGACGTGACTTTTCCGGGCGTCCGCAGACCCTGAGCGCATGAGCAACGACGTGATGATTGAGTGCCAGAGCCTCACGAAGAGATTCGGCACGTTCACGGCGGTCGATAACGTCAGCTTCGCGATCGCCAAGGGATCAATCTTCGGTTTTCTTGGTCCCAATGGCTCCGGCAAATCGACCGTCATTCGGATGCTCTGCGGCATTCTGGAGCCGACAGCGGGGACGGCGAACGTCGCGGGCGTCGATGTCGTTCGCCATGCAGACCAGCTCAAAGGCAAAATCGGTTACATGTCGCAAAAGTTCTCCCTCTACGACGAACTCACCGTCTGGGAAAACCTGACGTTTTATGGGCGTCTCTATGGTTTGCGAGCAACGGGGTTACGCGAGCGGATACACGAGGTCATCGAACTCACCCATCTACAACCTTACATTTCACGCCGGGCCGCCTTGCTTTCGGGCGGTTGGCGGCAACGGCTCGCGATGGGCTGCGCGCTTCTCCATAAACCGGCTGTGCTGTTCCTCGACGAACCAACCGCCGGCATTGATCCGGTCGCGCGCCGGGAGCTTTGGGACCTGCTCTTCGAATTTTCCAGCGTTGGCATGACTTTGTTTGTCACGACGCACTACATGGACGAGGCCGAGCGCTGTTCACACGTGGGTTACATTCACATGTCGAAGCTTGTGGTGTGTGGCGTGCCGGACGACCTCAAACATCTGCCTGTGGTGAGCCCGCCTGGCACGCGCCGCCTCGATGTGAACTGCGAACACGTCACAGTGGGTCTGCAGGCGTTGCGCCGGCTGCCGGGTGTGCATACCGCAACCGTGTTTGGCCAATCGATGCACTTGCTCGTCGATCGGGCACTCTCAGAACAGACCATTCGCGCGCGTTTGAGCGAAGCGGGAATTGATGACGCGGACATTCGCCCAATCGGCCCATCCCTTGAGGATGTTTTCGTCGCGCTGACAACCGAGCCAGTCGAAGATGGAGCCCTGCAATGAAACTCTTCCGGGGATTTAACGCCATTCTTTACAAGGAATTCATCGTCGTGCTGCGCGACCCGATGACTCTGTTTTTCATGCTCTTCCCGCCGTTGATCGAGATGATCGCATTTGGCTACGCCCTCGACAATGACGTGAAACACATGGCCACTTATGTCTTTGACGAAGACCGCACTGCCGAGAGTCGCCTGCTGATTGACCAGTTTGTCAACACGCAGACTTTTCGCGTCGTGGGCGAGGCCCAGAGCGCGGAAGGACTGGCCGACGCGATCCGCCAGGGCAAAGCTTACGTGGGGATTCAAATCCCGCCGGACTTCACGCGCAACCTGCGGGTCGGGCATAGCGCGCAGGTGCAAGTGCTCATCAACGGCTCGAGTTCGACCATTGCAAGTTCGGCCCTGAACACGTCTATCAGCGTCGGGCTGAGGCAATCGTTGCTGGGGCTGCTCGGGCAATCTGGCCGGCGCGACCTGCCGGTCGAAATCCGCCCGCAGGTCCTTTACAACCCGGACATGCGGAGCCCGAATTTTTTTGTGCCGGGTGTGATCGGGGTCGTGCTCCAGATCGCCACGACGTTTGCCACCGCGATGTCCATCGTGCGCGAGCGCGAGCGCGGGACAATCGAGCAGTTGCTGGTCAGCCCGGTGTCACGCTGGGGTTTGATGCTGGGCAAAATCACGCCGTACCTGTGCATTGGCCTGATCATGGCCGCCGGACTCTTCGCGATTATGCGCTGGTTGTTTGAGGTGCCGATTGCCGGAAGCGCCTGGGCGTTGGCGCTGTCCAGTTTCCTCTACATTTTCTCGCTGCTCAGCCTCGGACTCCTTGTTTCGACTGCGGCCGAAAATCAGATGCAAGCCCTGCAAATGACGATGATCTTCATTATGCCTTCGGTGTTCTTCTCCGGATTCATCTTTCCCCGCGAAACCATGCCATGGATCTTTTATGCCATCGGGGCGTTGCTCCCGACGACATACTTCATCGAGCTGCTCCGCGGCATCATTCTGAGGGGCGCGACCCTCGCAGATTTCTGGCGCGAGCTGGTGATCCTGACGGGAATGGGCGTGGCGCTCTTCGGGATTTGCGCGGCGCGCTTCCGCAGCCGAATTCGCTGACGATTTGGCTCCTGCAATCCGTATTGACGAATCTCGCCAACTAAAGCACACACCAGGGCATGAAAGCGCTTTTGATCTGCATGTGCGGCGCGCTGTCGGCCGCCGTCGCGCAAAGTGCAACGGTGACCGTCGCCGCGGGTGAGCACGACCGGCGCAATACCGTTGTCACCTTTGCATTTCGTGACGCCCGGCCCGGCAACGCGATCCTCCGTGGCGAAAACAGGACCTATGACCTCCAGATCAGCGGGGATGGCACGGCGGCGTTCGTTCTCGATGAGCTTCCAAAGGGCAAGCAACTGAAACTTGAGGTCGTGCCCGGCGGAGCCGGCGGGAGGATGACGGCGACACACGACGGTAAGAAAGTCAAAATCGGCCAATCGACATCAACACAGCAAGCATCGCCCGCTCGCCCATGGCTCGAGTACCAGGCGCAGCCAAGCGAGCTTCCGCGCGAGGACGTCAAAGCGATTTTTCAGCGCGGCGCCTATCTGCACCCGATTCGCACGCTCAGCGGACGAGTCATTACGGACGATTATCCGGCCAATCATGCGCATCATCACGGCCTTTGGTGGGCCTGGACCAAGACCGAATTCGACGGACGCGAACCGGATTTTTGGAATATGGGCGCCGGCAAAGGGAAAGTCGATTTCGTGGCAATCCCCAAGACCTGGAACGGGCCTGTGCACGCCGGTTTCGTCAGCCGGCACAAGTTTGTCGATCTGACCACGGGGCAGCCGATGACCGCCCTTAACGAGACGTGGGAGGTGCGCGCGTATGGCAACGCCAACCAGGGCGGGTGGATTTTTGATCTGACTTCGATTCAGGAGTGCGCCGGCCCGCACCCCCTCAAGCTGCCGGAATATCACTATGGCGGACTCGGCTTCCGCGGACATTGGGACTGGAACGGCAAAACAAATACATTCTTTTTGACGAGCGAAGGAGAAACGGACCGCGTCAAGGGCCACGGGACGCGCGCGCGCTGGTGCGACATCAGCGGATTCGTCGAAGGCGAGCAGGCCGGCATCACGATTTTATGTCATCCGGATAATTTCCGCGCGCCGCAACACATGCGCCTGCACCCCAGCGAACCGTTCTTCTGTTACACGCCGCAGCAGGGCGGCAATATGGAAATCGCTCCCGGGCAAAAATACACCTCGCGCTACCGCTTTATCGTCCACGACGGCCCGCCAGACAAAGATCGCAATGACCGGATTTGGAGCGATTACGCGCATCCGCCTGTGGTGCGAGTGGGTCAGTAAATCAGTGGTCCAATCAGTCGCATCAGGCTTCTCGATTTAAGAGCCTCGGCATAATCTCATCCAACTCTTTGCGGACAATCCCTTCAACACGGAACGGAGCGCTATCTTCGTCGAAGCGAGCCTGCAGAGCGAACGCCATCTCCTCGAATGGATTCGCTCGATAGCCGCCCCCG
>JAKEEH010000486.1 GCA_022616725.1 Limisphaerales bacterium | reverse complement strand
TTTTTCTACGCGGTGCTGCACTTCATCACCTACATCTGGCTCGACAAGTTTTTCGATTGGCAGGAAATGTGGAAAGACATCGCCATCCGCCGGTTCATCACCGTGGGCTTCCTTGCATTCCTCCTGCTGATCCCGCTCGCGATTACCTCGACGCGAGGCTGGATTCGCCGCCTCGGCGGCAAGCGCTGGCAAATGCTGCACCGGCTGATTTACGTCAGCGCCGCCGCCGGCGTGGTGCATTACTACTGGCTGGTGAAGTCCGACGTGCGCGCCCCGCTCACCTACGGCGCCATCCTCGCCCTGCTCCTCCTCTGGCGCCTCATTCTCTGGTTCACCGACCGCCGCACCGGCGCCCCCGCCCGCCCACCCGCAGACCAACCCACCACCGCAGAAACCGCCTGACCACGTCCACGACACTGAATGCGCTCAGATCTGGTGGCCCACGCCGGCTTCTTTCAAGTTCTGCTTCTTTAGTAGCCCATTAAAGAAGACACCAAAGTTGTATCGCCACTGAAGCGCAAAGGACACACCCAGTTTCCCGTCAAGCGGGGCTTTTTGAAGCCTCACCCATTCGTTCTCGTTCGGTACTCTTGCTGCCTCTCTCCAATGTGCGGTCACCCAATCGTCCGCCGCGTCGATTATTGCGCGATCAATGGGCTTTCGTTTGCCCAGTTCTTCAAGCAACGCCTTGTCCTGAAGAGGAAGCGGCATTCTTCTCTTTGCACTCGTTTTTTCGATGCTTTTGATCATTACGTCCAAAATCGAAGGTAACCTATCCGGCTTGTCGATTTGACTCATCAGATCCAGAAGTCTCGCGCAGAGCCACTCGCTTTGAACCGCGTACGTCAAGAACTTGAAGGCCTTTTTGGCCGGGGCCTCGCCGTAACTCATTAGTGTTGGTCGTATCGCTCGGGCATGCTTGCAGAGTCCCATGTCCGCGATCTGATGTCCTTCAAAGTAGTGATGTTGAATGAGTTGAATTCTCAGCGGAGGGTTTTGTTTCTGGCTCTGATAATTCGTAATCACCGCCAGCACGTCGTATTCCGGTCCTAGCAGTCGTTCGTAGGCGTTCGAGAACGGTTCGCTCGTGCACCAATTCTCCGAAGGCGACTTGATGCCCAAGTCCAAGTCGGGCAAATCCACGCCTTTGGCTGCGCTGATCGTCAGGGTGCCGGCAAGCTTCCCCTTTAGGACATTTCTTTCAATGTCCGCAACGATTAGCGTTTCGATTACACTTCCGATTGTCTTACCGTCGAGATTCGGGAGGGTTCCTTTCTTCAGCAGTTGCGGGTACCAATGCGGTAGCTTCCGGCTTCGGCCCAGCCGGGCAAGAATCGGTTCTATTGATTCAAGTTCTTTCCCTGCGAGGTAGCGATTCACTCGCGCAACGATCTCGCTTAACTTTTCACGGACGAGCCGCCGCCGTTGCGCCTTTATGTCCGCCATTCGAGCATCCTTCCGGCTTGTCCTTGACGCGTGCAACCAGCCGCTTAGCAACCCATTCCACCATCGGAGGCGGAACTGCGTTGCCGAACAAACCGTATTGATCATAAACGGTTACGGCGCTGCACCAGTTGTCCGGAAAGCCTTGCAATCTCGCATACTCCACATTTGTCAGGCGCCGATACCTCCCGTTAATCCGGTATCGCTCATAGTGGCGAGAAGGTGTCGCGGTCAGCGTTGGGGCGACACCGCCGTCACCAAATATCGTGTATCCCATTCGTCGGCCGCCTTCCTGGTTGCTTATTACTTCGACCCCATGAATGAACGAATTGACCTCCGTGTTCTTCTTCACCCAACCGTTCGTAACGTCAGTGAAGTCGAATCTAGGATCAACTTCCCTTTCAAGGACATCTCGTAGAAACCGGAAAGGCCTTTGAGGCGGCATCGACGGTGGTTCAAAAGAGAACACATTCCCACCGAAGGCAAAGCCACACGTCGCGAAACCGTGGCGGTGGCTGTGGATCGGCCTCATCAGATCTGCAAGAGACGCGAACGGCAGGAGGCTCTCCCGCAGGTCGCCGCTAAGCAACAGCACTGCATGATTCCGCAGAAATGTGTCGGGGTCACAGTGTAGAAAACTGGGGTCTTTTTGGCCGATGATAAAAATGCGTTCCCGATTCTGCGCCAAGCCGAAGTTTTGCGCGTTCAACAGCCTCCACTCCACCACATAACTCGCCGAAGTTAAGGCATAGAGGATCGTCTTAAAATGATGGCCATCCTCCATCGTCAGCAATCTCTTTACATTCTCAAGAATGAAGAACTCCGGCCTCAAGCCCTCCAGGACTTCGACGATTTCGGCGAACAGCGTACCGCGCACATTGTCTCGAACCCCGTTTTTCTTGCCGGCCGAGCTGAACGGCTGGCAAGGAAACCCGGCCGTCAAGATGTCGTGGGGCGGTATCGTAGACTTCACATGCGCTACGTCATCGCAGACAATTGAGGACGGACCGAAATGAAGCTGATAGATTGCGCAGCATTTCGGGTCAATGTCGTTCGCCCAGAGCACGTCGATGCCTGCGCCTCTCAGTCCGAGTCGAAAGCCTCCGATTCCGGCAAATAGCTCTATTGCTCTCAACGGGCTCTCTCCAAGAACCGGACGATTTGCTTCCCGATGTTAGGATGCTTGACTATCTCGCACTCCCATAAAACCAGAACTCTCCAGCCTTTGCTCTCCAGTTCACGGAGTTTTCTTCGGTCCCGCTTTTTGTTCAGGTCGAACTTCCGTCGCCAAAATGCAACTCTGCTTCTAGGCATTGTCGCCTTGGCGCAATGCTTGTGCCGATGCCAAAAGCAACCGTGAACAAGGATCGCCTTTCGTCGAACCGGAAAAACTATGTCCGGTCGCCCAGGCAATCGCTCATCATGAACCTTAAAACTGTAGCCTAGCCTCCGCACGCATCGCCGGACGACAATCTCGGGGCGCGTATTTTTTCCGCGCACCCGTCTCATTAGCTCACTGCGCTGGTTCGATGAGAGACGATCCATGATGGCAATCTCGCGCAATATAGCACATCCCTACAGCAATTCTCCGCCCAGAGGCTCCTGATTTGAGGGGAAATATAGAATCGCAAACAATAACTTCGCGCCGGGCTCCAACGGCAACGGCCAGTAGCGTTCACGCAGTTCTGGTGCCGGCGCCAATAAGTCTTTGATACCATCCTGCGCTTGGCACACGTACGGGCCGCGGGCGGCAGATGTTTGCGGTGATTCGAGGGAGGACAACGATGATTCGCATCCGACCACTTTGCGCAGGCGTGATGGCGGTGCTGTTGGCTTTCGGCGGGAACGCTGCGGTGCTTGCTGCCGAGCAGGGCGCCGCGACGGGCGGCGCACGGGTCGGCACAGCGGTCGCGGCGGCAGACGACTTGGATGTGTCGCCGTCAGAGCTGCGCGCGATGCTCGAGCGCTTCGCGGAAGATCGCGGCAGTCTGGCGCGGGTGTATGCGGTGCGGCTTTCAGAGACGCGCAGCGCGCGCTTCCAACAGTTCTACACGGAATGGCGCGACCGGCTGGCGAAAGTGAATTTCGATTCCCTTAGCCTCGATGGCCGCGTGGACTACGTGCTGTTCAAGAACCATCTCGACCACCAATTGTTGGAGATCGATATCGAAGCCAAGCGCCTCGCCGAAATGAAGCC
>JAKEEH010000485.1 GCA_022616725.1 Limisphaerales bacterium | reverse complement strand
CGTCTGGCGATTTCCTTTGGCAAATATCGGGCGCATATCTGCCTCGTGAGCATAGCCCACTCCGCGCTCATGTCGAATTATTTATGCGCGGACATATAGTACGGCCAACATCGACGCAGTCGGGGAGAAAGCGATCCGCCAGACTTCCCCTGTGCTCGAGGTGCTGAGCGGCATGTGCGTGGCGCCACTCGCATTCCAAACTTTGATGTACCCATCGTTGCCTGCGGTCACCAGGTGCTGGCCGTCCGGTGAGAAGCTGACCGCGTATAGGTACGGAGCGTGCCCTTCGAAGGTTGCGGTGACCTCTGCCGAGCGCGCGTCCCATACCAGCACCGCGCCGGAAAAGGATGTGGCCGCGAGCAGGCGAGAATCTGGCGAAAAGGCAAGACTCGAAATGAGACTGAAACCCTTCGCGCGCAGCGGTGCTAACATCGTCCGATTGCGCAGGTCGAATCGTTGCACAGAGAGATCGAAAAGACCAATCGCCAGCATCGAGCGATCGGGCGACAACGCAATGGCCGCCACCATCGGCTGAAACGGAAGTTGAACTTCCTCGTCCAATCCAGGAACGGTGAGCACTTTCACCACATTGCTCAGACAGGAGATTGCGATCTGCTTGCTATCGGACGAGAACGCACAGAGTCGATCTTCTCGTACATTGTTGAATTCGATTCCCTGCGCTCGTGCGACGCAGGTTTCAGTCTTCACATCCCACAGGTTGAGAACGCTTGCCCTATCCACGGCTGCAATCCAATGGCCGTCTGGTGATACCTGTGCCGGGAACCAGCTATTTGTTCCAGCGGCAAACGTCGAAAGGTGGCGTCCCGCAGCGACATCCCAGATTCGAATCGTTCCGTCGGCCCCGCATGAAACCAGTCGGCGGCCATCTGGGAAGAATGAAAGCGACTGAATCCAGCCATCGGGCGCGGACCGACCCTCCAGCAATTGGATGGTGGTAGGCGACACCAGATCGGGCGGTACCACCAATGTTCTGATGAGCTCAAAGGACTTCGCGTCCCACACTTTGATCGTGCCATCTTCTCCAGCGGAGACAATGGTTCGTCCATCGGGTGAAAAGATGGCTGTGTTCACGGCGTTGCTATCAGCTCGCATGGTGGCCACCTCCTGATGAAGCATTTGCCACATGTGCAGCCATTCAAAACCGCGCAGGTCTTCCTCGCCCCGCCGCGGCTTTTGCGCTTCCAGGAGATCCAGCGCCAGCCCGATGTTACTCTCGCGGCGTGCCTCGATGGCCACGTTCATCTGGGCCACATAGAGATTGCGTCTCAAAATCTCGCTGCGTTCCTCAGCACGTCGCCATTGCCATACAATGCCGGCCAATCCGGCGCTTAACGTCAGCAGCAAAAGCAAGAGTAGGCGCGAGATGGCGGGGTGGCGCCGGGACCAGCGCCACAGCTTTTCTATCTGACCGACTGGTCGTGCCAAGATCGGCTCACTCTTGCCGAAACGGGTTAACTCCTCTGCAAGGTCTTTCGCTGTGTGATAACGCCGATCTGGTTCCTTTTGCAGGCATTTGAGGCAAATCGTCTCAAGGTCCACTGGCACGCGGTGTTGCAGCAGCCGTGGCGAGAGCGGCTCGCTGTTGAACACTTGATGGAGCGTGTCAGTGATGTTTTCACCCTGAAACGGTGGACGGCCGGTCAGCAAATAATAGAGGATGGCTCCCAGGCCATACACATCACTGCGTCGGCTCAGCTTGCCGCGATCCGCTGCCGCCTGTTCCGGCGGCATGTAGTTCGGGGAGCCCAGGACCTGTCCGGTAAGCGTGAGACTGGAATCGCCTTCGATTCGGCGTGCGAGACCGAAGTCCGTCACACGGGGTTGATCATTTGAATCGATGAGAACATTCGACGGCTTCAGGTCGCGGTGCAGAATTCCGTGCTCGTGTGCATAATGAATGGCTTCGGCGATGACTTTGACGTGTTCGGCAGCACGCTTGCCAGACAGTGGCTGCTCGCGCACGAAATTGGCCAGATTCGGTCCATCCACATAATCCATCACAATGAAGTGCTGGCCTTCATGAATTCCCACTTCGTGGATGGCAACAATATTGGGGTGATGCAGGCTGCCGGCAGCTACGGCTTCGGCTTTGAAGCGGCGAATTAAATCTGCGCCTGCGTGCTGCCCGAACAGCAGCATCTTGAGTGCGACAATACGGTCGAGGCTCTTCTGCCGCGCTTTGTAAACCACGCCCATGCCACCGCGGGCGATCTCCTCGATCAATTCGTAATCACCGAAACGCCCACTCTGACTTTGAACCCTAAGCTTTGAGTTTTCAGCTTCGCCCACTCGCAGTGCCCCTTCGAGCATGCAGGCCGGGCAAAACCCCTCCGGCGCGTCGCTGGCCAACGGCGCCCCACATTCCGGACATGTGCGAATTTCAGTCATGCGGTTCGCATCGAAATGTCAGCATTGTCAGGCTTCGTTGTCAAACTGCCTCACCCAAACTCTAGATGGTCCATCGGCTTTCTATGTCGGCCAATGCGACGCGCAAGGCAAGGCTCTACTCATCCACAAAGTGACGGTAATCGGAGCAGCCAAACGTCATTCGTTCCACGGTTTGTTAGTTGAAATCATAAAATCGTTTTCATGCGGCGTGTAGCAATCCCCGTCGTCGAAAGTCTCAAATCGAATGAACATACTCCAGGCTGGCAAGAAGGGGTCATTGACTTGAAAATGGAGGTGTGGGCCACTAGAACATCCTGTATTGCCAACGATCCCAATTTGATCCCCTCGGTGCACGCGTTGTCCTTTTTTCACAATGGCACCGTCTTTCGGCATATGCATATAGTAGCCGACGCTCCCATCCTGGTGCTTGATCGATACATAATTGCCCCAAGCGGCGCACGGCGAACCAATGCACTTATCCTCCTCATCATCCCAACAATTTTGGGTTTTGGATTTCTCCACGAAAGTTACGACACCTCCACGTGCAGCGAGGATGGGCTCGCCAATCTCCTCGGGAAAGTCGAACGCATACTTCTGTTTGCCTTGATGCGTCGAGGAGCCGAAGTTCGCTTGTGAAACAATGACAGCTCCTTTAAAGGGAAGACGGTAGTACGTATGCGGAGGTAGTTCGCCGCAGAAACCTACGGCGTCGTGTATGATTATGGGCAGTTCACAACTATATGAAAAGGGTCGTCCATTCCGGGTGCCTGTGATACGTGGCCAAAGCAAACCGGCAGAATTGGTCACTCCGAGAGATTCCAGGTCCGAGAATTGTTCAAAGGCGTAGATGGCAAATGCCTGCCCCTGGGTGATCATCACTTTATTGGGAAAGCTCGATTGCCCGTCGATGACGGCGAAGCCCTCAGCAGTGAATGAAACAGGCTGGCCGAAGGTATTCTGCACTAGCGAAACGCTCGTTACGCCGTAATCGGCGTCCGGTAAGGGAGGGGTGTCTTCCACAGCGAGTAAAGTCGAGGTGTAAATGGCGCGAGCGTACGCAAACCGTGGTCGGACGACGACCGTGTAAGACTTTATATCCAAGATTTGAGGTTGGTTACAGATATCCACAGGCTCAGCTTGAAAACAGGATCGGCGAAACGAGGTCACCGTGACCGTCCCGGTGCTGTTTGGATCAATATCGGAGGGCAAATCGACGG
>JAKEEH010000484.1 GCA_022616725.1 Limisphaerales bacterium | reverse complement strand
GGCAAGCAAAAAGAATCTCCTCCCTAAGCCCGAATCTGCTCAACCCATTGTGGTCGCTACCTGTTAGGGACTTTCTCCATCAGCGTTGCGGAATCGCTGCCGGCCGGCCGGTCACGGCGATCCGCGATTTCGATAACGACGGCAAGATGCGGCATCAACGTGCTGCGCGAAAGCGATGGCTGGTATACAGAAATGTTTAGCTGGCCAAAACGGCGCCATCGAGGCGATCGCGCCTTAAGTCCGTTTACTCGCGAATGCCAGGGGACCTGTACTGTTTGAGGCCAATATTCTGCTCGTATTGGCCCATTTTGATGGCGTCCTTCTTCTCGTGGGCCTTCATTTCCAGCCCGAGATGGGCGATGCGTTGCCGCGCGTTTTCGGCCGAGGCGAATTTCGGGAATAATTCGATAATGCGTTCGAGCGAGCGCTTGGCTCCCTCGTAATCACGGGCGCATTTGATCTGCAAGTCGGCGAGCAGATTCAGGCAGTGGGCGACCTGTTTGGCCGGCTGTCCCGGCGTCTGGATAATCTGTTCGAGTTGGTCGGCAGCCAGGTCCAGGCGCTGATAATGTTCGGCATACAGGACCGCCAGCTTCTCCCGGGTTTCGAGGTCGGCCGGATATCTTTCCAGTTGGGCAACGTATTTGGCCGCAGTCTCGGCGGGATTCTCTTCTGGCCGCGCAAGGCTCGATAAGTCCCTGAGCAGGCCGACATTGTCCACGCCGGCGCGTAGTTCGATGGCCGGGCGGTTGCCGCGGGCGAGGATGTAAGCCGGATCGTCCATGTGCGCGATTCGCTGTTCAGCCAGCAACGCTTCCTCGGAGCCTGGAAACATTGCCACGAGCCGTTGCAGGGTTTCACGCGCGGACGGCACGTCCTGCGCCAGCTTGATTTGCCAGTCGGCGAGCGCGTTCAGCGCGTACGCTATGTTCTTCGGCGCGTGTCCTTCCTGCGCGCAAAACCGCTCGATGGTCAACTGGGCGGCCTGGAGATCGTGCAGGTCGTCGGCCTGGATCTCGGCGAGCAACATCTGGCCGGTGACGTCATTGGGAAAGAGCGCGAGTTGCCTGCGGATTTCAGCGATCGACTCCAAGAACTTCCCCTGTTTGCGTCGCGCGATGGCCACCGAGTAAAGCGGCTCGGGATCGGGCTCGACATTGCCGCCATCGATCAGGTTCCCGAATGGCCGGGCGAGGAACGCCGCGATGTTGGGGGTCCAGATTACAGCCAGGATCACGCCGCAGGCGGCGACAAACGGCATCGAGAACGCGCCGGCGTAGCCGCCGCCGACGACAATGGGCACAATGCCGAAAGCCAGGAGCAAGAGAACCAGGCCGCTGAGAATCCATTTGAAGATCAGCACGCCCGGCTCGTCCTTCGAGCCTTTGAGCCATCGCCAAAGGATCACTCCGACCAGAAGAAGGCTGGCCAGCAGGAGGACTGTGCCGCGAATGATGTCGCCGAGGCGTTCCATAACCGGTCTTTCAGCAGCCTATACCGCCGGGCGCCCAATTGCCACAAGGAACGAGCGTCAAAGAAAAGGTCTCTCACCCGGCGCGAACTACTGAGACCTGAGTTTAGACCGGGCTACTGGGTTTGACTCATGGTGAGTATTTGGATGTCGCGCGGGCTGTTGCGGCGCAGGACAGCGGTGTAGGTGCGCGTGTCGCTGCCAATACGGGCGACGACCGTGGCTTCGAAGACGATGCTGCGGGTGGTGAAGAAGCGGGCAAATTGCTGGAGCACCGGTGGAGGCAGGCCGGGGACGGTGCCGATTTCGGCAGGGCTGCGGAAAGGGGTATCATCGAGGGTACCATCAGTGCCGTCGGGGCCGGCGCGCCGCTGGATGATGGCGTGCGCGACATTTTCATCGATCGGCGGCAGCAATTGGAGCGTGGTGGCGCTGGCGGTATTGATGTTCAGAGAGCGCCCAGACAATGCGGTGAAGAGGTCGCGCAGACCCGTCGTGTAAATGGGTTCATCAAAGCGGCTGCGGGAGGCCTGGCGAAGATCCGAAAAGGCGCGCAAGCCGGCGCCTGAACCGAGGTAAATGCCGTCGGTGACGCCGTTGATGAGCAACAACTCAGAAAGGTCGTCGATGGGTCCGTCCTTGGCCACATAAGGAATGCCTAGATAGCCCTGGCCGGACTTGTAGAAATCGCTTTCGACGCCGCGGGTGTGCGAGTTCATATCACGATCGCACCAATCGAGAATGGAGTCGATGATCGTGGCCTGGGCGGCGGGATCGACGCCGATGAGTGTCATTGCCTGCCGCAGGATCGTCTCATCGGCGACGTTGATGTTGAATTTACGGTCAAGGTCGATGATTTTCGTGTCCACGGAGCGGCGCGGGCCGATTTCGAAATGAGCCAACGGAAACTGGGCCGCCATGTCGTTGGTATCCACGCCGGGACCGCCGGCCCAGATCTCATTGAGTGCGTCGAGTTGACCGCTGGGGCCCTGCAAATCGGCGGCGAGGACATACTTGGCGGCCTCGACGCCCGAGCGGGCGATCCAATCGAATTCGTTATCGAAACTCGAATTGCGCGCCAGCTTGGTTTCGACCTTCATCAACGAACCAAAATGAATTGCCATGAGCCCGAGGACAGTAACCACCAGCAGCACGATGATGAGTGCGATGCCTGAATTGCGTCTGGAAGGGATGAGTGTCATGATCAAAAACGTGATCGCGTCGTCTGTGTTCTCGGAGGAAGAGTGCCTGGAGGTGCGCCTCCGGGGGGAATGCCGCCGCCCGGTGGAACAGCACCGGGATCGACATTCCGTACGCCTGGCCCGGCTTGCAGTCCGGCAACTCCCGCGGAAGTTATGAGGACTTCTTTGACGGTGATGTCCGTCGGTTCAGTGGATGAGCCCGCGCCGGATTTCCCGGTGCCCAGCGTGATAATAACTTTCTGCGGGAGCTGGTTGGTGTAGAGCCACTCGGTCACGTATTCCCGTTTCTGCTGGTCCCAAAATTCCACGGTGAACATCGTGACATCGCGCGCCAGCACAATTCTGTACGGCTCGCCCCTGGGGTCCTCGCGATCCACCAGGATTGGCGTCTGGCTCATCACCAGCTCGGTGTCGTTTGTGATTACAAACGTAATGCGCCGCACGGCCAGGTCTGGATAGATCGCGACACCAGGGAAGGAAGCGGGCAAGCGGGAGGCCATGCTGACGGCGGACATATCGCCGCTGATGCCGGTCTCAAACGCATAATACTTCATGTTCTCCGTGAACAATTGCGCATTGGCGAAGGCGTCACGCAGGCAGCGCATGGCGATGCGGGAACGCTGCACTTGCGCGGCGGCTTTCAAGCTGGCGCGCGTGCCTTTGCCGATGGCCATCCAGATGGTGTAAATCGACGTGATGACCATCGCGAAAATGGCGATGGCGATCATCACTTCGATGATCGTGAAGCCTTTGGATTTTGTCGCGGCGGTCATAAATCAGTACCGTCCCTGTGACGCGCTGCCCGGGGGCGAACCGGGCTTCGAGAAAAACACTGTCAGCCGTTGTTCGGAGGCCCCTTTGCCGCGGCCGCTGATCAGATAGTAGTCAACGCGGAAAAAGCCGTTGCTGAACGCCTCCTGGATATCATAAGCCCACGAATAGCCGGGATAAAGCCCCGGATAGAGATCCTCGAAATCGCCGGATTCAGAGCCTTCCACGAGCTGATTGGTCAGGGCGTGCGGGTTCACGAGCATGTCGAAATCGGGCTCGCGTTGCTGGAGCTTCTTGGCCGCGACCAGGCCGACGGTGACGACTTCCAGAACAGCGAACGCCACGACAAAAAAGATGGCGCACGCGATGATCACCTCCAGCAACGTAAACGCCGAGGAACGCTGGCCGCTGCGCGAAATATGACGTCGCAATTTCACCGGAATTTCAGGCGATCGACCTCGTAATCGGCGGTGCCGGTCACAACTTCAAGATAGATCTGCCGCGCTTCGTTTTGATCGTTGACGAGAAACAAACTGAACTCGTCGCTGGTGCCATTGGGGTAAAAGTTCACCGAGACTACTTCGTCATCGGTAAAGTCTCTGAGGTGCAACCGAATGCCTTCAATCATAATTCGATCGGATAACTTTACGGAGCTAAAGGCCTTGCCGCTCGCAGGCGCCGGCGACTCTGGCATGCGCCATTCCTCCCCGGAAACGCTGAGACTCTCCAGCCGGTCTGGTACGGACGTGCGTGGCGTCGCCCCGGCGACCAGTTCCAGGCGCTTCTCGGCGGTGTGCAGGACCATCGTGACGGTGGTGTTTTCGAGAACCGCGCGCGAGCGCGCATCTTCACAAAGCTCGATAATGTCCTTGACCGCCTTGGTCATGGATTCGGGGTGCAGAACGCGATAAATCGCTGGAACGGAAATCGTGATGATAATTCCGATGATCGCGCACACGACCATGATCTCGATGAGCGTGAATCCCTCGTGTCGGCGGTCAATTGTGCGGTCGGAAATCATCCGCGATTGATGCTGCTGGTGATCGTGAACATCGCTTGCAAAATCGCAAAGAGCAGGAGACCGACGCCGACAGCCATGACGATGATCATGATCGGCTCGATGAGGTTTGTCATGACGCGGAGCTGGATGCCGAGCTCGCTCTCATAGGTTTCGGCAATGTTCTGCAACGCGCCGGGCACGTCGCCGGTTTCTTCTCCAATTTTCAAGAGGTCGATCATGAGCTGGGGGAACAATTTGCTGTGCGCCAGCGGTTGGGCGATGGTTTTGCCGTCGGTGACTTCCTCGCGCGTTTTGGCGATGGCTTGTTTGACCATCGAATTGGGCATGATTTCCTCGGTGATTTTCAGCGCGGTCAACACGGGCACGCCATTGATCAGCAGGGTCGCCAGGGTGCGGGCGAACTGGCCGAAAATGTTCAAGCGCACGGCCTTGCCGATGACGGGCGCGTTCATTTTCCAGGCGTCAATGCGGCGGCGGCCGTGCTCGGTCGCCCGATAGCGCTTCCAAACCACGACGGCCGCAATAATGACGAGCAGTCCGAGCCACCAGTACGTGCTGAACGCGTTCGACACGCCCATGAGCATTCGCGTGGCCCACGGGAGCTGGACCTTCAAGCCTTCAAACACCTTCATGAAGCGCGGGAGCATGAACGTCATGAAGAAGATGACGATGCCGATGCCGACAAAGGCGACGATGGCGGGATAGATCAGGGCGGCGACGAATTTGGCCTGCACTTCGGCGAACTTTTCGTAGTGATCGGCCAGGCGGCGGAGCACTTCATACAGCGCGCCGCTCTGCTCACCGGCGCGCACCATGTTGACGTAAAGATCCGAAAAAATGTTCGGCTGCTTGCTCATGGCATCGGAAAGGCTGCGGCCTTCCATGACGTCCTGCTTCAGCTCTTTGCTGACCTCGGAGGGGATGCCTTTGGATTCGAGATGAGCCATGCTCGCGAGCGCGACGGTGAGCGGCATGCCGGATTTTAGAAGATTGGCAAGCTGCTGCGTGAAGGTTGCGATTTCCTGGAGCTTGGGTTTGCGTTTGCGCCGCATGTTGCGGAAAGCGGCGGGGAGCACTGCGCCCGCTGCTGGCTTATCTTTTGGGCGCTCGGCGGAAGTGGCCGCGGCGGCGGCGGCTTTGGAGCCATCCACCATGACCGGGAACATCCCGAGCCGCTCGATTTGGGCAAGCGCAGCGCCGCGATCGGCCACGTCCAGGACACCCTGCACGACTTCGCCCGAACGGCGGCGGGCCTTATAAGCAAATTGAGGCATATCGTACGCTATTTATTTGATCACCAAATCGTATTAAAAGTTGCTTGGGGAACGATCGATCATTTCGCAGGACTTCCGGCAATTTGCCCGCCTTGCTCGTTCAAACTTCCCCGCCGATAGCCCTGCAGGTCGAGGGTCACGTGAGCATAACCGATGCCCCGAAGCTCAGCGGCGACTCTGGAAAAGAGTTCCCCGACAAGGAACTTCGGCAGTTCGGACGGGCCGAGCTCGATTCGGGCCAACGCGGGCCGCGGGCCGCTGCCAGCGGCGGCCAATTCATGATGCCGCACGCGGACATCGTGAAAGCCGAGATCACGCAGGACGTTCTCTGCCGCCTCGATCATGCACAATTTTTCAGGGCTGACCGCTTCGCCGTAAGGTATGCGGGAACTGAGACAGGCCATCTGCGGCTTGTCGGCGGTGGGAAGGTCCAGCGCGGCGGAGAGTTGGCGGATTTCGGCCTTGGTCAGGCCAGCCTCCTTCAGTGGTGCGCGCACCTGGAATTCCGCCGCAGCCTGCGCCCCCGGCCGAAAATCGCCAATATCGCTGGCATTTTCACCGTAGGCGATCACCGCGTAATCGCCCGTCTGCGCGAGAGGGGCCAGCTCGGTGAAAAGCTCGTGCTTGCAAAAATAGCAGCGGTTTGCCGGGTTGGACGTGTAGGAAGGGTTGTCGAACTCCTGCGTTTTGATAATGCGCAACGGGATCTGGAAGCGCTCCGCGAGGGCAATTGCTTCTTCCAACTCGCGCCGCGGCAGGCTGGGCGAATCGGCGATGGCCGCGAGCATACGGTTGCCAAGCACTTCATGGCTCACGCGCGCCAGGAAAGCAGAATCGACCCCGCCCGAATACGCCACGAGGCAGGAGCCGAAAGAGCGAATCAGGTCACGAAGTCTCTCAAACTTCACGTCAGACACGGAT
>JAKEEH010000483.1 GCA_022616725.1 Limisphaerales bacterium | reverse complement strand
GTCCACAAGGTGATTCATGGCCAGCATCCGGCGGGTGAGATTCGGGCTGCTCAGCTCCGCTATCACCTTCTCGATCGACAATCCCACGAGATTGAGTGGCCGCGAAGGTTTCCCGCGGTAAGTCACGCGCCAGATGCGTCCGCGCTCCCGGTCGCGCCCGGGATGCGTCAGGGGCACTTCGTAATGGCCGATGATCCGGTTATAAAAATCAGCGATATACAGCGCGCCATCGGGGCCGAGCTGCAAATCCGCGGGCCGGAACCACGGATCGTCACTCCTGACGAGATCAGGCATTTCGGTCGCGCTCGGCGAGGAACCACTGAAGCGAATGGCATCGCGATTCACGCGGCTCGTCATGACGTTGCCCACGAAGATGTTGTCGCGGAACTCCGCCGGCCATTGATCGTCTGCGTAATACACGATTCCGCCAATCGCCGTCGAATTATGGCTGTGTTGCATCAACGTCGGCGCGAAACCAAGGCCATCGTCCGGTTTGCCGAAGCTCGGGTAAAACGCGCCACGAAGCAGTTGATAAATAGGCGAACTGTGGCAATCGGCTGAGTAAACATTGCCGAGAGAGTCAAAGGTTAAACCGAAAGGATTCACTTGACCCCACGTGTGCGGCTCGACACGCGAACCGTCCGGGCGCACGCGATAGGTGTTGCCGGAATTTAGCTTGATTTCGCTGCCATCGCGCCCCCGCACCACCGAGGTATTGTTGAAGCCGTGCGTGACGTAAATCCATCCGTCAAACCCGCGCCGAAACGACGCGTTCATCCCGTGAGTGTCTTTCTCCCAGCCGAGAGGACCGAAGAGCGGTTCCCGTTTATCGGCCTTGCCGTCGCCGTTCGTGTCCTGGAGAAGCCAGATGTTCGGAATGCTCCACGCAATAACGCCGCCGCGATAAGGATAAAGGCCGATGGGAATGTTCAGCCCGTCGGCGAACGTCGTGATTCGATCTGCGCGACCATCGCCGTTCGTGTCTTCGAGAATTTTGATCGCGTCGCGTCCGGGCTTGTCGGGCGGCGCCGCAAACGGATATTCTCGCGACTCCGTGACCCACAGGCGGCCGCGCTCGTCGAACGCCATATTCATCGGCTTGGCGATGTCCGGTTCCGCCGCAAAAAGCTGAATCTGAAAGCCCGGTGGCAAATGAAATGTTTTTGCTTCCTCCTCCGGAGTCAGCGGATCGCTCGACCGCACGTACTCGGCAAACGGATCAGCCGCGGGCGCATTCGCCGCTATAATTATGAGACCGAGTGCCATCGCTGAATGTCGGATGAACATGAGAGTTTTATGGCTGAATCCGATACGATTATCAAATCTTCAAGAATGGTGGAGAACTCAAAGCCAGCATCAAACACCAGAGAAACTTCAACCCGCAGAAACCGCCGTTTGTCGTTTGGTTTTGGCGTTTCAGTATGTCGGCCAGACACCGGGCGTTAATAACTCCAGGAGATGACCGTCCGGATCGCGAAAATAGACACTTGTGCCGCCCCTGGGCCACGTGAATTGACTTTCGATTGCTATGCCGCGCTCGGCGAGGCGGTCCAGCCAATCGGGCAAGCTCTCAGGCGGTATCCTGAACCCAAGATGAGTCGAGCCGGTGCTTCCGTGAGCGGGGATGAAACCGAAAGGCAACGCGGTGCCGTTCGGATCGCTGCCGTGACGAAACAAGAGCAAAATCTGACCTTGCCCGACATCGAACGCACAGAACCGATGATCTTCGAGCATGACGGGATACCCAAAGAGGCTTGCGTAAAAGTCGCGCGCTCGCGCCAGGTCCGACACGTCGAGGCACGTTTCCAGGATCGCACTGGGAAGTGGCTTCATGCGAGCTTCATCGGGCGAACAAGCCGCTCGATCCTGCGCACAAACAGGAGAATGATTACAAAGGAAACCGGGTGGACGAGACCCGCGGCGAGAAAGACCGGCGCGTAGCCGTATTCGGCGATGATCGATCCAGCGATCACGCTGAAGAGGGCAGCGCCGAGCGCGCCAGCCGCGCCCATAATCCCGGCGACTGAGCCGACCATCTCGGACGGGAAAAGGTCCGCCGCCAGCGTCTGCACAATCGTGGACCAGAATTGGTGTGCAAACATCACGGCACTGAAGAATACGATGACCAGACTCAACGGCGAGTGTTCGATCAGCATCGCGACCGGCATCAGCGCGGCGCTCATGGCGAGGGTAATTTTGCGCGCGCGATCCAGCGTCATGTCACGGCTGAGCAGCGCCCCACTAAGCCAGCCACCGACAAAACTGCCCGCGCCGGCGAAGGCGTAGGGAATCCAGGCGTAATAGCCGATCTCCTTGATGTTGAGGCCGCGAACGCCGTTTAAGTATTTTGGCAGCCAGAAGATAAAAAAGAACCAAGCCGAGTCGGAGAGGAATTTTGCCGCGACCAATCCCCAGACCTGCCGATAACGCAGTAGATCAACCCAACGTGTCTCAGCGCTGGCTGCGTTTGCGGATGCCGACGCAGCGGGTGAGCTATAATATTTCAGCCAAATGACGGCCCACACGATCCCGAGTGAGCCGGTGATGAAAAACACCCACCGCCAGTTCAGTTGCAGAACAATCAAAGCGATAAGCGGCGGCGCGATAACGGCGCCCACGCTCGAGCCGGTATTAAAAACCCCGAAGGCGAACGACCGTTCCCGCGCCGGGAACCATTCCGAAACTGCTTTAGCAGAGCCCGGAAAACCTCCGCCCTCGCCGACGCCGAGCAGGAAACGGAACACGCCCAATCCCAAAACGGAGCTGACGAGACCCTGGCAAAAGTTTGCTGCCGACCAGAAGATAATCATCAGCGCGTAACCGGCGCGCGCGCCCAGCCAGTCGATCAATTTACCGCCCACGGCGTACATGATCCCATAGGCCAGCAGAAACACCGATTGAAGGCGCCCGAATTGCTGGTCGGTTATCGGAATCTCCTTTTGGATTTCACCGATGACGACGGGCAGCGCCTGACGATCGAGATAGTTCAGAGCGGTGGCTGCAGCCAGCATGCCGGCAACCCACCAGCGGAATGGACTGGTCTGCATCCCTTTGATCCCTCACCACATAACCGCTAAAACGGAATCACAAAGCAAAACCAATAGTACGAGATCGTCACTGGGGTGAACCTGTTGCCCTTCACATGCACCTCGATCGGTTCCGGCGGAGAATAACAGCCTTCCTCGAGCGGCTCCGCCAGGAGCAAATAGCGCCCCGGCCGCAGCAGCAATGCGAATTCGCCGTCGGCCGCCGTCGTTATGCTCGCGACTTCCTCTCCGCTGGCAGCCCTCAGGACTGTGAACGACGCCGCGGCGGGCTCACTGACCCACGGTATTCCGGGCGTGAAGGTGTAAGGCGGCGAGCCCGGAGGATGCAACACAATGGTGCTGCCGGTGATTCCCGAGTCGGGCCGCTCGGCAAGCGATTGCAGCGGCGCCCCTCCAAGAAGAAATGCCGTGAGCACGGCAATGAACGATGGATTGACATTTCTCATAGCGATTCCTTTCGATGATTCACGAGGACGATAAGCAGGCGGGCGAAAACATTAACAGCAAATATTTTAAAATGTTCTGGTGATCCGCCCCGAGGGGAAGATGAGTAGAATCTGTTTGACACAGTTCTCGGTTTGACCCTGGCGGCGCACCTGCTAAGCATGTTGCGGTGCGCTGCGCAGTCACAGTTTCGCTGGTTCCGGAAGCGCGCGGAGGTCCGTTTGTTTTTTGGGATGGGCTCTCCAAAGGTTGCGCGCGGGCGGCGGAGATCGGTTTCGACGGCATCGAAGTGTTTCCACGGTCGCCGGATGAGGTGGACTGGCGCCGGCTCGAGAGCCTGATGTCGGAACACGACGTGAAATTGGCCGCGGCAGGCACCGGCGGCGGCTGGGTTGTACATAAATTGAGTTTGACGAGTCCTGAGGCAGAGATTCGGGAACGCGCGAAGAATTTTGCCCTGGAGATTATTGAGCGCGCGGGCGGCCTCGGTGCACCGGCAATTGTTGGATCGATGCAAGGCCGATGGGAAGGGCCGGTGACCCGCGAGCAAGCGCTCGCCTGGCTGGGCGAAGCTCTGGAACAACTTGCCGAGCGCGCGGCGAAATTCAATGTGCCGATTCTCCTGGAACCGTTGAACCGCTATGAAACCAATCTCTTGAACGGAGTCACCGAAGCGGTGTCATTCCTCAAGTCGCTGAAGAACAGGAACATCAAACTGCTGGGCGATCTGTTCCATATGAATATCGAGGAAGTGGATATCGCGTCAGCAATTCACGCCGCCGGATCGAGGCTTGGCCATGTTCATTTTGCCGATAGCAACCGCCGCGCGGTCGGGTTTGGTCATACTGACATTGAATCGATCGTCGCCGCGTTGCGCGAGGTCCGGTATGATGGGTGGCTTTCGGCTGAGATATTGCCGCTGCCCGATTCCGAAACCGCGGCAGCGCAGACGATCAAGGCCTTCCGCCAGTACGCCGGTTATTAATGCTCAAGCACCGGCTCATCCACCCAAAAATTAACGAGGTGCTGGGGCAGGCCGGACATCACGCGCTCATTTTGATCGCCGACGGCAACTATCCCGTGTCAACAAAGCGCGGGCTGAATGCGGAGTTGGTGTCACTGAATCTCGCACCGGGGATCGTCACCTGCGCGCAGGTTTTGGAGACGCTGCTTACGGCCGCGCCGGTGGATCGTGTAAACACGATGGGCATACCGGAGGATGATGCTTACGCGCACAAAGGAGAGCCCCCGGTATGGAATGAGTTTCGGAAAATTCTCCGCGCCACGCGATCGAAGCTGAAGTTGGAACCGATCCAGAAATGGGATTTTTACGACCTGGTCGCCTCGCCGGATCATGTTCTGACGATCCAGACTGGTGACCAGGCGCTGTGGGCCAACGTGTTGCTGACAATCGGTTGTCGCGAGAAGTAACAGTCAGCCTACGGCTTCCGCAGCCGATAAAGCGCCGCGCCAGGGCCGGGCGTAATCCTCACTGAATCACGAGAATTGTTTCGCATCGGCACGGCGCCAAGCGGAGTCCAGTTCGCGGGGCTCAAACCGCTGGAAACGTGGAGTTGGTAACCCTCATCGCTGGCCGTTGCAGGCCACGAAATCTCAATCTGCCCGCTAATCGGCACTGCGCTCAAGCGGTAGCCGGGCACTACGTCTGCGAATGACAGGGCGACTTTCAGATTATCCACGCGGACCTGCCCGAAGCCATTATTTTGGCGAAACGCGAAGGAATAGATCGTCTCCGGGTCCGTCGCATCCGTCGCGATTGCGGCCGGCTCGGATTCGGAGGCAGGATTGACCCACAGGGCGCTTTCGCCCGTCTTTACATTGTAGCGCATCACCACCAGGTATTTCGTGCTGAGGATGAGATTTGTGGAGAGAAAGGCAACGTTCGTGACATTACCGGTCACGTTGGCAATTCCCAGTCCAAAGAAGCCAGACTCCGATCGAAGTGTCGCCGCGAAAAGACGGCCTCGGTAAGTCTGGCCCATCTCCCGGAAGAGCGCAAAGTACGCGCCGGTGGCCTCCGGCATTTCGAGAAAGGTCGCATTGAACGAGACGTACAGGACTGCGCTGTTTGAAGGATGATGCGGCGCTCCGATCAACAGCGCGTTTATGTCTTCGGTGTTGTCTTCCGTCAGCCACAGTTCCCCTCCGCTCACCCGGCTTTGGCCGAAGATTCCGCTATAGGTATTCCAGAGCAGCCCGGAGTTGGTAACGACGGAGCCGTCAGGGTATGTAAAGTCATCGCAGAGCAGTACCGAGCTGGAGGGCAAAACCATCATTGAGAAGCTGCGGCTGGACGAGAAAGTTCCGTCGCTGACGGTAACTGTAATCACCGCGTTCCCAGTCTGCTCGGGGGCGGGCGTGACCTGAAGAATCCGGTTGGTTGAGTTACCCGTAATGAGCACGTTCGCTTCAGGAATGAGGGTCGGGTTCGAAGACGCAACCGAAAGCATGAGATTCTCCGCCGCAGTTTGCGCGTCGTTGATGCTGAACGCGGCTGGAGCAAACGATGTGTTAATGACCGTGTAGTAATTTGTGAACGCGGAGATGATTGGTGGGGTGTCACCAGGCGTTACCGTCAATACAAATGAGGTGCTGCCGGATTTTCCGTCCCCGTCCGTAACCCTCAGCGTAATGGTGGCGCTGCCGCTCTGGCCAAACGCCGGCAGAATGGTAACTGAGCGATTGGCGGCATTTCCCTCGATGACAATGTTGTCCACCGGCACGAGCACCGGGTTCGACGATTCCGCGGTGACAATCAGGCCTTCCGGGGGAGTCTCGACGTCGCCGACCGTAAACGGAAGCTGGTCCGTGACACTGTTAATCGGGATGATTTGATTGGCGATTGGGGTGATGGTCGGAAAAGCGTTGCCGGAAAACACCGAGCCCGAAATGGTCACCATATCGTAGCGGAGCGTGCCCGCAGTGGCATAACTCGAGCCGGATGCCGTCGCCACGTACTGGGTTGCGCCGGCGCCGATTGCCGTGCTCTCGAATTCGGCCACGAGACGGAACGAAAAATTGGCGTTGTTGTTGAGTGCCGGAATCGAATTCAGATCCGCGGTGTAGTCGAAATAAGTTTCTTGAACCGAATTGCTGACAACCATCCCGTCAACGAAGTTGGTGCCGTCGGATGACCACTGGAATCTCACGTAGCGGCTCGCCGTCGAGCTATTTCGCTGGGCCCAACTGACCATGATGCTTTCAAAGCCTTCGGTGCTGACTCTGAACTCGACGCCTCGTGCCTTGTTATCCGAACCTTGAGGAGCGTAAGTGCGCGTGTTCCATCCCGAGTTATCATTGGTCGCCGGATCCGATGGACTGCCGGTGGCAAATATCGCCGTGACGCCTCCAATGAGAGAAGCGTTCCCGATCCCGAACGACGGGAGGGTCGCGCCCGTGGCGACATTCGTATCGTCGGACGTGGAGTTAAAGGTCCATTGCGCGATGAGGTCGGCCCGAGCCGTTTCTGCCACGGGCGCAGCAGAAATCAGGCAGCATATAATTACAGCCCATGCGCAAAATGTGCGTTGGTAATTCATAGGTTGTGGAAGCGTCAGAGGCTTATCAGAATGGCGCGTACTTGCAACACAAAAGTGAACGCCTTGACAGAAACAAACATCATTTGTCCTCCATCGTATCTGGACAGGCTTCCACTTTCGGCGATTTTTCGGCAGCAACAACCATTGGAGGTCGAACTCGGGACCGGTGACGGCTCGTTTCTCGTCGCGTGGGCGACGCAAAACCCGAACCACAATTTCTTAGGGGTGGAGCGCTTGCTGGGGAGACTGAGGAAGGCGGATCGAAAATGCCGGCGAGCGGGGCTGGAGAACGTGCGGCTGTTGCGGATAGAGGCCGGTTATTTCCTGGAGTACATGATGCCCGAACGGTCGGTGGCGGCTCTGCACGTTTACTTCCCTGATCCATGGCCCAAACGCAAGCACCGCCGGCACCGACTGATCAACGAGCATTTTGTCGGCGTGGCCGCAAAAGCCTTGACCCCTGATGGAGCGGTTTACATTCGAACCGATGACGCCGATTATTTTGCGCAGATAACGGCTGTTTTCCAGGCGAGCCCGGATTTTGAGCCGACGCCTGCTCCGAGTAAGTTACAAAGCGTGCTGACCGACTTCGAACGGGACTTTCAGACGCGCGGGGTTTCGACCTTTTGCGTGGCCTATCGCCGGCGCGCCTGAACCGCTTACGGCTCAACCAATCGCAAGCGGAAGAACCGTATCGGCATCGTCGGAGTCAGATCGATATACTTGAGTCCATCCGCCTGGAGTGGCGTCATTGAGACCACGGTCCAATTGGGTATCGTGAGGCTCGGGCTGGCTTCCAGGATGTAGCCGGTCGCCAGCGCGGGCCAGCGCAACCGCAGATTGCCGTTGCCGGCCCTCGTCATCTCGAGCAGCCAGTTGCTGGGCTGCGTCCGCGGAGGCAGCAGAACCACGTTGTCCAGCGCCACCGAACCGGTGCCGCCCTGGTAATCAACCTTGATGATCAGGTTTTCGAGCGCAGACAGCACTTGTACGATCTCAGCCTGCGTCGCGGGACGCTGCTCATCATAATTGTACCAGCCTGCAATTTCATTGAGCGAGACAGTGTAGGTGGTCCAATCTGTGCCAATGGGTTGGGGGACGGTATAGACCAGGGTCAAACCGGCGCCGGCAATAATTACCGTAACTTCGGGCGAGGTGGTTCCGTTTTGCATGAGCGCGAACTGGAATGTGCCGTCATAATTCGCCGAGCGGTCGCCCAGATAGCTCTCCGGTGCGATCCAGTACCAGACGGTGCCGTTCTCGCCGTTTGCTGAACTGACGTAGCCGCCGCTTTGGCCCCCTTCGGGCAGGCAGACTGGCAGGTCTGTGCCGTTATTGCCGGAGACAAGCCAGCCATCATCGGTGCCGTCGAAGGTGCTTTGGACCACACGTGGATCGAGCACGGTGATGGTTTGCACACAACTGCTGCTGTAACCGCAATCATCGGTGGCGGTCCACGTGCGCACGATAGTCTTGTTATTGCCGTATCCTGCGGTAACGACGTCGCTATACCGGATCGCCACGGCACCGCAAGCATCCTGCGCCGTTGCCACCCCTGTGCCGCTGGTGCTGGTGTCTGCCAAGTAGTCGAGGGACACATCGGCAGGACACGTTATCGTCGGTGCCATGGTGTCTCGGACGATGATGGTTTGAACGGCACTGACACTGTTGCTGTACTGGTCTCTCGCGAGCCACGTCCGGGCGATGACTTTGGTGCCACCACAGCCATTAGTCACAGAGTCGCGATAGCTGACTTCCACGGCGCCACAGTCGTCCTGCGCTGTCGCCATCCCTGTATTGTTGGTGGATGTGTCAGCCGGGCATTCAAGCACCAGATCGACTGGGGCGCTGAGCAGCGGCGGGATCGCATCCCTGACTGTGAATCGCTGCGCGCAAGTGCGGGTGTTGCCGCATTCGTCGGTCGCAGTCCAGACGCGGTCGAGCACGGTCACAAGGCCGCCGGGCGGCACCGGGGGTTGGACCGGCAGCGGACCGAGCGGTGGCTGCTCCTGCGGCGGGGGCAGCGGGCCAATTTTCGACAGATTGCCGAGTGAATCGGTTTGGACACCGACGGTGATCGGCTCCGGTGGACTCGTCATCTTCTGGGCTGAAACGAGGTCTGCGGCGACAGTGCCGCCGGAGTGTTCCGGCATGTTGGGCATGAGGACGACCCAGATTTCCACGACCACCCGGTCTCCGCTATCGAGCCCTGAGACTCGGAAAGTGCCCTGAATTCTCTCTTCGATTGTTCCGCGGTTAATGACGACCGAACTGAACGAATCGATCTTGGCATTGTAATGTGGATCGATCAGCCCGGGATCGGCGGCATCGACGAACGCGCAATATACCATGTAATTTGTGTCGTAACCGAAGCGGTTGTTGGACGTGGTGTAAGTGCTCCAGGCAGCAGTGAACTCGATTGTGCCGCGCTCGGGGCCGGGCCCTCCGCCCACCTCGATCACCGTTTCAAACGGCACGATTTGTCCAAAGGCGGTCGAGACATTTCCAATCGAGGTCAGCGCGTCCAACTGGCCGTTGGTTGAGTAGGCGACCGCGTTGCGCAGCGGATCGAGCGCCCTGCCGGTCGAGAGCGCTGTTGCCGGGCAAGGCAGGCTGGCCGGTCCAAACTTCAGGTAAGTCGGCGAGTATGGCCCGGTTCCCACATCGGGATCGGCCACGTAAAACTTGAGGTCGTACTCGCTCGAAACCACGCGGTCCGTGTAGGTGAGACTGATGTTAGTGCTACAGTTGTCGATCGCTCGGGCCACTCCAGTGTTCGAGACATCCAGCGAAAACCCGCACTCCACTGTCATGTTAGTTGGACACGTGAGAAGAGGAGCAATCGTGTCATCAACTGTGATCGTCTGCGTGCATTCGGCGAAGTTGCCGCAGGCGTCGGTCACCCGATAGACGCGGGTGACTCGTCCCGGACAGCGGCCCACGAGTCCGCTGTCGCTGACCAGCGAGAACGTCAGCGCTGAGCTGCACGTGTCAGTCGCGGTGCCGCCGTCCGCGCGGAACGCCGCGAGATCGCTGTATGGCGCCGGCAAGTCGTCCACGCACTGGACGCTCAGAGTCCGACAGGTGATGCTCGGCTTGTTCGTATCGATCACGTTAATGGTCTGCAATCCGCTTGTGGCGTTGCCGCATTGATCAGTCGCCGTCCAGGTGCGCAAGACCGTTCGGGTCATCCCGCAACCGTTGGTGACCGCGTCACTGTAGGTAATCGTAACAGAACCACACGCGTCCACAGCGGTCGCCACACCGGTCACATTGGTGCGTGTGTCACCGGGGCATTGGAGAACGCGGTTGGCAGGGAGTGTCAGTGTCGGCGGAGTGATGTCGCGCACTGTAATCATCTGGACCTTATTGGTGCTGTTGCCGCATTGATCCGTGGCCGTCCAGGTCCGGGTAATGGTTTTGGTTCCGGCGCATCCGTTCACGACGGCATCGCTATACGTAATGGTCACGGTGCCACAGCCATCCTGTCCGGTGGCCGTGCCCGTGGCGGAGGGCGCGGTATTCGCTGGGCAATCCAGGACCTGATCCGGCGGCACTGAGATGGTCGGTCTGATCGTGTCAACCACGGTAATTGTCTGCAAACAAGTTTGGCGATTGCCACATTCGTCGGTCGCCGTCCAGGTGCGCCGAATGACCTTCGTGCCTCCGCAACCGTTCTGGACGTTGTCCGCATACGTGATAGCCACGCTGCCGCAGGCGTCACTCGCCGTGGCTACACCAGTGATATTGGTCCGGGTGTCGGCGGGGCACTCCATGGTTCTGTCCGGCGGACAGGCGAGGGTTGGCGGAATCAGATCTTGAACAGTGATCGTTTGCACGCCGCTGCTGGCATTGCCGCATTGGTCAGTGGCCGTCCAGGTGCGGGCGATGACCTTCGTTCCGCCGCAGTTGGTCGTCACCACATCGCTGTAGCGGACCGTCGCGGCACTGCAAGTATCGGTCGCAATCGCTACGCCGGTCAGATTGGTCCGGGTATCCGCCGGACATTGCAGCACCCGGTCGATCGGAATGGTGAGGATTGGTTTGGCGATGTCTTGCACCGTGATGGTTTGGACGCAACTGCTGCGGTTGCCGCATTCGTCGGTCGCGGTCCACGTACGGGCAATGACCTTGGTGCCCGTGCAGTTATTCGTCGTGGAATCCGAGTAAGTGATAGTGACTCCGCCGCACACGTCTTGCGCCGTCGCCACGCCAGTCACATTCGTGCGCGTGTCGGCAGGGCAATCCAAGACAAGATTGGGCGGGCAGTTAATCGTTGGCGCGACGGTATCGCGCACTGTAATTGTTTGCACACAACTCACGCTGTTGCCGCACTCATCAGTGGCGGTCCAGGTGCGGGAGATGACTTTTGTGTCTCCACAATTTTCGGTCACTGCATCGGAGTGCCGAATTGTCACTGCGCCGCAGGCGTCCTGGGCCGTGGCAACTCCAGTCGCGTTCGTGCCAGTATCAGCGGAGCATTCGAGAACCACATTTGCCGGACAGACGATCGTGGGCTTCACAGTATCACGCACCGTGATTGTCTGGACGCAACTTGAGCGGTTACCGCACTCATCGGTCGCAGTCCAGGTTCGGGTGATCACTTTGCTCACGCCGCAATTGTTCGTCACTGCGTCAGTGTAACTGACGGAAACGCTGCCGCAGGCGTCCTGCGCTGTCGCCACGCCAGTTGCGGCAGGGTTCGTGTCGGCAGGACATTCCAAACTGCGGTTGGGCGGACACGCAATTGTCGGGGCGACTGTGTCGCGCACGGTAATTGTTTGAAGGCACTGCGCTACGTTTCCGCAGGTGTCCGTAGCCGTCCAGGTGCGTGCAATCACCTTTGTGCCGGCGCAACCGGGCGTGACCGCGTCGCTGTACGCGATGGACACGAATCCGCAGCCATCCTGGGCCGTGGCAACCCCGGTCACATTCGTCCGCGTATCGGCCGGACACTCGAGGACCAAATCCGCAGGACAGCTTATCGTGGGCATCGTCGTATCATTGACCAGCACATCAATCGAACACGTGCTCACACAACCGTTGCTCGTGACGTTTAGTGTCAGCGTGAAGCTTTCGCTACACGCGCTGCCGGGCATCACCGTTACAGTCTGAGCATTGCCTCCACTGCTGATTGTGCCGTTCCCGGAAATGGTCCAGGCATAAGCGGCCATTCCAGCGGGAGCACGAAATTGCGCTGCAACACGGGGACAGACGGTCGTCGAACCGGCAATCGAGCAATCCGGGAAGGATTTTACGGTCAACACGATATCGTCAGACTGCGTGCAACCGTCTGTTTGTACGACGGTCAGGCGAAGGGTCGCCGAGGCTGAGAATACACGAGCCGTGGTCTGCAGAGAGCTGGCTGAATCAATAGTGGCGTCTCCTGAAACAACCGTCCACGAAGTGGAGGCAATTGGCGCCATACCCGCGACTGCAACGCCCGAGACCGTAAAGCTCGTCACGTCGCCTTCGGTGCAGCGCGCCTGGTCGGGTCCAGCGGCCGCGCGTGGACCGATCTGCACGTTGTGTTGGATCGGATCGATAAAATCTTCAATGCCGGCGGTGTCCGATGAGGAGGCCTTCGTTTTCACCATGATTGTTTTAAAGCCAAACGAAACGCAGCGGTCGATCGTGCTCAACAGCGAGCTCAAATCCACCGCCGCTTCGGCGAAGGCATTCGGAGCGTAGGTGTTTTGGCCGAACGCGCCATACGGCACGACCGTGCTGTTGCTGTTCAAAGCGACGAACACGCGGCCAACCGGCAAGGACGCCGTGATATCGACGTACGCGTAGCCCCCGCTGCCGTTCGGCTGCCAACGCCAGGCAAAGAAATTTGCGATCTTGCCGCCCCCGGTGAAGGCCAGGCTCAACAGCAGGTCGTTAGTGGTGCGTCCGCCGTGCGGGCCGTAAGAAATGAAGTTCGCGTTGCTCTTGATCAGCGGGTTCTGCAGAAATTCAAAATCGATGTAGGCATCGCCGCTCGTGCTGAGCCGATCTGCCGCCACCGCTGCCCAAATATGGTCCTCCGCATCCTTCGCAATGTGCAACAGCACGTTGTTGATGTCCGTCTTCGATGACGATTTGCCCCCGGTCGATTGCCATAGGTTCGGGTTATCCGTCCATTTCAAGCCGCCGACGAATATTTCATCCGGGCCGGCGTTCCCGTACGGATCGATAAATCGAAACGATGTCATTGGGTTCAGCGGCACGCCCGCCGCATTGAGCACCGCGCCGCCGCTGCCGGCATTGGTCCCCTGCACCCAGTCGCCAATATCCGGAATAACCGTGTTCGCGCACACGTCTCCGTCGATCCCCAATCCGCCGGCCGGCGCAACAAACGGCGCGACTCCGGGTGGGGGTGGAGCGCCGATCGTCGCGGCATGGAGCGACATACTGACGGCAGTCGCGAGCAGTGCAGACACCAAAAGGCGCCTTGCGCCAGAACAGTTTTTCATTTGCATTAATTCTTGAGGGGTTTCAGTGAAATCGAGACCATCAACTTTTGCCCTGCGACGCACACGAGCCCTGCGAAGGAAGTGCTGGTTTTTCTTGCGTAGCTGGCGTTTTTGCCGAGAGGACTAGACGGGAGTAGCTTCGCCCGAGAGACTTCGTCTCCGCAGGTGGCTCCACGGCCCTTTTTTTTCTTGACCTTGATTGACTCGATTCTCATACGGATTTCCCAGGATTCAATGAGTTCATCGGCGTGGTCCTTGCGTGAATAGAGATGGGAAGCCTACCCGAACCGAACTAGGGGTTTCCCCGGTCATGCAGATCACCGCGGAGCCGCAGAGGCGGAGGCAACCTGTGTCTCAGTGTCTCCGTGGTGAACGACGAGCGCTCACGTGCCTATGCGCAAGACGATCTTGCCGGCGAGGGTCCCCTTTTTCCCCAGGGTATTTTCTTCCTGCAGTTGATGGGCGGCGGCGGCTTCGGACAGGGGCAGCACACGGCCAATGTTGGCGCGCAGTTTGCCTT
Organism: Limisphaerales bacterium; assembly: GCA_022616725.1. Taxonomy (GTDB): domain Bacteria; phylum Verrucomicrobiota; class Verrucomicrobiia; order Limisphaerales; family JAKEEH01; genus JAKEEH01. The sequence goes on along the minus strand of JAKEEH010000483.1, from coordinate 3,993 downwards.
CGGTCATCCAGCGGCTGATGTCCATGGCGGCGGCGCGTTGTTCCTGCGCGGAGGCGTTGAACATCGCGAACCCGTACATCGAACAGCCTTTGACATAGAATGGGCCGACCGGGAATTGCGGGCGGGCGTCGCGGCCCGCCATGAGGATGATACGCCCGCGCGGCCCCAAGGCGTTGACGGCACGGTCAAAATCCGGCTCGCGCAAGGTTTCCCACCAGACATTGACGGCGATTTTCACGCCCTCTGGCGCAAAATTTCTAATGGCGGCATCGACGTCTTCGCTTTTGTAGTTGATGGCGAGGTCCGCGCCCAGTTTCTTGCATAAGGCGACCTTCTCATCATTGCCGGCGGTAGTGATCACGAAGGAGGCGCCAAGAGCCTTGGCCATTTGGACCACCGCCGAGCCGACGCCGCCGCTCCCGCCATTGACAAACAGCACCTCGCCGCCGCGCAACTTTGCGTCGCGCACCAACCCGAGATGAGCGGTGATGCCCACCAGGGCAATAGCCGCGACGTCCTCATCGCTGACGCCTTTCGGGGTGGGGTAGAGCCAGCATTCGTCGGCGACGGCGAACTCCGCGGAAGCGCCCTGCCGTCCTAACAGGCCCTGGTTGCTGCCCCACACGCGGTCACCGGGCTTGAAGCGTTTGGCATTCGGCCCCGCCTCGGCAATCGTCCCCGCCAGACTGCAGCCGATGATATACGGCAGAGGCAAATCCATCTTGACAAGGCCAGAGCGGATGTAGGTGTCAATCGGGTTGACATCCGTGGCCGCGACTTTCACCAGGTACTGCCCCGGTCCCGGCTTCGGCTGGGGCAAATCTCCGTAAATGATTTTGTCCGGCGGTCCAAATTCCTTGAAGAATGCGGCTTTCATCGATGAATAGTGTTTCAGTGTTTCAGTATGTGCGCGAAGACGTCAAGGAATTTAGCCACGTTGGGTTCCGTGGCCGTGTCGCCCATCAGCCCGACACGCCATATCTTTCCTTTCAACGGACCAAGTCCCGCCCCGATTTCTATGTTGTAATCACTGAGGAACTTCTTGCGCACCGCCGCTTCATCGACACCGTCGGGCACGGCGATGGAATTGAGTTGCCAAAGTTGATGGCCTTGCTGCGAAGCAATGCTCAAACCCAGCGCCTCGATCCCTTTCCGCAGAAGACCGTGCATTCGTTCGTGACGCTTCCAGCGGCTTTCCAGGCCCTCTTCCAGGACAAGTCGGAGCGCTTCATGGAGCGCGTAGTTCATCGAGATCGGGGCGGTGTGATGATAGACGCGCTCCTGCCCCCAATAGGCAGCGAGGAGATTTACGTCAAGGTACCAGCTTTGCACCTTCGTCTTGCGCCGGGTCGCGGTTTCAAGCGCGCGCGGGCTGAGCGAGACCGGAGCCAAACCCGGGGGGCAGCTCAAGCATTTTTGCGTCCCGCTATAAACGGCATCGATTTTCCATTCGTCAACGCGCACAGGGCAACCGCCGAGAGAGGTGACGGTGTCCAGAACGAACAACGCGCCAGCCTCGTGCGCCAGGCGGGAAATCTCTTCCACGGGCGTGAGCGCGCCCGTGGAAGTCTCCGCATGTACGATGGCGACGAGCTTTGGGCGGCGATCCTTAAGAGCGGCGGCCATCTGGCCCGGCTCGATGATGCGCCCCCATGGCGCCTCGACTTTTGTCACCTTGGCGCCGCAACGTTCGGCGACATCGACCATCCGGTTGCCAAAAACCCCATTGACACCAATCACCGCTTCGTCGCCGGGTTCAAGGAGATTGACGAAACAAAACTCCATGCCCGCGCTGCCCGTGCCGCTGACCGGAAATGTCATTTCGTTTTGGGTCAAAAAGACCTCGCGCAACATCGCCTTGATTTCGTCCATCATTTTCACGAACACCGGATCGAGATGGCCGAGGAGCGGCGCGGACATGGCTTGCAGGACCGACGGAGCGACGTTGCTTGGCCCCGGCCCCATTAACAAGCGTGGCGGCGGTTGAAACGGTTTGTGCATGAATTACAGCATAGGCGGAAGTGAGCAGGTGAGAAAGTGTGAAAGTGAGCAGGGGAGCGTCCTCGTTTTCCCACTTTCCTGTCGCAAGCTTAGGAGCGAGTCTGCGGCGGTGGTTGGCCGGGGGGCGCGCCAGCGGGTGCGGGAGGCTGCGGGATCACCACCCTCGCCTGCTCAACCTGCTTGCGAAACCACTGATTGAAGGCTTCGTTCTGTCGGTAGAGCCGGAGGCGAGCCAGGAATTCCGGTAATTCCGCCTTCACCTTCGATTCTTCGGGCTCTTTGCGCTCCTTCAGGTAAACGACCATCGCTCCTTCGAAAGTGGGAATGATGCCGCTCACGTCCCCCGGCTTCATCTCAAATCCAAATTGCTGCAGCATCCGCAGGTTCACCGTCGGCGGGAGGTTTGTCAGGCTCGTCGTACTTGGCGTGAACGGCGCCGGCGTGATCAGCTTCGCGTTGTGTTGCGCCGCCAGTTGCACGAATGGCTTTTCCTTGTCCGTTACGTTGGTCACCGCCGCGTGGAAGTTCGTGGCCGCTTTGCGGGCGGCTTCCAACGCCTGCTGGAACCTATAATCCGCAGTGACTTTTTCCTGCACTTTTTCAAACGGCGGCATTTCACTTGGGATGCGTTCCTTTAGCGCTAGGACAAACCATGCCGTCGGACCCGCAATAGGATTGAAGATGACCGGAGCGTTCGTCGTGAGGGTCAGAGCTTTCTGGCGGAATTCAGATGGAAAATTCGTGTTCTCCAGGCCGCTGTTACGGTCAAACGGTTCGGTCAAACGAATAGTCCAATTGTTCGTCGCCGCCAGTTTCTCAAAGGTCTCCAGCTTCTCCGGTTGCGGCTGATCCATCAACTCGCGTCCGAAATCAGTCGCCTTGCGGCGGGCTTCGGCGAACGCGATTCTGAGTCGTTCCTCTTCCTTGATCTGCTGTTTCGCATCCGCGGCCGACAGCACGATCCCGTTGGTGTCGGTAAACGTATTGGTCCCCCTCTGATAGTAAACTTCCTCGACGCGCGCTTCGAGATTGGTGATCGACGCAAGGAGTTTGTCGCCCTCAGCGAGATAATTCGTGGCCGGAAATGCCACGTAACTCACCCGCACGCGCTCCGGCACCCGGTAGAGGGGCATGCGGTTGGTGAAAAACTTCGCCACTTCGAGCTCCGCGATCGTCACCTGGTCCAGGCGATTCGACGCCGAAAACAACGCCACCTCCGTGGAGGCTGCTTCGTTCTCCTTTCGGTAGAGGATCTCCGCTTCGCGCGGGTTGAGCAATTTCGCGCTCACGCCGGCTGTATTCACCAACTGTTGCAACGCCGCCTCGTGCCGGAGGAATCGCTCGAAATCCTGCAGCGTCAGGGCCTGCGGCGCGAGGATATCGCGCTCAAAATCCGCCAGCTTATAATTTCCCAACCGCTCCCGCACGATGCGTCCGACGGCTTCGTCGCTGGCACGGATGTCCATCTCCTTCATCTTCTCCTTCAGGAACACGCGAAAGATAGCGTCCCGCTTCAGGCTTTCCTCCGCGTCTGAACCGGGCCACTCCCGGCCGTTGCTTCGCATAAAGAACGCCATGCGCGCTTCCTGGTGCGCGTCGCGGAATTCCTCCTGCCCGATCTGCCGCCCGCCAATGCTGCCGAACTCTCCTTCCGCCGGCCGATTGGCGCCCAGCCTCACGTCCGGGGAGAAGAAAATGACAAATGTCACAATAATGACAAAAATAATGACCAGCCACAGCCAGTTCTGGTGTTTGCGTATCGTGCCGAACATAATCGAATAGAACCCGCACCGTACCTCGCTTTGCAGGAGACGGTCAAATCGAAAAAACCAAAGAATTCAATCCAAATCTGCCTTTCAATGCGCTTGGCTTAGCCGCTCAAAAAGCGTGAGTTGTTTGGCTTCAGCGTGCGTTGTTGGTGTCCACGCTTTAGCGTGCCTTCCGATTGCCGATTGCCGATTGGCGATTGTCAAAATCGTCAATCGTCAATCG
>JAKEEH010000482.1 GCA_022616725.1 Limisphaerales bacterium | reverse complement strand
GCCTGCAACAGAAGCATTTCCAGGAGCTTGTCCACCCCCTGTTTTGTCAAAGCCGAAACGTCAACAAAAATTGTTTCCCCACCCCAGTCGTCCGGCACCAGGCCGTGCTCCTGCAACTGCTGGCGCACCTTCATCGCGTTCGCGTTGGGATGGTCAATTTTATTTACGGCCACGAGGATCGGCACTTTGGCGGCTTGCGCGTGGTTCAACGCTTCGATCGTTTGCGGCATCACGCCGTCGTTGGCCGCCACCACCAGGATCACAATGTCCGTGACGTTGGCCCCGCGGGCGCGCATGGCGCTGAACGCCGCGTGGCCGGGCGTGTCAAGAAATGTGATCTGTTGCAGCTCGTCCTTTCGCTCGGGGTGCGGGAAGGAAATCGTATAAGCGCCAATGTGCTGGGTGATGCCTCCGGCTTCTCCGGCGGCGACGTTCGCTTTGCGAATGACGTCCAGCAATGTCGTTTTGCCATGGTCAACGTGCCCCATAATGGTCACCACCGGAGCGCGGAGCTTCATGTCCTCCGGCTTGTCGTCCACGTCCAGTTCCACCTCTCGCGTGGGCGCATGGACGATCCCGGCGCGCTTCTCCCGCTTTTCGACCTCGAACCGATACCCGTACTTCGCGCACAGTTTCTGCGCCACCACCTCGTCAATGGCCTGGTTGACATTGGCCATCACTTTCAACTCGATCAGATCCGCGATCAACTGGAACGGGCGGCGCTTCAACTGTTCGGCCAGATCTCGCACGATGATCGGCGGCTTCAGCGTGATCAACTCGCCAGTCGTCGGCGGAACAAATTTTGGTTCGGCTGGCTCCGGGGCTTTTGACGCCGGCGCCTGGCCGGGACGGCTCGGCTGCCAAATGGCCGGACGCGCCCCAAGGCCGGGTTGACCTGGCCGCAGCCCGCGCACATCTCCTCGCCGTTGCGGTTCCGGCGGGCGGCTTGGAATGCCAGGTCGTTGAGGCGCCTTCGCGACGCCCGGCTTCTCAGGAGGACGCGCCCCTGGCTTCGTCGGCAATTGAATAAATCCAACCTTATCCCCAACTTTCGGCGGTGGGGGAGACGGCGGCGGTACCGGTTTCATCGGCGCGGCCGGCGACGGCTCAACAGGCGGCAGAGCCTTGGCTTCGACGGGCTCCGGGGCGGGTGGCAATGGCGGCGGCGCCACAGCAGGGGCAGCCTCAGCCTCTGGCAGAACCTCCGTCGGCCGTGTCGGTTCGGCGACCGGTTCAGCCGCGGTTGGCGGCGGAGGCGCAACAGCCTCAAAAGCAGGAGCTGGCGGCGGCGGTGGAGGAACTTCCGGAACAGGCGGTGGCGCCGCAGGCCTTAGATGAGACTCAAGGAATTCGGCCGTGATCTTGTCGAGCGAACTCGACGGCACGCGCGCAGCAGTGATGCCCAGCTCCTTGGCCTTGGCCAGGACCTCTTTGTTCTCGACACCGAGCTTTTTCGCTATCTCGTAAATACGTACGGGCATACCAAATAACTGCTTCCGCGCTAACTACGGGCGGTCTCATATGCAAGCCGCGCCGCCCAAAAAGCTAAACCCCGACATACGTTACTGCGCCTCAGGGTTCTCTCCAATCTTAAACTTCCGCCGCTCTCCCTCCGCTCGCGCCGCTTCCAGAATCGCCGCCGCGTGCTCCGCGATTTGGGGGATCTCGGCCAGGTCGGCCTCTTCGGCCTGCAGTAACGCTTCGAGGCTGGTCAAACCGCTGTTAACCAATATCCTCGCCTGCTCTTCCGAAATTCCTGGCACTGCGGCCAAAGCCTGCACGGCCTGCGCCATTTTCTCTTCAAAGCCCATCATGGCCATGTGCTCGGCTTCAATGTCAATCTGCCAGCCCGTCAGCTTCGAAGTCAATCGGGCATTCTGCCCCCGCTTGCCAATGGCCAGCGACAACTGGTCTGGCGCAACCGTGATCTTCACCCGCTTCTTCGCTTCATCCACTTCAAAACTCTTCAACTTCGCCGGCGCCAGCGCGTTGGTAATAAAATTCCTTGCGTTGCTGTCCCAGCGGATGATATCCACTTTTTCGTTGTTCAGCTCGCGGACAATATTCTTCACCCGCTGGCCGCGCAATCCGACGCACGCGCCGACAGGATCGACCTTTTCGTCGCGCGTCCAGACCGCGATCTTCGTCCGAAAGCCTGGCTCGCGCGCGATGCCTTTGATTTCGATGGTGCCATCGTTGATCTCCGAAACCTCCAGTTGGAAGAGCTTGATCACGAACTGTGGGTCGGCTCGCGACAAAATGATTTCGGGACCGTGCGGCCCGGTTTCCACCGCTTTCACATAACACCGGATCCGTTCGCCGATTTGATACTCTTCAGTCGGCACGCGCTCGCGGTTCGGCAGCAGCGCCTCGTACTTGCCCAGATCGACCGTCACATCCGAACGCTCGAAGCGACGGACGGTCCCGCTGATTATGTCACCAACCCGGTCCTTGAACTCCGTAAAAATGAGCTGCTTTTCCGCCCGCCGGATGTGCTGCATCAGCGATTGCTTCGCGTATTGCGACGCAATGCGCCCAAATCCCGCGGGCGTGACCTCAATTTCCAACTCGTCTCCGACCTGCGCATCCGGCTTGTGGCGCCGGGCATCGAAGACCGAGATCTGGTCATGCTTGGACAGCACCTTGTCAGATACCACCAGTTTGGCATACGCCCGAATGTCGCCGCTCTTCTGATCGATCTCGCACCGCAGTTCCCGGGCCGGACCGATGGCCTTTTTTGCCGCAGAAAGCAGCGCCTCGTGCACCGCCGCCACAAGCACGTCGCGGCTGATGCCCTTCTCGCGTTCCCAGAATTCTAAAACTGCAACAAAATCGGCGTTCATAGTCACTCCCGGCCACCCGCGTGTCCCTCGCGGGGAATAAAAAAGTCGGTAGAATAATCTCCGACTTCATCACGCTGGTGCGCCAGCAATCTTTACCGTTCTACGCAAATTTACGAGGTGGGGAGAACCTAGTCAAGCCTCTAAGAGGCCTCAAAAATCGCATAAACTGTGGTTTCGGGGGCTCCGAAGGACCTCAATAGAAAAGTAGTCCGCCTTCGTTTCAACGAGACCGAAAACCTGAAAACTCAGACTCGCGTTCCCCCAATCGCCTGCTTTTGGCCACAAACAAACTGTATAAATATGTAACTAACGTAATACAAACCACTTACAACGCGCTGCGGTCGGGTTAACTCCCCAGTTGAGGGTTTTGGCGAGGACCTTAGCTTTTCCAGAAAAATGGGAGTGTTCCATTCCACGTCACAAACGAAAGGAAGTTTAATGAAACGTCTATTGCTAACTGCGGCAGCCATTTCGAGCCTGAGCGCAGAACCAGGAGCCTTTCACGCCGGCAGCGCCACCCAGCCCGCCCGCGTCTGTCCAGACCCCGACCACCGCCGCCAGAACCACCATCGCAGACGACGCAAGCAGTTCCTCCATTCTGAGGCTGGAAGGCGTGCGCGTTGTGGACATCGCGGGACAACCCGTCGGGCGCGTTGAGAATATCGTCCTCAGCCCGGTGGGCTGCGCCGAAGCCGCCATTCTTACCTCGACCAGCGGCCGGCTCGTTCCCATTCCGTGGTCCTTGATGCGGGTCAGCGGCGACACCCGGGAGCCGGGACGGCTCCCGGCGTGAACCTCATCCTGAGTGTAAATACCGACCAGGCCCAAATTGCGCAGGCTCCGGGATTCACGCGCATGCAGTGGCCCGACATGAGCAACCAGCAATGGTTGCAGCAATCATTCAGCTTCTTTGGTGTGCAGGCTGACGGCGCCATTGGCGCCACAGGAACCACCGGCTTTGGGGGCGTCACCGTGACGGGCGCGGCAACGAACACGATCGGAACGACGGCCACAGGCGGCACAAACCAGTCGCGCCTTGGCGCGACTGGTGTCGCCGTTCCGACCAATGCCACCAGCACAACTTTGCCCCCGACCGGCCGGCCAGTCCCTGGTCGCCCAGACCTGAACCGACCGCAAGTCCCCGATATTCCTCCG
>JAKEEH010000481.1 GCA_022616725.1 Limisphaerales bacterium | reverse complement strand
CTGTGCAACGGAAAAACCATGAAGCTTCCCTTGACGTATTCAGTCATTTTCTGGCGAGAAATCGCGTAACCATCGAGAAAGTTACCGTTCACGTTGGTGAAATCACGGGTCGCCTCGATGTTCGATATGAATTGAAGAAAGCGGTCTGGATTTAGCGCCCGAAAGTTCTCCTCGTCCTCCTCTGGAATCATGTTAAAATCGCCCACCACCAGGACATCGTCTTCGCCCGCCGTCGTCGATTGCTGGATGAAGCTGGCAATAGCTTCACACTGTTGGCTCCGAAATCCGCGGTCTCCTGCGTCGCGACCGGATTTGAGGTGGACTACGATCAGGGTCAAATCGAATTTGCCAATCGTGACATCGGTCACCAGCGCGCGCCTAAGTCCAGGATTTCCCAAGTCGGAACCCGGCACGAACCGTGGATTGGTTACTGAAATCCCCTGCTTCGCGACCACGGCGATATTCTGGATTGCGGTTTGCGGCAGCATGACCGGGTCTTGATAAGCGGCGCCAAGGGCATTGGCCGCGTGAACAATCTGCGTGACGACGACGTTTGGATTTACTTCTTGCAGCGCGATAACCTCCGCATCCAGTGCCACGAGACCCTTCGCAAGCAGGTCAATACGCGCTTCCTCCGTGATGGGATTGAAGCCTTCGATGTTCCAACTGGCGATCACTGCGCTGGTGTCCGTCTGGGCTTGAGTGGCAAGCGGCCAAAGCAGGCAAATCATGAGGGCTATAGGTCGCCGATGTGCCCAGGCACGGGTGAGGTTCTTTTGCCACGGGCTGACGCGATGCGTGAATAGGATGCTCACAATGATTGATACGGGATTTGGAGACAACTTCTTTCAACAAATGTGCATTCGGAAAGTCCAGCGAGCCGTCATGTCTGGGTTACGCCTCGCTCAACAGGCTTAATTCACCACAGAGCCACGGAGACACAGAGACGGATTTGATTCTGATTCACCGCAGAGACGCGGAGACGCAGACATAAAGTTTCTCTGTGCCTCTGTGGTGACCTTTTCGCTCATTTTGTCAACTTAATTCTTTGGAGCCCGACAACACGGTATGCCGTGCAAACGTCGTTGCTTCCGCGGCATAACCACAGCGCCGCATCAGCCGGACGACGTCCCCACGGCGAGGCATGGCCGGTTGGGCACCGAATTTCGTAGTGGCCAGCGCGGCCGCAGCGTTTGCCAAGGCGCCTGCCTCGCGCAACGAGCGCTTTTCAGCCAGGGCCACCGCCAAACCAGCCGCAAATGCATCACCGGCGCCGGTTGCATCGACGGTTTTCACGGGCAATTGAGGGAAACATTCCTCACCCGACCCCCAGACGAGCACGTCGCCGGAATCGCCCGCCTGCATCGCCACTGCGCCTGCGCCGAGGTCCAGAAGTTTGCGCGCAGCTTTTCGCGCCGAAGGGAGGTCAGAGACTTCGATGCCAGTCAGCGCGCGCGCCTCGGTCGAATTTGGGCGCATAACCGCGACGCGCCGAATCAACTCTTTGGGCGCGGAACGCGCCGGCGCGGGGTCGAGAACTATCGGAACACCGGCATCCGAAGCGAGCCGCGCGGCGGCACAAACCGCCTCCATTGGAATCTCAAATTGGGTCAGCAAAACCCCGGCGCGAGAAATCAACCCTTGCACGCGCTGAACGTCACTCGGCGTAACGCGCTGATTCGCTCCCGGAGCGACCATGATCTGTTTCTCGCCGGTTTTGTCCACCATGACGAGCGCAACGCCGGTCGGCGCCTCGCGATCACGCACAACAAAACGCGTGTCGATTCGCTCAGCGTGGAGCAGGTCAAGGAGTTCATCGCCGAGGGAATCACGCCCGACCCTTCCAACGAACGCGACTTGCGCGCCGAGCCGCGCTGCCGCGACGGCCTGGTTCGCGCCTTTGCCGCCGCCAGCCCTCAGAAAACGGGAGCCGTCCACGGTTTCACCGGGCGCGGGGAGCGCTTGGCCTTGCACAAGGTAGTCCATGTTGACCCCGCCCACGACAACCACGTCGATGTGTGTGTGGCGGAGATGGCGCGAGCGCTGCGCTCTCACGGCTGCGTTTGGATTGCGTTCCGGAGCGGGCGCTCTGGAACCATTTTCACTGGACAAAGGAAAAGTTGGATGGCCCGAAGCCTCTTTCGGACACTACGCCCGATAAACGACCATCACCCCGTAATCATCAATCCACTCGCGCGAGGCAAGGTCCTGGTGCATGTAAGTGATCGGGGTAATGCTCACGAGGTGGCCTTCGCCGATTTTGTTGAGGAAATTGGTCACGATCTCGTCGAAATGGTCCCGCCCGACCTCGATGCAATCGCTATGGCGGATCGTCTTCACGCGCAGCTTGATGCCTTCTTTGGCGGCGACTTCCAGCGGCGCCAGCGGTTTTGTGATCAGGCTCTCCGCGGGTGTGTCGTGGACGGGCACAGAAAAGTGCTTCTCTTCCTTGCGCGCGGCGGAGGAGGCGATGGCGTCGATGATCCTGGGTTCATGATGTCCGGGCGCGGACGACGCGACGGGAATGGGCGGCGGCGCGGCGGGGATGACGATGCGGCCGCCACAGGACGGACACTCGATTTCGGAACCGGCGCCGGCGGCGTCCACGGAGAGTTCCTGGTCGCAATGGCGGCAGTTAAATATTACATCCATAGCGTTCCTTTCTATTGGGCTGCGGACTCTACGTTAGCCTGCGCGGAGGTGGCTGGCCAGCAAAATCGTAGCAATCGTAGCCGTGAGCCAAGTGCTATTTCGCTTTGACATCCCGGGTATTTTTTCAAACTCTCCCGCCAATCGCACTATGAGAATCGGCATCAACACGTTCCTTTTCACGTCGCCCTTTACCAACGAGAGCACGAAACTGTTCAAGACGTTCAAAAAATGGGGATTCCAGACGGTCGAAATCCCGGTCGAAGACACGTCACACATCGATCCCAAGTACGTCAAGGCCGAGCTTGACAAAAACGGCCTGGTCTGCGGTTCGGTCTGCGCCTGCATGGGGCCGGACCGGGATCTGCGCGGCACTCCCGAACAGCAACAAACCGGCCTCAATTACATGATGAAGCTGATCGACCAGATGGTCGATTTGGATTGTCCCTCGCTCATTGGACCGGTCTATTCCGCGGTCGGCCGCGCCGATGCCGTCCCGGCAGACGAATACAAGCAGCAATGGCAGACGGTGGTCGGCCATCTGAAGACGCTTTGCAAGTACGCGGAAGAGAATGGCCGCCAGGTTTGCCTCGAACCGCTGAACCGTTTTGAAACGGATTTCATCAACACCTGCGACCAGGGTCTGAAAATGCTCAAGGACGTCGGCAGCAAAGCCCTCAAGCTGCACCTCGACACGTTCCACATGAACATCGAGGAGAAAGACCAGGGCAAAGCCATCCGCAAAGCCGGCAAACTGCTCGGTCATTTCCACGCCTGCGGCAGCGACCGCGGCACCCCGGGCAACGACCACATCGATTGGAAGCCGATTGCCGCCGCCCTGCGCGCTATCAAGTACAAAGGCGACGTGGTAATCGAATCGTTTACGACCGATGTGAAGGTGATCGCTCGCGCCGCGGCGATTTGGCGTCGCATGGAACCCACCCGCGACGAGATCGCCGTCAAAGGCCTGAAGTTCCTGAAGAAAACATTGTAGAATTTAACGCTGGCACGCCACGTCAGAATCTATTGTAACCCCCGACGTAAGGAGGGGGCTGATGAAAAACAAACCTATGAAAACCTCCCCCATTCTCCTCGCCCTCACCCTCCTCGCCACCGAACACGCCTTCGCGGCTGATGCCGGGTTCAAACCTCTCTTCAACGGCAAGGACCTCACCGGCTGGAATGGGAACCCAAAGTTTTGGTCCGTGAAGGACGGAACCCTGCAAGGGCAAACAACAGCGGAGAATCCCACCAAAGGAAATACGTTCCTGATCTACACCAACGGCGAATTCGCCGACTTCGAACTCCGCCTTTCCTATAAAATTCAGGGCGGCAATTCCGGCGTGCAATACCGCAGCAAAGTGAAGGATCCCGCCAATTGGGTTGTGGGCGGTTACCAGGCCGACTTCGAAGCCGGCAAGAAATACTCCGGCATCCTGTATGACGAAGCCGGCGTGGCGGGCGGACGCGGCATCATGGCCGAACGCGGGGAGAAGGTGGTCTGGGATGCGGACTGCAAAAGGCAGGTGGCTGGCTCGCTCGGCAGCTCCGACGAGATCCAGGCCAAAATCAAACCCAACGACTGGAACGACTATGTGATCATTGCCAATGGAAATCAATTGACCCATCAGATCAATGGCGCAAAAACCGTCGAGGTCACCGACAATTGCGAATCCAAACGGCTCAAATCCGGCGTGCTCGCGCTGCAACTGCATGCCGGCCCGCCGATGACCGTGCAGTTCAAGGATATTCGGATCAAGGAATTGAAGTAGGATGGCGTCAAAAGTGTTGGATTTGCTGTCGCTCACAAGGCCGGTGTTAAGGCTCAAAGTTGCCTGCACGCTGGTGTTCCTGTGCGCGATGGCGTTAGTAACCGCCGCCGAGAAGAAGATTATTCTCATTGCCGGCCGCCCGAGTCACGGGCCGGGCGATCACGAGTTCCGCGCCGGTTGTTTGCTGGTGCAGAAGTGCCTCAATGCCGTGCCGGAGATCACCGCGACGGTTTATTCGAACGGTTGGCCGCACGAGGCGAATGCCTTCGACGGCGCAGCCGCAATATTGATTTACTCCGATGGCGGCCCTGGGCACCCCGCGATTAAACCCGACCGCCTGAAATTGCTTGGCGAGTTGATGGGCAAGGGAGTCGGCCTCGGGCTTGTGCATTATGCGGTTGAAGTGCCCAAAGACAAAGGCGGGCCGGAATTCCTCGACTGGACCGGCGGGTATTTTGAAGCGTACTGGTCAGTGAATCCGCATTGGACGGCGGATTTTACCAAATTGCCGGAACACCCGATCACGCGGGGCGTGAAGCCGTTCAAAATCCATGACGAATGGTATTACCACATGCGCTTTCGCGACGGCATGAAAGGGGTGACACCGATTCTCACCGCTGTCCCGCCCGACAGCACTCGCGGCAAAGAAGGGGATAATAAATCGCACGGCGGCAACCCGCATGCGTTCGCGCGCAAGGGAATGCCCGAACACGTCATGTGGGTCACCGAACGACCCGACGGCGGACGCGGCTTTGGCTTCACCGGCGCGCATTATCACAAGAATTGGGGTCACGACGATTTCCGAAAGCTCATCCTTAACGCGCTGCTTTGGATCGCCAAGGCCGACGTTCCCGCGCAAGGGGTCGAGTGCAAACTTTCACCGGACGAACTGAATGCGAACCTGGATCCGAAAGGGAAATAAGACGGTAAGAATTTTGGGGTGCTTTCGTCAGCGCGCCAGCGTCATGGAGTGCGGCGCTCCTGTGCCGCTTTCAACAAACCGGAATCAGCTCGGGCGGGCATTAACACTCAACCGCACGATCTGCGTGGTTTTTCTCTGCACGATCACTTGGCTAACTGCCGCCGAAACGAAAATTGTCCTCCTTGCCGGGAAACAAAGCCACGGGCCCGGGGACCACGAGTTCCGCGCTGGCTCGTTACTCCTGGAGAGATGCCTGGACCAGGTGCCGGGAATCAGTGCGGTCGTTCATTCCAATGGCTGGCCGGCCGACGCGAGCGCGTTCGATGGCGCTGCCGCGATCCTGATCTACGCCGACGGCGGCGGCGGGCACCCGGCCATCCAGGGCGAGCGCATGAAATTTATTGACGGGCTGGCGAAGAAAGGCGTCGGCATCGGCTGCGCGCATTTCGGCGTCGAAGTCCCCAAAGGCGATCCAGGAAACGCAATGTTCGATTGGATCGGCGGCTATTACGAACACCTGTTTTCCTGCAACCCTATGTGGTCCCCGGAATTCAAGAGCTTTGCCGATCACCCGGTGACACGCGGTGTCAAGCCGTTCAGCGTGCGCGACGAATGGTATTTCAACATGCGTTTCCGCCCTGAAATGAAGCATGTCACGCCGATCCTGGTCGCCAAATGCCCGGATGAGGTGCGCAAGGGGCCTTATGTCGCGCCGAGAGGGCCGTATCCGCACATCATCGAAGCCAGCGGTCGCGATGAAGTAATGATGTGGGTGACCGAACGGCCGGATGGAGGGCGCGGCTTCGGTTTCACGGGCGGGCATCGGCATGTCAATTGGGGCAACGAGAATTTCCGCAAAGTTTTCTTGAACGCCCTCCTCTGGATTGCAAAAGCTGAAGTGCCGGCGGGCGGCGTCAACTGCGAGGTCACCGAGGAAGACCTGAAACAGAATCTCGATCCTAAGAAGCCCAGGAACTGACAAGCCACTTCTCGCCGTTCGCTATGGAATGACCATGAATTCGACCACTCTAAAGAATTTCATCACCTGATTAGGGTCGTCGGAACGGCTGACATAAGGATTGGTGCTACCATCCACATCCTGCCATGGGCCAGTAAGTTGTGAGGCGCTTTGAAGCCGCTGGCAAGGATTGGTCGGCGACCATGAGATGCTCAGCAGGTTCCCGCTCAACCGCGTCATTTGCATGACGAGTGCGGACGCCGCCACTGCTTCCACGCCGGCCGAGAACTCGGACGTGCCCGCGAGCGCGTTTCCAGAACCGGTGGCGGTCGCGGTGATAAACGATCCGGCCGCTACTGCGGGCAACTCGGGCGCGAAGCTCGCAATGCCGTTGCTATCGGTCGTGACTCGGATTGAGCCCAGGTACGTCTTGCCTTGTGCGTTTGTAGTGGCATTGGAAGCATCGTTAACGAAGAATTCGATATCGAAATCGGCTTGTGGGGAGCTGCGGAGCCTGCCGCTGACGCTTGTCTTGCACGCGGTTGTTATTGCAGATGTGAGTTCCGGAAAATTCTGCAGATCATTCGGGCCCGTATCAGCATCGAGCGAATCATTTAGCGTTACTCCGGTGTTTGCGTCATCCTGACATGACTGACTCTCACAGAGCCCGCCAAGGTCGATCCCGAGTTTCGCGTTGCCGCCGATATAGTTGTGCCGGATCAACACCCCTTTGGTCTCCGCGCCAGCGACGCGCACACCGTTCGCGGTATTAAATAGGATAGCGTTGTTCGTGACTATCGTGGCCAAAGCGCCATCGAAGACGAGCACTCCATCGGCGCCGTTATTGGCTATATAGTTGGACCGGATTACATTCCGGCTCGAGCCGATCCTGCGGACGATGACACCAGTCCCCGTGTTGCTCCAAATCACATTCGTGTCGATCACATTGCCGGTGCCTTCGAATTCGCCTCCGGAGCATTCAACCTCAACGCCGATAGTATTCGGCCGCGCGTTGCCACCCTCATCCCGGCCAATGAAATTTCGCGTGATCAAGGTGCGGCGTGATTGCCCGCCCAAAAAGATCCCTTGGGCGTTCTCCCAGATCATATTGCCTGTAATGGAGTTGCCGTCGCCGGCAATGATGTACACTCCGCTGCGTCCGTTCGCGCGGATGGTATTACTATCGAGGGTGATGCCGAAATTCTCCGCTTGCAACGAAATCCCGTTGCCCGGGAACCCCTCGATCACCAGGCCGCGGACCACACAGACTGCCACGCCAACCGCGAACTGCAGTCCATCACCAAAGACAATGTTTGTTCCATCGAGGTGAATCAGCTTCACGCTATTGCCTGCTCCGGCCTGAGTGTAGCCGTCGATTACTACCGAATCGGTGATCTCGGGAAGCGGAGTCTTCAGCGAGATCGTCTGCGGACCCGTGCCCGGAATGGCAAATACAATCTCGTCCGGCCCAGGCGCGAGGTTGGAGTCGTCGATGGCATTGCGCAGGGACCCAGACCCACTATCGGCCGTCGTCGTAACGATGAGCGGAGCCCCGAATGCGGCCGGCGTAAAGAACAGGCAGACCGCCAAAACACTCCCGGCCGCTGCAGTTAGCGTACCTGCATTGGATACCTTGCTGATGCTTTTCATAATTCCTTTGTCTGTTTTTGGCTCGCCATGGAGCCATTGTCAGGGTTGCCGCGCCCAATTCCCCTCCGGGCCGCGCTCAAGTCATCTTCAATGATGAAGACGTTTGCCAAAAAGGAGCTTGCAGTTTCTCCCAACTGCTAAGTCTGGGTGACGAACTACGGCGGCGCAAAATCAACCGCGACGATTCTATCGCGGCGCCATTGTGGCATAGCATCTCCTTCGGGTTTCGGCCTTCGGTTTTCGTCATTTTCCCAACCTTGTCAACAACTCATCTGAAACCGTCTGGCACCTTAAACGCGGTCAGACGGTTTCAAATTCCTTCCCGTCACACCTCCGCAAAAAAACCGGGTGTAGAATTCTCCCGTGAAAAGAAAAGTCACATCGCAGACCGTCGGGAAGCGAGCAACAACTCGCCGCCCGCTTTTCCCTGCCCATAAACCTGCCGTCGAAACCTTGGCCATGGATTGTCCCTGGATTGTCCCCACGCCATTCGACAGCTTTTCCCTCTCCTGGGGGAGAGGGTTAGGGTGAGGGCGACTAGAGATCTGCAAAACGAGACCGCATTTTCAATCCTCCCTCCGCGTCTCAGCGTCTCCGCGGTGAAAAATCAAACCAAATCATCAATCGCAAATCATAAATCATAAATACTCCCATGTGCGACTCCGACACCATCAACCAATTCATCCAACTCCGCTCCCGCAACGTCTCCTTCAGGCGCATTGCCGAGCAGCTTGACATCTGCGTCAACACCGCCCGCAAATGG
>JAKEEH010000480.1 GCA_022616725.1 Limisphaerales bacterium | reverse complement strand
TAACTAAGTGCCATTCGGGACCGACCCCTTGGGTTTCCTGGGGTTTTCCACGCTGGCGGGTTTTGCGATTGGAGCGCAGACGCAGGGAGGGCTTGCGCCAAAACCGGTTGGCAGGTCCAGGCCTACTGTCTGATGCGCTACCACTTCCATCTCGTCATCGAGACTCCTCGGGCTAACCTCGTCGCGGGGATGAAATGGTTGTTGGGCACTTACACCATCCGCTTCAATCGCCGGCACCGATACTTTGGCCACCTCTTCAGTTGTCCGTCTCAGGGCGCGCGGAGGCGGAAGTAGCGCTGGAGTTCGCCCAGGTCGATGGCGATGGTGAATGAAAAAGCGCCGCCGGAATCGTACTGGTTTGTGGCGATGCTTACCCAATTACTCAGGGGCACGGCCACGTTGGTCGCGGTCAGCACCGCGTAAGGCGCGTTGGATGTGCCGCCGGCGCCGGTGAGGAGCAGGTTCGTTCCCGAAAGGGTGATGCCCGTGAATCGCGGCATCGGCAGGGCGACGACTTCAATCGAGCCATCCACGAGCAGCTTGTTCGTCCAATCCAACCCGGCCGCCAGCGGGGGCAGGAAAATATTCGTGAACCCGCCCGCGTAATTGCTGGCGCTAAACAAGGGGAAGCGATCCCCGGCAGCCAGAGCGCTCGGCCCGAGGTTGCTCACCACGAGCGAACCGCCGTAAGTCAGCGGGCCAACGACCGCGATTTGATCGTTGGTGATCGTCGCGCCGGTCTTGCTGATTTCCATGTTGACCACGCCTTGCAGCGAAGGTGAGTTGCTGAAGACCAATTTGCCTACGGAAGCGCCGGGCATGAGTGTGGCGCCGCGGGAAATCGTAAACCCGCCACGCAGGATGCCGTTGCCCGTAAGGACGGCATTGGAGGAAACGCTGACGAACAGGTTTCCGCCGAAGTCGTGGAGGCCATTCCCGGCGAGAAACATTGTGGCCGGGCTGACGCCATTGCCGAGGCGCAAAATCGTTCCACTGGAAATCGTACTGTTTTTCGCCGAGAGCGTGCCGCCGTTGAACTCGAGGACATTCTGCGGGGGGTTGGTCATGCGCACGACGTCCGCCTCGATCACGCCCGCATCGAGGCGGCTCGTGCCGCGGCGGACGTCGAGGGTGCCAGTGGCGATTAGATTTGTGACACGCAGCGTTCCACCGGAGACTTGAAGCAGGTTGTTGCTCGAGGTTGTGGGCTGGAAGCCCACGTTTACGGCGTTAGTCGAGGAAACAGTGCCGCCATCGGTAATGAGGAGGCGGTTGTTCGGACCAAAGCGCCCGACTTGCAGAACGTTCTGATTGCCCCACAATGAACCGGCCCCCGTCACCACCGCCAGATTGTTGCTGCTGCTGGCGTTATAGCCGATGGCACCGCCGTCTCCGAGCACCGCCGCGCCATTGCTCACTATCAGGAGATTGCCGGGGCCGTTCCCACCGACGAAGATCTCGATGTCGTCCCGAGGCACAAAGAGACGGGAGCCGGGGCCGGTCACGGTCAGGACGTTGCCGGTGGATGTCGGGCCGTAGCCCATAAGGACATTGGCGACCAACAGCCCGCCAGCCTCGATTCGCAGGCGATTGGATGATCCGTTTTCGCCCAGGTTGACGTTGATCCCCGCGACATTGCTGTAAACGGATCCGGCGCCGGTGATGACGACTTCGTTGTTGGCGCTGTTGAGGCCGTTGCCAACGATCAGGGGTGTTCCCGGATCCGTCGCCGCGACGAAGCCGCCGTTGCTCACGACCAGTTGGTTCCCCATGCCGCTGTTGCCCACGACCAGCGCGGCGGCGTTGTACCACAGCGAGCCTGGGCCAGTCACCAGTGCCAAATTGTTGCTGCTGGAAGTAGCTAGACCAACGCACCCGAGATTGCTGTGCAGCCGGGCGCCGTTATTCACCACCAGCCGGTTGAACGCGCCGTTGCTGCCGACGTAGAGGTTGGAATTGACCAGCCAGCGCGACCCAAAATCGGTTACGATGGCGGTGTTCGAGTTGGCGCCGTTGTTGCGACCGATGATTCCGTCCCTCGCGGCACTGACCGCTCCTCCGTTGCTCACGACCAATTGATGGCCGGTTCCGCTGAATCCTACATGCAATGCTCCGCTGTTGGTCCACACCGTGCCCAGCCCGGTCACCATCGCGAGGTTATTGTTGGCACCGCTGCCGACGAAGCCCACATTGTTCTCCACTCGCGCGCCGTCACTGACAAGCAGCCGGCAGAACGCGCCCGGACCGCCCACTTCAAGATTCCCCGGCCCCAGCCATCCCGAACCGGCGCCAGTCACGATCGCGGTGTTGTTCGAGACGGCGCCACTGGCGTGAGTCAGAAAGCGCGT
Organism: Limisphaerales bacterium; assembly: GCA_022616725.1. Classification (GTDB taxonomy): domain Bacteria; phylum Verrucomicrobiota; class Verrucomicrobiia; order Limisphaerales; family JAKEEH01; genus JAKEEH01. Next base: position 10,994 of record JAKEEH010000480.1, on the reverse strand, counting down.
CAACTGGGCAGCCACTGTGCCGCCGTTGCTGATGATCAGTTGATTGCCGCTGCTTGTGTAGCCGACGTACATCTCGCCGCGGTTGGTCCAGAGCGATCCCGTTCCCGTGACCAACGCCAGGCAGTTGCTTCCGGATGGCTCAAGGCCGATGTAGCCATTATTGTTCTCCAACCGCGCGCCGTTGGTCACAAGCAGTTGGCAGAAGGGGACGCTGTTGCCGACTTCAAGGTCGCGCGAGAGAAGGTGATTGCTCGTTCCGGCGCGCACGTCCCACACGGCCGGGTTGGCGCCGCCCCGGCCAATCACGAACGGCAAGTTGTTGCTGACGACCGCGTCACGTGTAATGAGCGTGCCGCCGTTGAACTCGAATACACCGAGGGTGTTCGTCATGAGCAACAGGTCCACGTCAATCAATCCGGCATTGAGCACATTCGTGCCGCGCCGCACGTCCAGCACCCCGGCGCCCGTGGCATCGGTCGCTCGCATGATGCCCCCATCCACGACCACGCGGTTGTTGGTAGAACCGCTGAACGCTCCCAAAGTGACGCGACCGCGGGCTGTCAACGTTCCTTCGTTGCTCACGATCAAGCGGTTGCGGGCGCCGGTAAAGCCGACGGTGACATCGAGAGCATTGCTCCACAATGAACCCGCGCCCGTCACCACCGCCTCGTTGTTACTGCTGGTGAAGGCGACGCCAAGGGAGCCGGAGGAATTCCGCACCACGCCTCCACTGCTCACTGACAGCCGGTTGCCGACGTCGTTATTGCCGACGAGAAGGTTGCCGGACATGCTCCACGACGACCCTGAACCTGCCACCACTGCCTCGTTGCTCCTGCTGCCAAAGTTCAAGCTCAATAGTCCGCCGCTGGAGATCACCCGTCCACCGTTGGTAATCACCAGTCGATTCCCGCTGCCCGACTCGCCCAGACCCAGAGAATTCCGGTTGCTCCAGATTGATCCAGCCCCCGTGACCAGGGCCATATTGTTGCTGCTCGAAGCGCCAAAGCCAACGACGGCCGGGCCGTTTGCCACCAGCGCGCCGTTGCTCAGCACCAGCAGACTTGACGCGCCGTTGCTCCCGACGAAGAGATCGTTGCCGATTAACCAGCGTGTTCCAGGATCCATCAAGACCGCTGAGTTCAACCTGGCGCCGGCGTTGTTCCCGATCACGCCATTATTGGCGGTGACGATTGCGCCGTTGCTCACGACCAGTTGGTTGCCTGCGCCCGCGAAGCCGACATAAAGATCGCTCGCATTGCTCCACGCCGAACCGGAGCCGGTCACCAGCGCCAGGTTGTTGCTGCCGGTGGTGCCGGCGCCAAAGTAGCCGGCGAGGCTGTTGCGCACGACGCCGCCGTCGCTGACCACCAAGCGATTGCCGCGGCCAAAGAAGCCCACGAAGAACTCGCCCAGGCTGGTCCAGGAGGAGTCTGGTCCTGCGACCAGCGCCTCGTTGTTGTTCCCCGCCAGGCCGATATAGCTATCCTGTTCACTGCGCACCGATCCACCGTTGTTGACCAGCAAGCGGTTCCCGGCGCCAAAGTTACCCACGTTGAACTCGTTCAAGCTGATCCAGGAGGAGCCCGGCCCGGTCACCAGCGCCTCGTTGTTGCTGCTGGACGGGTTGGCGCCAAGGCGGCCGAAGTTGTTGCGGACTCCGCCGCCGTTGCTGATCACCAGGCGATTGAATGAGCCATCGTTGCCCACCAAAAGATTGCTCGCGAGCAGCCAGCGGGCAGTGGCGCTGATCAAGCGCACCTCGTTCGACCTGGCTGTGGCGTTGCGGCCGATCAGGCCGTGGGCGGAATTGGTCAGCAGGGTGTTGTTAGACAGAACGAGCAATGTAAAGGAGCCGTTGGTGCCCACCGTCACGTCACCAGAGACAATATTGGTGACGTTGCTCAACATGTTGGTCGCGCCGTCGTTGACAACCTGCGCACGCAGCGAGACCGCGATTGTCAACAGCAAGACGGCGAGAAGAGAAAGTTGGATTCGAGTTTTCACGGATATTTACCGGGCAGCCAAGCAAGAGAAGATCTTCATCCATATTCTGCGTTCGCTGGGGCGTGGGCGATCTTTCACCCCGAGCGCTATGTAATGCAAGAACAATTTGGACGAGGCTCGACGGTCGAGAGGCGAAATAATAGCAACTACAAATCCAGGTTTCTCACACGGCATACCATCAAAAAAAGTTTCTGAACAACGTACTTCTTGACGTAACGCCATTCTTCCAGCTACGCTTCTGGCTCGTGGCTCGCAAGCTGCGGGCCGAGACGACGATGACCTTGAAATGGATCAGTGCCGAGCTGAACATGGGGACGTGGACTCCTTCAGACCCCTTCACGCACTTCGTCAAATATGGTAGATTCCAGCCATGAAGTCCAACGACCTCATCACGGTTGATCCAGACATTCTGGGCGGCACGCCGGTATTCAAGGGCACGCGCGTCCCGGTAAAGACACTCTTCGAGTACTTGGAGAACAATTACTCACTCGAGGAGTTTTTGGAGTGTTTTCCCTCGGTGACGAGAGAAATGGCGCGCCACATTCTGGAGCGATCTGAAACTGCTTTGCTGAAGCCGGCGCCGGCATGAGAATCCTGCTGGACGAGTGCGTTCCATGGCCGATGCACAAACTCCTCACTGGCCATGAATGCACGACGGCGCAAAAATGTGGTTGGGGCGGGATTAAGAATGGGGAGCTTCTGCGGCGGGCACAGGGCCAATTCGATCTCTTCATTACTGCAGACCAAAATATCCGGTATCAGCAGAATCTGGCCGGTTTTAACATCGCGATTCTCGAACTTTCCACGAACGACCTCCGCCGCATTCGAGCTGCCGCAGCGCTGATCCGCTCGACAATTGATGCCCTTCAACCCGGCCAGTTCCAACTTCTCGACGTTCCCTGATTCCGGTCCTTGAAAATGGGAAGTCAGCGGTTCGCACCGCGGCTAACACCTTCGTTCCTCGACTCCCATTCGGTGACCCGCTAACCTAGCCCTATGGGCGCAGAGATCGCGCAGAGTTTAGCCTTCATTCGCGGGCGGATTGCGGCCGCAGCCGCGCGGGCGGGGCGCTCTGCCGATTCTGTTTCGATCGTCGCGGTGACCAAGGGACAACCGCCAGAGGCCATTCGCGCCGCCGTTGAAGCCGGCCATACAGTCTTCGGAGAGAATCGCGTCCAGGAAGCCAAAGCGAAGATTCCGCTCTGTCCCGGTCACTTGCACTGGCACATGATCGGGCATCTTCAATCCAACAAGGCTCGCGACGCGGTTCATTTTTTCGATATGGTCGAGAGCATCGACAGCCTCTCCCTTGCCGTCGAGGTCAACAAATTCGCCGACAAAGCGGCCAAGACATTGCCGATTCTGCTGGAAGTCAATGTCGCCGGTGAATCGTCAAAGTTCGGATACAACCCCAATACTCTGCTGGCGCAGTTACTCGAGATCAACGCCCTGCCTAAACTCGAAATCCACGGTTTGATGACGGTCGCGCCCTGGTCAGCCGAGCCCGAAAAGGTGCGTCCGGTGTTTCGCAAGCTGCGCGAGATCAAGGAACAATGTGAACAGAAACTCGGCGCGCCGTTGCCTTACCTGAGCATGGGAATGAGCGGTGACTTCGAGGTCGCCGTCGAGGAAGGCGCCACCATCGTCCGCATCGGCACGGCCTTGTTTGGCCCCCGCCCAAAGCTCGCCCGGGAAGCCGATGGGCCGTGAACCACAGTGCGAGGGATGCGGACTTTTCCCTCGATAAGGGAGAACGATGAATCGCCGCAGATGTATCCTGATCTTTGCCGTTTCCAGTGTGGCGGTGCTGGCGATGATCCTCTTTTTACTTGACAGACAGCGGGGCGCTTCGGGTCGGACTGCCGACGGCCGGGTGGTAACGATCACGAAAGTCACTTACGGCCTCGAACACCGATTCACTGAAAGCCCACTTTGGGTTCGAATGCTCAGGCCGGTGCTGGGAAAGGCCTGGGCGGTGCGCCGAGGCTACTACGAAGTAAAGCTCACCAATGCCACACCAGCGCTGGTGGTGTGGACGCATTGGGACGGCATCCAGGGCACGAATCAGATCTCCCAGGAAGCGACGCTGTGCGACAGCCGCGGCACCGAATCTGAAATCACAGTCGGCCGGTGGAACACCCGGTGGACACGGTACGTGCCAACGAAAGGAGGTCTATCACCGCAAAACCAGGCTTACGTGGCCTGGCTGTTCAGGAATTATCCCCGCCGAAGTGATCGACTTCGCCTGCGAATTTATGATCGCGACAAGCGTTATGTGATAACGCACGCGGTGGAGCTGGTGTTCGACAATCCGACCCCGCAGAAGTTCCCAGTGTGGCGAGGGGAGCCGCTGCCGACGACGATCACGAATGTCGGATTTGAATTCGCGTTGCGGAACCTGCAGCGGATATCGAATGCGTTGTGGCAGGCCGACTTCGCGGTGCATGCCAACGGTCAGGTCGATTACGGCTGGCAGATCGGCAGAATTGAGGTAACAGACGCAACGGGGAATTCCGTCACTGCGCGGTCTAATGTCATGGCGGTGCCGGCTACGAATCTGACCTTTAGGTTGAACGCCGCTTTGTGGCCCGAAGAATACGCACGGAAAGTCAAAGTAGAATTCTGCCGCATCGGCGATTTTCGAACGAATGAATTGCGGGAACTGCTTGGCCTTAGCGTTCCTGCGGCTTGGGCGCCTTACCAGTTTAGAACAAACATCGGACTCCGCGCTCACGAGTTTGTCGAAGTCAGCCTGCAAAAAACGCCTCGAAACATTCCCCCGTACGTCCGAGGGTTCCCCTATCGCGTCAATATGCAATACGCGTTGCGTAACGCTAACGACCATCGCCTGATTCTTCTGCGAGCGACAGACCCGTTGGAGCCGACAGTTACATCTCCATGGCAAAGCGAGCCGAAGATCGAGCCCGGCTACGTTTCGCCCGATGGCATGCATACAGTCGGCTTGCTCTTCCGGCACGATCCACAGGCGCTGGACCTGACCTTTGGTGTGCGCAAAAACTACTGGATCGAGTTCCTTGTCGAGAGCGGTTCACGAAGCACGAGGTAACGTGTGCGGTGCATCCGTCATTTGGAGGTCGTGGCGGAGCCGCTGACAACTGTCCTGCGACGCTGGCCCTGGGCAGTTTGAAAACGGGAAGGCCATCGGCTCTTGGACGCACAATTCAGCCTGAACACCAGTGTTTGCGATTGAATCAAAAGCGGTATATATGTGCTTCAAATGAGTGTGGCCGAAATAAAGGAAGCCGTTGAGTTGCTTACACCGGAGGAACGTCTTGATCTCGCCGCATATCTACACTGGCGAACCAGACGAGATGATCCTGAATGGCAAAACGAGTTGGCGCGGCGGCTCGACCGCAGCATCGCGGGCCACGGCCATTCCGAACAAGTGCTTCGGGAGGTCCACGACCGACTGGATCGCGAAGGGAAGTGAAACTTCCCTACAAATACACAGTCGCAGACGAGGTCCTCGGCATATTTAGCTCTGTTTCCAGCGCCAGACGCCAGCGGCTGTTGAGCATCTTCAGCCAGATCGCCGCTGATCCATTTCTGAAAGGAGACACTATTCAAAAGGACGCAACGGGTCGCGAATGCCAGGTGAAGCGATTTGGTGAATGGATCGTCATCTACTGGGCGGAACATTTGGCCGATCAAGTTCATATCGTTTCGGTGGAGCGCCTGCGACTCTGACCACTAATCCCTGATCGTGGCCTGCAACTCTTTGCGGAATTGCTCGATGACTTTTTCGTGGGCCGCGTTGACCTCTTCGTCGGTCAGCGTGCGCTCGGGGTTTCGATACGTGAAAGCATAGGCCATGCTCTTTTGACCCGGGGGGATATTCTGGCCGCGAAACACGTCGAACAGATCCACGCGTTCCAGGTTTGCGGGCTTAAGTTTCTTGACCGTGTTCAGAACTGACTCGTGGGGGGTCGATTCGGGCACTATCATCGCGACGTCACGGCGGATCGAGGGGAAAGCGGGCAGCGGCTTGAACGATTTTTCGGACTTTCGGCGCGCCAGGAGCATGTCAAGATTCAGTTCGGCAATCAACACGCGGTCCCGGAGGTCGCAACGTTTCGCGAGCAAAGGCGAAAGTTGCCCAATTTCGCCCAGAATCAATTTCCCGCCGAGCTGGATTACCGCCGATTCGATATAAGGCGAAACGGCTTCGGCGCGGCGCGCGTAATTGGCTCCGCGAACGCCGAATTGTTCGAGGAATTCCTCGAGAATGCCCTTGAGGTCAAAAATATCATACGTCGCTTCGCGATCGTCACCGGTCCAGAAGCCGGGCTGCCGACGGCCGGTGAGAGCGAACGCCACGTTGCGTTGCTCGCGCACGCCGTTCTCTTTCCGGAAGACGCGGCCAAGCTCGAACAGCGCTACGTCGTCATTCTTACGATGCAGATTATGCCGAAGCATGTCGAGCAGGCCAGGGATGAGGCTTGGGCGCAGCAGGTTCATGTCGGCGCTGAGCGGGTTTTCCAAGGCAAGCACGTCCCCGGTCACGAGCTTTGCGCTCTCACTGGAAACGAGCGTTTGCCCCTGGGCTTCCGAGAGGCCGAGACCGGTGAGCAGTCGCCGCGCCTCGGCGATGTGGTCGTGAACGGCGTCAAAGACGTTCGCTCCAATCGCGCCGCGCGGCGATGTTGCGGGAATCTTGTCCACCCCATAAAGGCGGGCGACTTCCTCGATCAAATCGGCTTCGCGTTTCAGGTCCACACGGAAGGTCGGTACCCGCACCGTGCATGCGTCCGCAGCCTCCTTGATCATCTCCAGGCCGAGCCGCCGCAAATGTTTCACGCTCTCGGCGGGCGGGATCGCGACGCCGAGCAGTTCGTCCGTCTTTCGGTGGCGCAGTTGGATTTCTTTGGGCGCGGGCGGCACCGGGAACGCATCGACGACTCCCGCCAGCAGTTCACCTCCGGCGGTTTCCAGGATCAGTTGCGCCGCCCGACAGCTCGCCCAGTCGCAAATTCGGATATCAGCCCCGCGTTCGAACCGATAGGAAGATTCGGTCCGCAGTTCGAGCCGCTTGGACGTCGCGCGAATGTTTTGCGGCTTGAACCACGCGCTCTCGATGAGTACGTCCACTGTTTTCTCGTTGATCTCCGTGTTCTGCCCACCCATCACCCCGGCCAGCGCGATCGCCTTCGTCTCATCGGCAATGAGCAGATTCTGAGTCGTCAGCGCGCGTTCCTGTCCATCGAGCGTGGTGAACTTTTCGCCTTCGCCGGCGCGGCGTACGACGATGGTTGGCGTGCCGCTTTGTCCTTTGCCGAGTAAGTGATAATCGAATGCGTGGAGCGGCTGGCCGATTTCGAGCATCACATAATTGGTGACATCGACGACGTTGCTGATGCTGCGAACGCCGACTTTCTCCAGCGTCTGGCGCAACCAGTCCGGGCTCGGCCCGACTCTCACGCCGCGGACCACACGAGCCGCGTATCGGGCGCACAGTTCCGGGTCCTCCAGTCGCACAGCGACCCACTTTTCAACCCGATCGCCCCCGTCCGGCAACTTCACGTCCGGCAGGCGCAACGGATTGCCGGTCACCGCGCTGATCTCGCGCGCGATGCCGATCACGCTGTTGAGGTCCGGGCGGTTGGGGGTGATCTCCAAATCATAAACCACGTCGCCCGCCGCGCGTCCGAGGTGCTCGGCGAACGGCTGCCCGACCTTAGCAGCCGGCGGCAGGATCAGCAGGCCCTGCGCATCGTCCGACAAGCCGAGTTCCTTGGGCGAGCACAACATGCCATGCGATTCCACGCCGCGGATTTTGCCCACCTTGATCGTGAACGGCTCCTTCTCGCCGGGCTTGGGCGGCAGGGAGGCGCCCGGCAGGATCAACGGCACTTTGTCCCCCGGCTTGAAGTTTTGCGCGCCGCAAACGATCTGCCGCTCACCCTTGCCATCGGCGACGCGGCAGAGGGAGAGTTTGTCCGCGTTCGGATGTTTGTCGCGGGTCAAGACCTCGGCCACGACGATGCCCTCGAATTCGCCTCCGAGTTTCTGCATTCCTTCCACTTCGAGGCCGAGCATCGTCAGCCGTTCGCGCAGTTCCTCGGGCGTCCAATCAAAACCGACGTATTGCTTGAGCCAGTTGAGGGTAACTTTCATGGCCTAAAACTGCTCCAGGAAACGCACATCATTCTCGTAAAACAGCCGAATGTCATTGATGCCGTAGCGGATCATGGCGACGCGCTCGATGCCGAAGCCGAACGCCCAGCCGGTCCACACCTCCGGATCGTAACCGACATTCTCGAACACCTGCGGATGGACCATCCCGCACCCGGCGATCTCCAGCCAATCCTTGCCCATCTTGCGGACGAGCGGGCTCGAGAAATCGATTTCAAAGCTCGGCTCCGTGTAGGAAAAGTAATGCGGCCGGAACCGAATCGTGACTTCGTCGCCCAGCAGTTGCTTGAAAACGAATTCGACGGTCCCCTTCAGGTCGCCAACCGTGACCCCTTTGCCCACATACAAGCCTTCAATCTGCTGGAAGGTCGGGTTATGGGTCGCGTCGGCGTTGTCGCGCCGGTAAACACGCCCGGGAGCAATGATGCGGATGGGCGGCGGTTGCCTTTCCATGACCCGAATCTGCACCGATGATGTGTGCGTGCGCAAAAGCTGGCGACTCGTCTCCTCGCCCGCTGCGTCAACATAGAAGGTGTCTTGCGTGTCCCGCGCGGGGTGATCCGCGGGTGTGTTCAGGGCGTCAAAACAGTGCCATTCGTCTTCGATCTCCGGGCCGTCGGCAACGACAAAGCCGATCTTGCGGAACACGCGCACGATATCCTCGGTCACTTGCGTGAGAGGGTGCAGTTTGCCAAGGGCGCGGCGGCGGCCCGGGAGGGTGAAATCGGTCGCTTCCTTTGGCATCGCCGCTTTCAATTCGAGCTCCTCGCGCCGTGAACTCAGCGCAGCTTCCAGCTCCGTCTTCACCTGGTTGATGAGTTTGCCGGCGGCGGGCCGGTCCTCTTTGGGCAACGCGCCGAGGGACTTCAGCAGCGCGGTGAATTTGCCGTGCGCGCCGAGGTAATTGACCTTAGCCTGCTCGAGAGCCTTCAGGTCCTCCGCTGCGGTCAGTTCCGCCAGGGCGGCTTGCTTCAGAGGTTCGATTTGGTCCAGCGCCATAAAAGCAAAAGGCGGGCGTTACGGCCGCCCGCCTGGTTGAATCAAAATCCGATTAAGCCTTCGCCGACTTCGTGTTCAACGCGTTTTGGGCGACCTTGACCAACTCGGTAAAGCTCGCGTTGTCGGTGGCGGCGATGTCGGCGATGATTTTACGGTCCAGGGCAACCTTCGCCGCCTTCAACCCTTCCATGAGGCGGCTGTAAGTGATGCCCGCCGCGCGCGCGGCGGCGTTGATGCGCGCCTGCCAAAGCGCGCGGAAATTGCGTTTCTTGGTTTTGCGATCGCGGAAGGCGTACTGCCGCCCGTGGTCCAGCGCGTCCGCCGCGTAACGATACAATTTCGAGCGGCGCATCCGAAAGCCTTTCGCGGCCTTGAGAGTGCGAATGCGGCGTTTGCGTGAAGCGGGTGAGTTGGTGACTCGCATAACAAAATTCTAACGATTCAACGATTCAACGATTCAACGGTTCAACTTCAACGATTAAACGGCAAATTCTGTTTGATGCGATATACGTCCGTGGAATCGACCAGCACGGTGCCGGTGAGCCCGCGGCGGCGCTTCGGGTTCTTGGACTGCAGCAGATGCCGTTTGCCGGAGCGCGAGCGCAATACTTTGCCCCCGGCGGTGATTTTGAACCGCTTGGCGACAGATTTCTTGGTCTTGATGCCTTTTGGACGTCGCATAGAATCGAACTTTCTCTCTAAAAAGAGCGCGAAATATAGGTGTGCGCTTCCATGGACGCAAGGGCTAATTTCGACTAAGTTGCTGCCACGGAAGTTATCATGGATGGGACAAAACTCGTGTTCTGTGGCGTGATTTCGTGGCTCACTTGGCTGGCCCCGGCCGCGGCGGAGCCTGTCTCGACGCAGACGGTCTATTACGGGATGTGCGACGCCTCGGGAGCGGTGGCGCTGAACAACAGCCTTTTTGCGGTGGCGAACGACGAAGACAATGCCCTCCGTGTTTACGACGCCGCCAAAGGCGGGCTGCCCGTTTCCAGCCAGGACCTGTCGCGCCTGCTCCGGGTGGACCCGAAAAAGCCCGAAACCGACCTCGAAGCCGCCTGCTGGATGGGCGAGCGAATTTTCTGGATCAGCTCGCATGGGCGCAATCGCGACGGAAAATTCCGCGCCAGCCGGCACCGCTTTTTCGCGACCCGTGTCGAGGAAAAGAGCGGCAGGATACAGCTCGCCCCTGTTGGCCGCACCTTTACGACGCTTTTGGCGGAACTGTTGCGCGATGCGCGGCTTCGTCCGTTTCGCCTGGACATCGCCAGCCGGCTGCCGCCGAAGGCCGCCGGCGGGCTGAACATTGAGGGCCTTTGCCCGACCCCGGAAGGCGCGTTGCTGCTGGCCTTTCGCAATCCAATCCCGCGCGGACGCGCGCTCATTGTCCCGCTGTTGAACCCGGACGAAGTGATCGGCGGAAAGCCGCCCCGGCTCGGTGATCCGTTGTTGCTGGACCTCGGTGGCCGCGGCGTGCGCGATATTGTGCGCTGGCGCAACCGCTACCTGATACTGGCGGGCGCGCATGACGGACGCGAGAACACGCGCCTGTTCGAGTGGCAAGGGGGTTCGACGGCGCCAACGGAGGTCATCGCGGTCAAGTTCAAGGATTTCAACCCCGAAGCGATCATCGTTTATCCCGATGACAACCGCCCTTTTCAGCTCCTGAGCGACGACGGCACGCTGATGACCCAAGGGGTGCCGTGCAAGGAACTGAAGCAAGCGAACCAACGAAAGTTTCGCGCCGCGTGGGTTGAGTTGGACCGTTGAAGCGAAGTCGGCGGGATTGGAAACTGATACCCCCCACCATTTGTGTAGCAGTTTTGTATCACTTT